>NZ_JBFAAI010000006.1:0-324465 GCF_040639655.1 Actinoplanes sp. NPDC023801 | reverse complement strand
CCGAGCCAGCGCACCCTCATCCACGCCGCGCAGCCAAACACCTTCACCCAACAGCTACAAGCGACACACCGTACCGACCTAACAAAGTCCTACTAAGTAGCTGATCCATCCCCTCGAATGCCACGTTTTGACCGGCGAACTAAGTTGGACTCGTGGCCTATCGCGTGGGATTCGTCTACATCCTGTCGAACCCGACAATGCCCGGGTTGGTGAAGGTGGGTTACACCGATCTGTTGCCCGAGGATCGCGCCCGCAAGCTGCGCTCCACCGGTGTACCTGTGCACTTCGTCGTTGAACATCGGATGCTGACATCGCATTCCCAAGCGGTGGAGCGCGCTGCTCACCGGATCTTGAAGGGCGTCCGGGTCAGCGAACAACGAGAATTTTTCGCCACCGAGGTGTCGGTTGCGGTGGATGCCGTTCGGCAGGCTGCCGCCGAGCAGGATGGCATTGAAAGTTGGCAGACTAGCGAACCGGTACGACTCAGCCACGGCGATCGGATCGCACTCAGCCTGCGCAAAGGTCAGATGTTCGCTGTGTTGCCCTACCGCGCAACCGGCGAGATACAACCACCGCTGGACCTGTGGCAAGCGCACCATGACGGGGATGTACTGGAGTTGATGGCTGAGGACGATCCACGCTCGGTATCAGGCTTCTCTGTCACGGACCCCTACGGCGACGAAGACCCAGTGCCCTATCTGAACCGTGAGGAGGACGCGGTCAATGGGTGGCTCATCGGTAAAGAACGGCTGAGCCCTGGACAACGCCTCCTCTGGCTGGACGGCGAATGCAACAAGCCGGCAACGCTGATCGGATGGTTCGAGTTCCACGCCTTCGGCCAAGTGGTGTGCCGAACCTGGAATCCTCAGGTGACCGACGAAGGCTGGCCCGTCTCGCTCAACCATTTCGACATTAAACCGACCCCGACCATGACAGCCGTGCTGCACAAAAGTTGTCGGCTTCCCCGTCCCGAGCTATCCGACGCTGCGCGGGCTCAGGCGTTACGTTCAGATGATTACGGCACCCGACCGCAGCCCGCTGCTCACTGGCTGACCCAGTTGCAGGCACGCGGCCGGCGCGCATCCTCCTCTGACTGAGACCTTGACGATTTGTCCGACGGGGGTGCACGACCTGACGCCGCGTTGCCCTCGCGTATATGCACGTACTCGCATATGGAGTCGGCTGCTGCGATCCAACGCACCAGAGTTCTGACCCGGCGAGCGTTCCTGATCAGAGACCTGACAGTCGGCAGCGCTCGCTCGATCCAACGGTGGTCCAGATCTGGCAGGCTGGACAGGCCGAGCCTTCGCGAGTACCAGTGGCGACGCGCAACAGGTCGGGTAGGTCAGTGAAGCGCTGCCGGAGGTTGCGTTCCCTGGCGGCGGAGTGCAGCCAGAACAGGACCGGCCAGGACCGGCCGAGAGTGGCGAAGAGCCTCGCGTAGCCGACGACCTTGGCCGTCAGAACGCCCAGTGGTTCGGTGCCGGTGTCGTACTCGAGGAAGAACGGAACGTCGCGGCCGTCCTCGGCCCAGAGCCCGTACCCGTCCGGGCGTACCGATGGCTCGTACGCGCGAAGCAGCGCCGGGTCGTTACCGGTGACGAAGGTGCCGGCGCGTTGACAGACGGCTTCGGGCAGCCACTGCTGGAGTTCGGCGCCGGGGTGAGTACGGGCGTGGCCGGCGAGGTCGGTGAAGAATTGGTTGACGCCGAGCCGGTGGGCGAGAGTGCGGGTGGAGGTCCAGCGGCGGCGTTCGAGGCGGGCGTGGTCGCGGCGGGGCGGCCGTTCATCGCGGGCCGCGGCGACGACTTCGGCGCCGAGCTGGTCGATGAGCCAGTGGTACGGGTACGAGCCGCCGTCGGCGCGCTGCGGGCGGAAGCGGGCGATCAGACGCAGTTGGTAGAGGGTGCGCAACCGTCGCTGGCAGAAGTCCAGCGACGGGAACAGGGCCCCGGCCAGCTGGGGTGTGGTTAGCACGCCGTGGTCGTAGAGCCAGCCCAGCAGGATCCGGTCGCGGGCGGTGAGCTGGGACTGCACCCGCAGGACGGGATCATCCATGCCGTACCCCCGGGGAGACCCGAACGATTGCAGGGTCTGTCGGAGCACATGTCCCTGGCGTCGACAGCCGCCCTGACCTGCGCTGTGAGGCGGGTGTGGGGGTCGGTCCGGGGGTCCGGTTGAAGACTGACGTCAACACTGACGGCAGAGCTGACGTCCACACGGACGGCCGAACCGTCGTCGGTGGCGAGTAAAAGGACTGCAACAGAAATCTCCTCAATCTTCGAGAGGTGCTGGCGGCCGGCCGGAACCTCTGCGCGGGCGGGCCTGGTGCTGGCGAAAACCGGCGGGCACGGCATGGATGGCGTTAGAGCCGTGGGCGCCACCGTCTTCGGTGGCCGCGGGTAAGGGCGGCGTCGGCCCTTGCGGCCCGGGGTGCGCTGCGGGGCGGAGAGTGCGGCCTTCGGTATACCGGAGCAAGCAGCGGTCGGCTGGCCGCTTCTGCGCCACGCGTTCCAGCGACGTCATCCTCAAAACGGGGTTTGTCAGCTCAGACGAACACTCTGCGATCTAACAGGTTTCTGACAGGCCGCCAAGAATCTCTGACGGTGCAGGTCAGCAGGTATTCCGACGGGATTCACCATGACGCCTCTGCAGGACCGGCCGAGCTGTCAGTCGGTTGTACACAACCGACTGACAGCGCATTCCGCAAGTCGATGTTCATCTGCGCTGTCCGTCTCGGCGTCCGCAGCCGATCAAGGCGCTGAGCTGCACTGTCAGACTTTCGTCAGGCGCTGTCAGGAACCTGTTAGACCGAAGAGTGTTCGCCGGAGCTGACAAAAGCCGGTTTGAGAGTGCCAGCGCATCCCGCCCGGGCCAGCGGGCGGCGAGATCGCGCCCGGCGTCGGCCCGTCTCTTGCGACAGGAGCACTCTCACCATGAACGCCACCCCGAACACCGGCACCGGCCACCGCGACGGTGTGTGGACCGAGGACCGCATCCGCGCCCTGGGCGCCGTCACCGACCTACCCACCGCCGCCCGGATCTTCGGGCTCGGCCGGTCCCTGGCCTACGACCTCGCCCGCACCGGCCAATTCCCGGCACCGGTCATACGCGTCGGCACCCGCTACCGCGTCTCGATCGCCGGCATCCTCGCCGCTCTCGGCCTCCCCGCCCGCGGCGACTTGACCTTCTCGGCGCAGTCGAGCGTGGATCACCACGGCGCAATCAGAACGACCGCCGTCCACGACCACGCGACACAGGGAGAACCGTGATCAGCGAAGGATCCATCACCAAACGATGCGGCTGCAAAAATGCCGTCACCGGGAAACGACTCAACAGCGGCTGCCCGAAACTCCGTCGCCCCGGCGGCTCGTGGAGCACCACCCACGGCACCTGGGGCTACCAACTCGAACTCCCGACCGCACCACGGCAGACCCGCCGGGTGCTACGCCGCAGCGGCTTCGACGACCGCGACACCACCCGTACCGAGCTCGACCACGCCCGCTCGCTGCTCGCCCTCGCCGGCGATGACACCGGCCTCGCCGTCCAGATCGGCGACATGCTCCAGGCATGCAAGAACGGCATCCCGCTACCCAGCCTCGACACCGTCGCCGCCCGCGTGCGCGCCGGAGTCCCCGCCAACGTGCCGACCACCACCGGCCAGTACCTCACCGAATGGCTCGCCGGACGACGCGGCCTGTCACCGAACACCCTCCTGTCGTACGGCGACCACATCCGCCGCCGGCTCATCCCGCACCTCGGCGACATCCCGCTGCAGAGCTTGCGGACCAGCCACATCCAGGCCATGTTCACCGCCCTCGACCAGCGCAACGCCCAGATCCGCACCGCGCGGGCCAGCGACGACCCCGTTATACGCGCCTCGGTTCGCGGGGTCCGGCCGTTGGGCCCCACCAGCATGGTTCGGCTGTACGCCACGCTGCGGGCGGCCCTCAACGACGCCGTCCGCCGCTCCCGGCTCATCCCCCACAACCCTGCCCTGGGTATCGAACTCGAACCCGTTGCACGCCCGAAGGCACGCGTCTGGACGCCCAAGGCGGTCGAGCAGTGGAAGGTCACCGGACAGCGGCCCAGCCCGGTGATGGTGTGGCGACCCGAACAGGCCGGACAGTTCCTCGACTACGCCCAGAAACACGACGCCGTGCTCTACCCACTTTTCGAGCTGATCCTGCACCGCGGCCTACGCCGCGGCGAGGCCATCGGCCTCCGCGACTTCGACGTCGACCTGGACGAGGCGTACCTCAGCGTCGTCCAGCAGATCACCTCCGTCGGCTACACCCCTGTCACCCGCGAAGTGAAGAGCGACGCCGGAGACCGGATCATCCCCCTCGGCCCGACCACCGTCGCCGGTCTCACCGCCTACCTCGACATGCGTAACCGCTGGCAACAGGTCAGCGGCGACACCTGGCCGAACACCGGGCTGTTCTTCGTACGCCCCAACGGCCAGCCCTGGCACCCCCAAGCCATCAGCGGCCGCTTCGACTACCTCGTCAAAGCCAGCGGCCTACCACCGGTACGCCTGCACGACCTGCGCCACTGCGCCGCCACCTACCTACGCCACGGCGGCGCCGACATGAAAGAGATCCAAGAAGTCCTCGGCCACTCCACCATCGGCCTCACCTCCGACACCTACACCTCCGTCATCCTCGACCTCCGCCGCCCCAACGCCGACGCCGCCGCCAACCTCATCCCCCGCGAAGCCGCATAGGGCATCTCTTCCCGGGTGGCGTACCAGATCGGCGGTCCGCTCCCTGTGGCGACAAGTCAGCTGATTCGGCTGGCGACACCCGTTTCTCCCACTTCGGCGGACGACCCTTCACCGAGACCGGCAGCAACACGGCGAGGCGCTGCCACTGAGCGTCGGTGAGGTCATGCCGCCTCGTCACCGCTGAGGTGGCCACGAGGTCTCCGGTATGAAGTTTGGTTTGGTCGCTGAACCTCTACCGGAGACCTCTCAAGTTATCGATCAACGCCACGGCGTGACCTTCACCGGCGACCACCACCTCTGAAAGACGCCTTAGCCTCGTTGAATCAGCAGGCACAGACGCTGCCAGCCGTTCCGTCATCACCGTTCGCCCTCAGCTCATGCGCCCGGAAGGCCAGGGACGCCCCGACCGAAAGGAGCACCAGTGGATTCCGTTGTCGAGGACATGTCGCCCGGACAGCTACGTGACCGGCTGGCAACTCAGTTGACGGGCAGGAACTGGATCCGGACCACACCGGTGGAAGCGGCGTTCCGGGCAGTGCCTCGGCATCTGTTCGTACCGGACACCGTCACTGCGGTCGAGGCGTACGAGGACACCGTCGTCGCGACGAAACACGGCCAGGACGGCACGACGTTAAGTTCGGTTTCGGCGCCCTGGGTACAGGCGTACGCGTTGGAAGAATCGGGAATCCGGTCCGGTGACCGGGTGCTGGAGGTCGGCTCCGGCGGCTACAACGCGGCGCTGCTCGCCGAACTCACCGGCCCGCACGGCCACGTCGTCACCGTCGACATCGACGCCGACATCACCACCGCCGCCCGCTCATACCTCGACTCAGCCGGCTATCCCCACGTCGAGGTCGTGCACGGTGACGGCGAGCGCGGACACCAGCCCGGCGCGCCGTACGACGCGATCATCGTTACCGTCGAAGCCGGCGACATCCCGGCCGCCTGGATCGAGCAACTCGCACCAGGCGGGCGGATCGTCGTGCCCCTGCGGATGCGGACCCTGACCCGCTACCTCACCCTGCAGCACCAGGGTGACCACCTCGCTGCCACCGCCGCCCTGCAATGCGGATTCGTAGCCATGCAGGGTGACCGCAGCCAGCGCGCCCGCCGGGTACCGCTGCGCGGCAACGACATCGTTCTACTGCTCGACGATCCCGGCGAGGTGCACGCCGACGACCTCGCGGCAGCCCTGACACAGCCGCGGGTAGAGCGATGGGCACCGGTCACCATCAGCGGGCAGGAATCCGATGCGTTCGAGTCCCTACATCTATGGCTGTCCAGCCAGCCGCGACCGTTCGGCGCGCTCGCCGTCGACCGCGAGGCCACCGCCGGCCTACTCGACCCGCAAGATCGATTCACCTGCCCGACTCTGCTCACCGATGACAGCCTCGCCTACCTCGCCATGCGCAAAAACGACGACACCACATGGCAGCTTGGCGCCCACGGCTTCGGACCACACGCGGATACCCTCGCCACGGACCTGCAGGACCTCATCGTGACGTGGGACTGCGACTACCGGCACGGCTCAGGCCCGGAGATCACCGTGCACCCTGTCGACCCACCTCCGGCGGAACCCGACCAGCTCCGCCTCACCGTCACCCGCCGGCACACCACGATCCTCACCACCTGGCCGGCACAAGGCAGACCACGGTGAGCATCAGCCCGGCTCACGGCGGCGATTTCCCAAGGTGAGCATTGGCGGGGTGGGTGGCTCGCTCACCGTCGGACGCCCTCACCTCCATGGTGGAAGAGTGACGATGCTCTCGACATGGACATGATCAACGATGGCGCCAGGACAGCGGCGATAGCGCAGTTGCCGCCTCTGCAATTCGCCGGCCGGTCTCGGTCTTCAACTCCTTCTGGGCGGACTCAATCCAACCCTCGACTCTCTGGACACCGATTTCCCGATACTCCACGGCCTGAAGCAGCATCTCCAGTTTGTCGGCATCCCGGGCGCATATTGCATCGAGGGTTTGGCGGGCCTCGTACTCATCGACAGCAGACCGGACGGCTTCGCGGGCAGGATCCGGGAGTTGCGCTGTCTGGTCGGCGGTGATCTGGCGTGGGTCCGGCTTCGTCAGATAGGCGGTGGCCGTGTGGGGCAGATCCCCCGTGCGGGTTTCCTGGGTGTCGTGCCATAGGGCGAGGAACGCTGCACGGGCAGGGTCAGCACCTTCCTCCGCGGCGATGAGGGCGGCGAGTTGAGCGGTCCGCGTCGTGTGCTCGGCGACGGACTCAGGATCACGGACGCCCGCATGCCACCAGCCAGTACGGCGCACGCGTTTCAGTAGCCCGAGTTCGTACCCGAATGTGGCGATTGCCTCGGCTTCCTCTGACACGGTGGTCCTCTCTACCGGTCGGTGATGCGCGCAGCGTATTGAAGTCCGGCTACCTGGTTGCGCTCGGTACGGCTCAGTGCGTCAGTCGACGCGAGCCTATCGAGTGCCACGGCAAGTGACGCGCGGACGTCGGGTCGCCCATTGAGTAGTGAGGGCCGTGAGGCGATCAGGGCATGAAGCGTGCAGATATTAAGTGGCCGGTGGGGCGACTCCGGATCAAGGCGCCCCATCAGGTGCTGGAAAAGTCGAGCGCCTGTCCATGAACGCGTGTCAGCGTCGGCCATAAAGGCGTCATCGGTTTGCTCGTCACTCAATTCGCCGATCCAATACGCCCAGTAGTTGAGGTTCGCGGCTTGCTGGAACTGGTCGGTCATTTTTTCGACGAAGTCGTAGAGATGAGTGCTGTCGCCGGCGACGGCGAGCGCGACCGATGCGGACCTGACTTCCAACAGCCCGGCGATGTCGCGTTCGAGGGGGCGGGTTCGCCCGGCACGGTGCCACTCGGCGCGGAGCCAGTCGACCACTTCCGATCGTCCGTCGAATCCGAGCAGATAGACGGCTTGGCGACGTAGAAGCACTTCATCGGTACGCGTTGCCTGCTCCGCGACGGTAAGCAGGTGATCAAGGAAGCGAGTGCGTTCCTCGGCGGTCAGGACGGGGCGGAGCGGAGCCGGTCCCCGCCGAGGTATCTGGACTACGAACTCGTGCAGGTGGCTGGGAGTACGACCGAGGATCGGCCACAGGATCAGGTTAGTGAGCGTCCAACGGTGGACGCTCGCAGCCAAGGGATGATTATCGGGGTCCACCCAGGCATGACCTGCGATGATTCCAGTCGAGAGCACTTGGTCCGCTTCAATCGCCTCACGAAGATGACGACCAGTCGCCGCCGGCGCACCGAGCCGCGACAGCCGACCACACAGGCGCAGGAAGTCACCCGCGCTCACAGCGGAGAGTGGCCGTCGACCGGACTCCCATCCTTGGATCGTGGTGACGTCGACACCCACCGCCGCAGCAAGCTTCTCCTGTGTCAGGGCAGCGGACTGGCGGGCAAGTTTCAACACAAAACCCGAGACGGTGCCAATCGTGCGGCAACCCTGACCGCCAGTCAGAGTTGTCAGTCCACGCACCATGGAAACCTCCCCAGAATTCCTGATTGAGCGCCCTCTACTCGTACTGGCTGTCAATTCTGCGCATCGCCGTTTCATCGTACCGTCGGTATATCAACAAACTGGAGTGTTGCTTAGCAAGAATAACTTTCGCATCACCGCCGGTTGTCGACCATGCAACTTGACACGCGTCAATTACTTCCGCTGCGCTGCAGGAGGGGCAAAGATGACAGGCGAAACCTACTATGCAACGTCGGCCGAAGCTCAACTGAGCAAAGCCCAAGCGACGCTCGATGAGCATGCGACGTCAAGTGCCACGGGGCGGTGCAGGGCGTGCGGGGCATGGGGGCCTTGCTGGCGCCGAGAGGGCGCGCTGGCCATCTTCTCTCGAAGCTTACGACTGCCTATGCGTCAGCAGGGCGCGAGTCGCCCGGAGTTGATCGGCGCGGTACGCATCGGCGCCCCGTTGCTGCCGGTCGCAGGGTAACGACACCACCGACGTCATGACCGTCTCCGACAACCGTGGCGACCGGCTGGACCCCCACACTCCACAACCGGCCCGCCGCTACAACTACTGGCTGGGCGGCAAGGACAACTTCGCCGCCGATCGCGAATCGGGCGACGCCATCGCCGCTGTCTACCCCGGCGTCATCGCTGCCGCACGCGAGAACCACAAATTCGCCGGACGTGCCGTCCGCTACCTCGCCGCACGTCACGGCATCGACCAGTTCCTCGATGTCGGACCCGGGCTACCCACCTTCAACCACACCCACGATGTCGCCCAGCAGATCAGCCCGGCCGCTCGCATCGTCTATGCCGACAACGACCCTCACGTTCTCGTACACGCTCGAGCTCTGCTCACCGGAACCAACGAGGGCCGTATCGCTTACATCGACGCTGACCTGCGTGAGCCGAGCAGCATTCTGCACGCCGACGGACTTCTTCACACCCTTGACCTGTCCCGCCCTGTCGGGCTCGTGTTGGCCGCCGTCCTGCACTTCCTACCCGACGAGTACGCCTACTCCAGCGTGCGCGCTTTGACCGAAGTACTGGCCCCGGGCAGCTTCCTGGTCCTGTCGCACGCCACCTACGACCTGTTACCGGCAGGCGTGAGAAGCGCGTTGACAAGCAGGAACTTCCCCGGCAAAACCGGGTTCACCAGCCGTACCCGATCACAGATCGGCGAGTTCTTCGCTGATCTCAACCTGATCCGGCCGGGCCTGACGCCGGTCAACCGCTGGCGCCGCGAGCTCAGCAGCCCCACGCCCAGCGGCTCGGTAGCCATCCTCGGTGGCGTCGCCGTCAAACCCGGCAGGTGCCGTGATCACATCCGCCGATAGCGGGTGCCGCACCTCGCGCTGGCATCCCGAGCACACGGTGAAGGCCGTCCGACCCCTCCCGCTCAACGCAGCGAAGGCAAAGGCCGCCTGTTCGCATCCAGAGCAACCAACTCGGACTCGACCACGCCCACCCCCGGAGGATGCAATGTCGCTATCAATGTTGTTCGACAAAACCACGGTCAACGACATGATGAGCGCCTGGCCGACGAAGCCGGCGCTTCACCGACCGCCCGACGACAGCCGCCTTCCCCACGCCGTCAACGTGGAACTCATCAACGGCTATCTCCACACCGGCACCGCGCCCGAAGAGCAGCTCATCGTGATCAAAGACGGGGCGGCACTCCACTCCCGGGCATATACGACGGACGGCTACCTCGACCCGGGCAAGGTCGCGAATGGCGCGGCCGGGGCTACACCATCCAGCTGCGCAACCTGCACCGCTGGTGTCCGGCAGTCCACGCGATCTGCGCGGCGATCCAGGACGAGACCGGATACGGCACCTACGCCACCGGCTTCGTCACACCGGCCGGCGGGCAAGGGCTGCATCACCACTGGGACCAGAACATGGGCCTGATCTACCAGCTCGCCGGCCGCAAGACCTGGCAGATCTGGGAGCCCGGCGTCGAAGAGCCCCACCGCGAGCAGTTCGCGTCCAACACCCCGCCCGGCAGCGACGTCCTGCACCGCATGAAGACCACGCGCCCGGACTACGAGTTCGACCTCGGCCCCGGTCAGATCCTCGTGCTGCCGCGCGGCTGGATGCACAACCCCCACGCGCGCGGCCAGACGCAGGAGAGCGTCCATGTGACCTTCGTGGCCCGCGAGCGCACCGGCTACTGGGTCGCCGGAAAACTGGCCCAGGCCGCGCTCACCTCGACCTTGCTACGACGCGTGATCCCACCCGCCGACGTCGTGGATCCGGCCGCGTTCGCTCAGCAGGTCGCCCAGGCACGGGACCTGTTGACGCAGTGGCTGGCCGGCGCCGACGTCAACACCTTGGCTGCCGACCTGCTCCAGGCGGCGCGCACCGAGCCGAACGTCGACTACATCTCCCACGCCCCTGGACAGAACCTCATCGGCAATCACCAGTCGGCCCGTTAGATACGGGATTTCGCCGGCGCATCAGGCGCCGGTGATCCATACAGCACAGGAGGAATCGTGACACTCGCACCCGCCCTGCCGCCGAAGGCCGCCAAGGACCCCCAGGCGCTCGTCGACCCGGACACCTTCGACAAGCTCGCCGACTTCTTCGCCGCCCGCCAGGAGGTCACCACGACCTACGCCCGCCGCGCCGTCGGGCAGATGCTGCTCATGCTCAAGGCCCACGCCGACTCGCAGCACGACCCCGACTTCGGCCGGATGCTGCCGGACGGCCGGTCGTACCGGGTCGTACCGACCGAGCCGGTCGACGCGGCCTGGCACGCATCCCTGCAACACACCGAGCCGTACGCCGCCGCCTGCCACCAGATCGCGGGACACTTCGTCCACCACGTGCCGATCCTGACCGAAGGCATGGCGGACGGCTCCTCGCTGGAGTACACCCGCCAGGCCCTGAAAGCGACCGGCTACTACATCGACCCCGAGTTCTGGGAGGGCGAGGCGAACTCCTGCTGCCCGCCCAACCCGGGAATCTGAAGGACGATCTGACCGATGCGCAGTGACTGGACCGCGTTACCCGAAGCCGTCACCGACGAGACAACCGACCGCGTCGGCGAATCTCACGTCATCCCCGCTGCGACCGGCGACCATGCGGAGATAGCCGCGACCGTCGTCGGGACGAGGGGGACGGTGTTCGTCAAGGCGGCCCACAGCGATTTCGGGGTCCGGTCCCTGCGCTACGAGCTGCGGGTGAGTGAGGCCGTCAGCGGGTCTCTCTCACCCGCGGTCGAATGGTACTTCGAGGCTGCCGGCTGGCTGGTGGTCGGCTTCGAGCACTGCAACGGCCGGCATGCCGACCTGTCTCCGGGCAGCCCGGACCTTGATCTTCTCGCCGAAGCCCTGACGACGCTCGGCCAGACGTCAGCACCCGACGTGCCGTTGTTCGCCCCGCAGGCACGGCTCGGGTTTGCGCATCCCGCGATGGCCGGCGACACGCTCGTACACACCGACCTCGGCCCGGCGAACCTCATCGTTACTCACCACGGCCTGCGGATCGTCGACTGGGCGATGGCGACCAAGGCCGCACCGTGGATAGAGCTGGCCATGCTCATGCAGTGGCTGATCAGCGCAGGACACACAGCGCAGCAGGCCGAACAGTGGCTGACCCGGTTTCCCGCATGGCGGCTGACAGACCCCGAAGCCCTGGACTACTTCGCGACAAGCAACGCGGAGAAGTGGGCCGCCAAGTCAGCCGGAGCAACCGCGGATTGGATCCATGACCTCGCGGCGTGGACGCATCAGTGGTCGACGTACCGACGGCAGAAGCACAAGCTACGTGATGCGGCGAACCACGGTGCCGAATTGGAACATCGGCGGGCGTGATGTCTGGCCGCTCGGCTATCGGACTTCCGTCGAGACCGGATCGAGGTAGAAGAGGCACTGAACCGTGTTGAACTCACGCACCTCGGCGACGAAGCGGAACCTGTCGCCTTCGCCGACAGTGTCGGGAATCTTGTCGCCCGTCAGGTTCAGGTCGAAGACGTTGACGTCCTCATACTTGAAAGTCGGCCCGACCGTCGACTTCGGCCCCTTGTTGCCCGGTGCCAGGACGAAGTCGTATCGAGTGTCGTAGTCGCCATGGGGCGCCATGTCCACGATCGAGCCGTCGAACCCGACGGTCCGGCCCGTGTACTCAGCTGCGAAGTCCACGTTGGCCTGGTCGCACGTATCCGCCTTCAGCAGTGCCGCGAACTCCCGGCTGTTCCGCGACGTGATCACCTCGATGGCTGGCGACTCGCTTGCCGCTGGTGTCGGGGCTGCGGAGGGCTTCCTGCTCGGGGCGGCCGTCGTCGTGGACGGCGCGGCCTTCGTCTCGCCGTCAGTCTTACCGCCTTCGTCGCCGAGCGCGGCGGCGACGCCACCGGCAACGGCCACAACCGCCAAGACGGCGGCCCCGACGCCGAGAAGACGCCATGGCACCGGCTTCTTCGGCCGACGGAAGTTGAGAGTGGACGGAGCATGCCCGGCTCCTGGTCGACGAACTCCCAGCCGTCCTTCTGCATCCTCGAGATGACCAGGCTGTCGGTGCCGCGAACTGCCCGTACGGTCGTGTACTCGTATCTGATCTCGTCTGCCATGCGGCTGCGCCCCCTATATGAAACTCGCCTCGCGAGAATAGGGATCACCGTCAGGCTCTCGTCATCACCGATGCCACCCTGGCCACAACGTCACGCCGTCGATCCGTCCGGGCTGCTCGCCACGGCTGATCGCACGATGAGCAGCATCCGCCTACATCCGCGGGCGGAGTTCTTCGAGGAACCGCTGTACCTGTCGACGGCCGGTCAGCCTCACCGCTTGCAGATGACTTCCATGCCCGGCGATGAGGGTCTCGATCCGGGGGCGCATCGCTCGGCGATAGCCGAGCACGTACCTGACGACAGCTCCGTTGATCCGGTCGTAGACCCCATCGGCATGCTGCCCTCCGCGGTACTTCCAGCGGCGCCGGACAATGCCCCACAGACACGTTCGGGCCGGCAGATCGAGGAAGACGACGGTGTCAGCGCGCTCCAGCCGGATCGACAGAGTGGAGGCGTAGTTTCCCTCGATGATCCACCGATCCGCGGCGACGAGCCCGCGTTGCAGCTCGGCGAACATGTCCATCGCCGTGGGGTTCCAGTCGCCGTCGTAATACAACGCGTCCAGGTGCACGACGGGCAGCCCGAGACGATCGGCGAGCCGGCGGGCAAGGACCGTCTTGCCGGAGCCGCTGCAACCGATGACAGCGATCCGCTCCATAAGTGGTGACGGTACCGGCGCACCCGGCCGGTCTTCGTTCGCCCGAAGGCCGGAGCGGAACGCCACGTGCCGGGCCTCCCTCGCCGGCAGACCCGCGGCTGGGCTGCCACAAGCGACGGCCGACATACGGCCCCTTCGCCACGGTGCCAGTCGGTCAGCTCATCCCCGGCTGGGGTATGAACCTTCGCGTGACTCTGGGCATAGATCACGTGCTATTGACGCCATAACGCAAAGCATCAGTATTCGGGGCGATGAGGCGACCGAAGCAGCGGATCACCAACGGATCACCCAACACCAAAGACGTACTCACCAGCCAGATCTCGACCAATCCGGCGTCTCACCATCAGAAGCGTTCCGACCGCTCCCGATGCCAACCGGCCGCAGCCTCCTGACGGTCCAGCTCTCCAGGCAACGGCCCAGGTCAGGCGCCATTGGCCAACCCAACCCCAACCCGCTGGCGATGGGCACCACCACCGCCGCGACCAGCCCTTACGACAGACCGCCAGCACAGCCCTGGACGCACACGGACAGAAAAGCGCTGGTCAGCACCAGGACGGACCAGCCAACACAGAACAACCGATCACCACAGGATCACCACATCCCACATAACGGGATTTCGGCAGCCCTGGAATGGGAAACAAAAATGCCGTGAACCGCGTTTCCGCAGGTCACGGCATTTCAAGAAGTGCGCCCGAAGGGACTCGAACCCCTAACCTTCTGATCCGTAGTCAGATGCTCTATCCATTGAGCTACGGGCGCTTCCTTGGTGCTCAGTCAGCCTACAACACCGACTTTTGCGCGGAGACTCCGGGATTCGAACCCGGGAGGGGCTTTAAAACCCCAACCGCATTAGCAGTGCGGCGCCATAGACCAGACTAGGCGAAGTCTCCCCGGTGGCCCGTGGGCCACCGAGGCTTGACAATACCGGACCCGCCGACGGCCGCACAAAGAGGTCGGCATCCGGCACACCGAAGATCTTCGCGCGAGGGCGGGAACAGGCGAAACGTCGCGGTTGCGACTAGGCTTCCAGCGATGGAGGACAACACGCGCCGGGAAGCTCCGCGGGCTCGGGATCCGCGAAGCCCCTTCAGCACGCCCGAGCAGACGCCTCCCGCCGAGAAGCCCGCGTCCGAGCCGGCTCGGCGCGGTTCGCCTCCGGCGGTCACCTTCCAACCTCCCGCCCCGGCTTCCGGTGCCGAAGGTCACACTTCAAACCCCTCTTCTGGTACGGGTGAGCCCGCCCCCCGCCACGGCCGGGCAAAGCCGGTCGCGCGCCCGGTCGAGTCGGGCGAAGGTCCGCCCGCCGCCACCGTGCCGTCCCAGCCGACGCGAAGCCCTGGAAGTGAACGCCGGCCCGCTCCTGGTGCCGGGCGATCCGCTGGCGAGCCGCCCGCGTCGGGTAAGCCGGCAAATCAGCGCGGCACCCGGCCGGCGAAGGCTGCCAAGAAGGCGGGGGCCCCTGATCGAGCAGCTGGGGAGGCTCCGGGCAGATCCGAGACCGCCAAGAGAGCCCCGGCCACCCGCAAGCCGATCGCAGCGCCGGCTCAGAAGACGCCGGCCCCCGAGCCGGCAGCAACCGATCCGGCCCCTGCCCCCACTGCTGAGCGAACTGCACCGGCGGCAGAGGCAATCCCCGCGAAGGCAACGGTCGCGCAGGCCATCGCTGCAGAGACGACGCCCGCGGAGACCATCGCCGCGGAGACGACGCCCACGACGGCAACCGCCACAGAGACAACGCCCACGGAGGCCATCGCCGCGGAGGCAGCCGCAGCAGGGACAACGGCGGCGGAGGCAGCCCGGGGAGAGACGACGGCGAAGCCAACTGCGGCGGGACTGGCGGCGGAGACAACCGCGGCGACGCGCGTCCCAGCAAAGAAGGCGTCCCCCGCGAAGAAGGCGTCCCCGGCCAAGAAGGCTTCACCGGTGAAGAAGGCGGCGCCGTCGGCGACAACCCCACCGGCGGTGAAGGCGGCATCAGAGGCGGCCACCGCCCCGGCCAGGAGGACTCCACCCACGCGCACACCCGCCAAGAAAGCCGCCCCCGCACCCAGGGCAGCCGCCGAACTCCCACAACCGACAGCCCAACAGGCAACCGCAGCGGACCCGGTTACGACAGCGAAACCGACAATCCCAGCACAGCCGGCCATGACAGCGGAACCGACGGCCCCAGCACAACCGGCCATGACAGCGGAACCAGCAGTCCCGACAGCACCGGCCAAGGCACCCGAACTCACGGCGCCGGCGCACCCGGCCGCGACACCGGAACGGACAGCTCCAGCGCAGCAAGCCACGGCGACTGAACCGGAAGCGACATCGGAGCCAGAAACAACGGCCGAACCGAAAGCTCCGGCGCACCCGGCCACGGCGACCGAACCGGAGGCGACATCGGAGCCAGAAACAACGGCCGAACCGAAAGCTCCGGCGCACCCAGCCACGGCGACCGAACCGAAAGCGACATCGGATCCGGAAACAACGGCGGAACCGGCGGCCACGCCTGAACCGGAAGCCGATACGGCACCGGTGACGACGCTGCGGCTGGTCAAGGACGAACGCACCGCGCCGACCTCGGACACGCTCGTGGAGCAGCTGTTCGCCGAACCGGCGCGCAGCCCCGAGATCCTCGCCGCCGCCGCGGTTCGCACGCTGGGACCGAAGGCCAGGAACTGGGTCGACCAGACCCGCGCGGCCTATCCGGCCGCGACCCGGGAGGCGTTGGCTCGGCTGGCCGTTCAGCAGTTCGTCCGCTCGGCGGGGCTGCGTGGCGGGTTGGGGGCGTTCGCCGGCCCGTACACCCCGATAGCTCTTGCGACCGCCACCGTGATCACGCACGCCGAGCTGGTGTTGCACCTGGCCGCGGTGCACGGTCTGGATCCCACGGACCCGGAGCGTGCCGCCGACCTGTTGAAGCTGGCCAGCCCGGGTATGGGCGCGGTGGTGGCGTGGGCGGCGCTGAGTCTGGTGAGCCGGAGTCTGCCGGGCCTGGGTCTGCTGACCGCGGTGCTGGGCGCGCGGGCGACGGCGGACGCGGTGGCGGTACGGGCGAGCCGGTTCTACGCGGAGTATTCGAGCCAGGTGAGCCACTCGTCGGGCAGCGACTGATAACCGACGAAGGCGACGATGTCGAGGAGGCTGTGCGCGACGATCAGCGGCATCACGCGCTTGGTCTTGAGGTAGAACAGGGCGAAGACGACGCCCATGATCGCGTTGCCGATGAAGCCGCCGAAGCCCTGGTAGAGGTGGTACGAGCCGCGGAGTACGGCGGACGCCGCGATGATCCAGACCGGTGCGAGGGCGGTGCTGCGGAGCCGGGTGACGAGGTAGCCGACCACGATTACCTCTTCGAGCACCGCGTTCTGTACGGCGGACACGACCAGCACCGGCACGGTCCACCAGTACGGGTTGAGGCCGGACGGCGCGATCTGCGCGTTGATGCCGAGTTGCAGGGCCGCCCAGACGAGGAGCAGGCCGGGCAGTCCGATGCCGGCGGCCAGCCCGGCGCCCCAGCCGAGGTCGTAGCCGGGCCGCCGGTAGTCGATGCCGAGGTCACTCGCGCGGATGCGGTCGCGGGCGAGCAGGTACAGCGCGAGGGCGACCGGGATGAGCGCGAAGAAGATGCCGAGCACCTGGTAGGTGAGGTCGAGGTAGGGCCGCGGCGAGATGGTCGGGTTCAGGGTGGTGGTCTGCTGCGCGAGCGGCCGGTCGGCGGTGAGTTTCGCGGTGAGCGACACGATGGAGTAGACGGCCGACTGGCCCAGCGACAGCAGCAGCACGATCGCGATCTCGGGACCGTAGGAACGGCGGCTGGTCTGCTGCTGCTCGTCGAGAGTCACGGGCCCACTTTAGGGTCTGATGTTGAGAGCCTTTTCAGAATGAGTGCACGGAAAGCACAAAACCGGCCTTTTACCCCAGGGACGCGCCGGGCGGGGTGGCGAGTCGCACTTCGGGTGCGTCGTGTTCCTGACTGTGCTGACCACCCTGAATGGCATGGGAGACCTCGCACGCTTGCTCAAGGAGAGCTGGAGCCTCGTCGAGGAACATCAGGACAAGGTTGCCGGCTATTTCTACGCGCGCATCTTCCTGTCGTACCCGGATCTGCGCGATCTGTTCCCGGTCCAGATGGATGTGCAGCGGGCCCGTCTGCTGGGGGCGATCGTGCAGGCCGTGCAGACGCTGGAGGACCCGGAGCGGTTCGACGAGTACCTGCGGGCGCTCGGCCGCGATCACCGCAAGTTCCACGTGGAACCAGAGCACTACGAGGTGGTCGGCGGTGCTCTGATCGAGTCGATGCGGGCGTTCGCGGGCGAGGAGTGGGGCGTCGAGTACGACCAGGCGTGGGCCGACGCGTACGCGGTGATCGCCTCGAAGATGCTCGCCGGCGCGGAGGAGGACCCGAACCCGCCGTACTGGTACGGCGAGGTGGTGGCGCACGAGCGCCGGTCGAGGGACATCGCGGTGTTCACGGTTCTGCCGTTGCAGCCGCTGGACTACCGGGCCGGGCAGTACCTGAGCATCGAGGCCCCCAGCTACCAGCCACGGCTGTGGCGGACCTATTCACCGGCGAACGCGCCGCGCCGGGACAACACCCTGGAGTTCCATGTACGGGCGGTCGGCGCCGGCTGGGTGTCGAGCGCACTGGTGCGGCGGCTGCAGGTGGGCGACATGATCAAGCTGGCCGCGCCGATGGGTTCGATGACGCTTGATCGAAGATCGACCCGGGACGCCGTCTTCGTGGCCGGAGGTACCGGGCTGGCTCCGATCAAATCGCTGCTCGAGGAGCTGACCCGGTACAACCGGACCCGTTGGGTGCACGTCTTCTTCGGCGCGCGCAACCGGGAGGACCTGTACGACCTGGCCGACCTGAATCGGCTGGCGGCCCGTTACCCGTGGCTGTCGGTGGTGACCGCGTGCAGCGACGATCCCACTTTCCCGGGCGAGCAGGGTGACATCTCGGACGTGGTGGCGAAGTACGGCCCGTGGAAAGAGCACGATTTTTTCGTCTCCGGATCGGGCCGGATGGTGCGGGCCACCCTCAAACGTCTGTCCGAGCTTCAGGTCCCGAGCGTCCGGATAAAGTACGACAGCTTCGGCGACTAGTAGTCCCAGGGCCGCCCGGTCTGCTGGTACTGGGCGACCGGCACCAGCTTGGCGTCAGCCGCCATCCGGTCCACGTAGAGCCGTCCCTCCAGGTGGTCGATCTCGTGACTGATCAACCGGGCCAGTGCCCGTTCGAACGTGGTGACCACCCGTGTCCCGTCGAACCGGGCATGTTCCACGTCGATCCGCAGCGGGCGGGGCACGAGTCCGCGGTAGTCGAAGAACGACAGGCAGCCCTCGTACTGCTCGTCGCATTCCGAGGATTCGCCGACGACTCGTGGGTTGAGCAGGACGACCGGCTCGGTGTCACGTTCCGGCGGGCGGACCACGGCGGCCGCGACCGGTACCCCGATCTGGGACGCGGCCAGGCCCACCCCCTTGCTGAACTCGTGCAGGTCCTCCAGGCGGCCGAGGGAGGTCAGGAGCCGGGTGACCGCGTTGCGGGCGGCCACCCCCTCGCGAGGCAGCTGGAAGTGCCGGGCCCGCTGCCGTAGCAGGTCGGATCCGCGCTGGATGATGCCGATGCCGCGCATCCGGTGCGAGGCCCTGGGCAGGGCCGGCTCCGGAGGCCCGGTCTCCTCGTAGACCGGCGCGTCGGCGCCGCGGTACCGCCATTCCAGGCGGTACCGCGCGTTGAGCAGGGGCGCGTCTGTAGACCACTCGAAAATGGCACGACCTCCCTCGGTGCGGCGTTCCAACGGGGTGCGGACGGGCACCTCGGCGGCGAGGGACGCCTCCACACCCCAGACCTGGGGTTCGAAGCTCTCCGGGAGTTTCAGTCGCACGGTCAGCGACCGGGTCGGCAGCCGGACGGCGCGCTGGAACCACTGGCCCCACTTCTCCTCGCCGACCGTGTAGGCGTACTCGATGGTGGTCCGTTCGCCGGGATAGAGCGGGAATTGTCCGCGCTCGTTGGCGAACATGAGCCAGACCTCTTTGGACGCGTCCCGGTCGAGCTTGACCCGCCACTGCATGGGCTCGGCCGCGGCACCCTCGCCGGCGAACGCCTGGACGTCCATCTCGTCGAAGGTGAGCGGGTTCTCCCGGTGGTGCCGGTTCGAGCCGGCCGGGTCGTGCGGGTACCGGTCCACGGAAATCTTGGCGAGGTAGCGGGTGACCGGTTCCACACCGGCGTTGTAGAGCCATCGCTGGACGGTGCACCGGTAGGCGCCGTCGGTGTAGGCGAGCTCGGCGACCTCGCGTTCGACGATCAGTCCGGTCCCGGGCGGGAGCCACTGGACCGGTACCGGAGGGTCACGATGCAGGCCGTTGGTGCGGGCGTGCCGGAGTTCGTCGTACTCCTGGAATCTCTGCCAGATCGCCCCACCGGCACCGAGGACCGCTTCGGCCCGGCGGGCGAAGTCCTCGGTGGGTTTGTGCCGCCGGCCCTCGACGTGGCTGACATACGAGGGATCGAAGCCCATGCGCGCGGCGAGCTGCTTCTTCGTCATCCCGCGCTCGACCCGCCATTGCGCGAGCGCCGTGACGAACTGATCTGCGGCCCTCTCAATGGGCGAGGTGGTCATCACGGATGTCCCCTTCGCGACGGCATGTTCAGTGTCGCCGGGGTCCGTGTCCCTAAGGAGCTACTAGCGCTTTGCCGACAAATGCCTTGACGAATCCGACAGCGGGGCCACGCTACGTAAAGTAATCATTACCTAGGGCATTCGCCCGAAAGATCCGCTTGGGCCGGTGTGGTTAGGCTACCCTTAACCGGGTACCGTAGTGCTGTCGCTCCACAAGAGCCGGCACGCCCATCAAGACTTGGCAAGATCATCCGCAAGGAGACATGCGGTGACTCAGCGACGAGTGCCGCGGGTAGGCGGCCTCCCGTGACCAGCCCCACGATGGAGCTGACGCAGATCCGCCCCCGGCCGCTGGCCCCGGTCACCGCGACGCTGCGCGCCATGTTCGGCACCAGCACCGAGCTTCCCGGTCTGGCCCCCGATCTGGTGGTCCGCGACCTGGCCGGCTGGACGCCGACGGCCCGTCTCGCCGACGTCCACCTCGACACGCTCCTCGACGCCGCCCACCGCCGCTGGAACGCTCAGCCGCACGCCGCCGCCGCGCTCGCCTGGAAGGCGTACACGTACTGGCTCGCCCTCCCGGCCGTGCTCGGCTGGGCGTCAGCGCGACGTGTGCCGCTGATCACCGCCACCGACACGGTGATGCACTTCGACGACCCGCGCCCGTTGATCACGCTCGGCCTGCGCCCCGACGTCCCGGTCGCGGTCCTGCCCAACGACCCGCTCGCCCTCTCCCGGCTGCCGCAGGTCAAGGTGGTGCCGGACGAGGAGGCACTGCTCACCGAGTTCCGCCGCGGCATCCTCGAACAGCACCTCGAGCCCCTGCTCGACGCCATCCACAGCCGCGTGCGCCTCGGCAAACGCACCCTGCTCGGCTCGCTGGCCTCCGGAATCGCCTACGGCGTCCTCCGGTCCGCCGACGCGGTGCCCGGCTCGTCCGCCGAGACGATCGACCGGCTCCTCGGCGCCCTCGGCGTGCGCGACCTGATCGAGCTGCACCCCACCGGCCAGGGGAAAATCGACGTCCGGCGCAAGACCTGCTGCCTGGCCTTCACCCTGCCGCAGCCCAAGGTCTGCCCGGGGTGCTGCATCAAAACCCCTTAGGCGTACGGCCACGAGGAGCACCCTGGCTCCGCCGGCGACGTCCGCGGCGGGTCCCGGCCCCAGCGCCACTTCCGGGCTGAGGCTGCCGCTCACCGAAAGACCCGCCCCCCGCTTCGCTCCTCACTCCGCACCCGAAGGTCTGACCGACGTACACCCACTCCTCAACCAGCCCGCCGCCCCCAGCTGTCACACGGTGCTTGAGACAGCGGTGCGCGACAGCCGGGGGTGGGTCAGTAGGGCTCGCCGCCGACGAGGACGGCGTCCTGGTTGTCGACCAGGTGACGGACGTCCCAGACCCAGACGCCACCGGTCCAGGTGGGACGGAACCCCAGCAGCTCGGACATCGTGCGGAGCATCTCGATGTCACGGGTCTGCGGGCTCAGCACCACCACGCCCGCCTTCCAGAAGCGCAGGTCGGCAAGGGTCATCTCACGGCGTGTGTCGGTGATCTCCGGGAGCGGGTTGCCCTGCTTGATCGAAGCCATCAGACCGCTTGTCGGACGCCACGGCGGCGCGAACATCGCGGTCCGGTCGTTCGGGTCCTGCGGGTTCTGGGCCGGCAGCAGCGCGTACGCCCCGGCGATGCGCAGGTCGTGCCCGGTCTCGGCGGTCCAGCGCAGCGGGTCCGGGTAGGCGCTGTCCGGCAACGGCAGGGCGACCAGGGTGTGGGCGTCGTCGACGTACGCCTTCCAGGCGCCGGAGGTCACGAAGCTGGGCACCGGATCCATCGGAACCGTCGCGAGCGGCTTCGGGATGAGCGGAACCAGCGCCATCGCCACCGCGGTGATCATCGCGACCCGGATCGGGCCACGCGACGCCGGCTGCCTCCTGATCGTGTCAGCCGCGTGCTGGCAGCCGAGGGCGAGCACGATGCCGACAATCGGAGCGATCGCCATGGCCCAGCGGGTGGGAACCGCCGAGTCCAGCACCGGGATGCTGTGCAGCACGGCCCAGATACCGGGGACACCGGTGTCGACCCCGTTCAGCACGACGTTCGGCCCGAGTGACATGGCCGCGAAGAGGAGCGCGATGCCGCCGGCGGTCAGCACCGCGGCGGACCGGCGCAGCCAGATGAGCAGTCCGGCGAACAGGATGATCAGTCCCCAGCCGAAGAAGGCGTTCTCCTCCGCCGGGTTCTGCGTGAGGCGGGCGGCGATCGCGTCGTCACCGGCGACCGAATGCCGGGAGTAGGCAGCGAACGAGGCGAGGTCGGCGCCGAACGCCCGGACGTACTCGGACAGGCCCTGATAGCTCTGGGGTCCGAAGAACTGGACGCTGAGCGGGTAGGCGAGTACGGCCAGGGTGGTGGCCGCCGTCACACCGAGCGCCCGCAGGAACGGCAGGACCTCGCCCGGGTGGCTCCTGCGCCGGACCGCCGCCATGACCACGCAGAAGAAGCCGAGGCCGACCGCAGTCATGAAGAGGACCTCGAGGTTGATGAACGCCTGCCAGACCAGCAGGCCGGTCAGGATCAGCCCGTTACGGACGGCCCGGCCAGGAACGCGCAGCTCCAGGGTCCGCCAGATGATCAGCGGGACGAGGAACTGGGAGACGATGTTGGGGTGGCCGCCGGCGTGCGAGACCATGCTCGGCGCGAAGGTGCAGAAGAGCGCACCCACCCAGGCGGCCGCGCGGGATGTGACGAACCGGCGCGAGAGCACCAAATACCACGACGCACCGGTAAATGCCAATGCGCCGGTGAGAAATACGTTGAACGCCACATGCGGACCGAACAGAAGAGTGATGGGCGTCAGTGGCAAGGAAACGGCCAGCACTGAGGTGTTGGCCATCATGTTCACCCCGTCGGGGTAATTCATGCGGTCCGAGAAGAACGGATAGACGCCATCAGTGAGCACGCGTGCACCGTGCGCCAGCATCCACTCGAAGAAAGCTTGATCCTGCGGATCGTCACGCAGTTCATGATCAAGATTGAGCCAGATCGGCGCGGTCAGGTAGAGCGCGACGGCCAGCATGCCGACGAGCGCGACGACGTCCCGCCACGTGAGCCAGCGGCGCCAGAAGGGGCGTCCGACCTGCTCTTCGACGGTTTCGATGATGGGCGCCGGGATGGCCGGCGCGGCCACCGCGACACTTGACCCGAGGGCTATCAGCTCCGCGTCCAGGTCGTCGTCGGCGGTCACTTGGCGCGGCGGCAGAAGGTTCTCGCCGGTCGACTGGCCTGTCGAGTCAAAACCCGTAATCGTCATAGCATCGGCGAGCCTAACCGAGGTTTCCGAGAAGCCAGCGGTGTGCGCCCCAGGCGTGATAGAGCCGATATGTACGCGTGTTTTCCGCGTGTCCGAGCTTGCAGCCAACCTGTGGACTTCGGACGGGGTAACCCATCCGAGTACCCGACCCGCCTATGTCTCAATCAGGCCAAAAAATCGGTGGTGACCAGCGCTCAACTTTCGGATAGGCGCGTCAGATGGTTAACTTCAGCGGTCCCGCTGTCACTCAGATCGGCAAGATGAGGGAACCTCACCTATGGCAGACATCACCGGAGACCAGCGGATCCAGTCCGAAGTGCTCGAAGGCCTCGCCACGGCTGTGAACCACCGACGCTGGTTCGTCGAGCTCGCTCTCCCGCACCTCGGGGACAACCCCATCGAGATCGGCAGCGGCCTCGGTGACTACGCCATCGAGTGGGCCGAGCATCTGCCGAAGTTCACCGCCACCGAGGCCGACCCCGATCGGCTCGTCCTGCTCAAGGAGCGGATGGCGGAGTATTCGAACATCGACGTGAAGCAGATGCTGCTCCCGGTCGAGAACCCCGCGGGTGAGTACAGCGCCGCAGTGTCCTACAACGTGCTGGAGCACATCGAGGACCACGTGGGTGCGCTGCGCAGCATGAAGGAACTGGTCCGGCCGGGCGGCAAAGTGATCATCATCGTGCCCGCCTTCATGTTCGCGATGAGCCAGGTGGACATCGCCACCGGGCACATCCGCCGTTACACCAAAAAGACGCTTGGCGCCGCGTTCACCGAGGCCGGCCTCGAGATCGAGAAGATCCACTACGCCAATGCGCTGGGTCTGCTCGGCTACTACACCGCGACCAGCATCTTCAAGCTCGCCCCGAAAGAGGGGCCGATGGTGAAGATCTACGACTCGCTGGTGCTGCCGGTGACCAAGGCCGCCGAGCGTGTCGTACGGCCGCCGTTCGGCCAGTCGGTCTTCTGCGTGGCCCGCTCACCGCGCTGATCCACGTAATTCAGGCCGCCGGCTCGATGCCGGCGGCCTCATCCGTGTATCAGCCACTTCGGACGTGAGGCCGCGTCAGCCACTGCCGGCGTGAGGCCGCGTCAGCCACTGCGGGCGAGGCACCGCCGGCAACCTCGGTATCAGGCGCGAACCTGGAACGTCGGGCGGATCGTGGCCCGGGCCAGGGTGTGGAAGGCGAGATTGAAGCCGACATAGGCCGGTGACGCGTCCGGGGTCACCTCGAGGCGGTCGACATCGATGGCGTGCACCGCGAACACATACCGGTGTGCGCGGTCCCCGGGCGGCGGAGCCGAACCACCGTAGTTGCGCTCGCCGTAGTCGTTGCGCACGCAGAACGCGCCGTCCGGCAGTGGGTCCACACCGCGTTCCAAAGAGGTGACCGAGACCGGCAGGTTCACCAGTACCCAGTGCCAGAAACCGCTGCCGGTAGGTGCGTCCGGGTCGAAGCAGGTCACCACGAAGCCACGCGTCCCGTCCGGGAACCCGGACCAGGAGAGCTGCGGCGACAGGTTCTTCCCACCGACACTGGTGTGCACGAACAGCTCGTCGAGGGGCTGCCCGTCCGTCACGTCCGCGCTGGTCACCGTGAAAGCCGGAACCGGTGGGAGGACGTCGTACGGGTCGGGCGCCAGGGCGCGGTCAAGACTCATGGTGGGCCTCCGGCAGCGTGGTGAGTAACTGATCAGGTCTTCCCACGATGGGCAGAGACTAACCGTTCGACGTGTCCGGCGCCTTTCGTCCCCATTGCCGCACGCCGTCACTCGAACGGGTAAACGCACAGGTGGTGCGCATGCCTCGGGCCCTCATCGGTAATGCTTCTGTCAGACATCCGACCGGGTGCGTGCGGCAGAGATCCCCGCGCCTGGTTGTGATCGGTCGCCGTACCCTGGAGCCACGGCGATCAGCGAGTCGGCACCCGTCGGACCGGCGGGTGCTGACTGCTGTTCGGACTCGTCTTCCTTACGTCTCGCTCACTTCAGACGCGACACCGACAGTCCCCGGTACAGCTTGCGGTAAACCACCCCGGTTCGGCTGTTCCCAGCGTCGATCATCATCCCGCCACCCATGTAGATGCCCACGTGACCGCGGCCGACCACCAGGTCACCCGGCCGTGCCTGGGACCGCGAGACCGACTTGGCCCGGCGTGCCTGCGCCCCGGACGAGTGCGGCAGTCGCAGGCCCGCCCTGGCGTACGCCCGCTTGGTGAACCCCGAGCAGTCGAAGCCGCCCGGTCCCTCACCGCCGGGTACGTAACGCTTGCCGATCTGCGCCCTGGCGTACGCGATGACCGCCCGCATGTCCCGCGACCCGCCGGACGCCCGCAGCCGCCGCACCGTGGTGCTGCGCGTGCTCGAACGCACCACCCCGCGGTTGGAGACCGAGACCCGTTTGGGCTGGACCCCGACGCGCTTGCGGGCCGGGCTCACCGCCTGGGACCGGGTGGCACGCACCGCACGCGGTTCGCGGGTAGCCGGCCGTTCCACGGGCCGTACGCTGGGCCGCTCCACGGGACGCATTCTGGGCCGTTCCACGGGACGCACTCTGGGCCGCTCCACGGGCCGGGCCACCGGCCGCTCCAGCGGACGGGCCGCCTGACGCGCGAACCCTGCCGAGGGACGCGTGACGGGAGCGATGGGACGTACCCGGGTGGACACTCTCGCTGCGACTGCCCGTCGCGGCATGGCACGCGAGACGCGCTCAGCGCTCGCCACCCGGCTCTCCAGTCCGTCACGCACCGGCGCCGGCTCCAACCCGGCCTCGAATCGGAGCTCGCGAAGCCGGTTCCGCAGTGGCTCCTGCTCGTCGAGCTGTCGTTTTTGGATCTCCGCGCCCAGTGGATGCGCCGCGAGATCGGGGGCGACCGGCAGGGCCTGGAGCGGTGCGCTGACCGCGTCCGTGCCGTGCTCGGCCTGGTCTAGCGCCGGCGAGATGACGGCCAGCGCAAGCGCGCCTGCGGTCAGCACCCGGCGGGTGGACGAACCGTGCAGTGTTGCCTCCGAAATAGGCCCGGGGCACTCACGCGAATCCCATCCGAACGCGACCGATGCTGCCTGTCACGTTTTATGCCGCCGTCGAAGGTGGGCAATGGGAACCCGGACAACCGTGCTTATTCCGTGGACCATGCCAACACAACATCGAATCCGTTGGGGCGTGATTCACGTAATTGATGCTCGATCACGAACCGATAAACGCTGTGTTCAGCGCGGATCCGGCAACTTCACCCGTACGCCCGGAGTGGACGACCCGCCGGTCAGCACCGCATCGCGGAGGTGCACGTCGGACGGCACGTCGAAGGGCAGTACGCCGGTCACCGACTCGCCCGGCTCCACCTCGCCGATCAATGAGGGACTCCGATCGTTGAGAAAGACCGCGGCCTCCTCAGCGACCGCGTAGGCTACCCCGTTGGTGTCCTCCACACGCTGCTCACCGGTGATGAACGACTCCGGTTCGCCGCTGTTGTTCGTCACCGTCAGGTCGAGCAGACAGAATTGCCCGGTGGCCTTCTGTTCGAGGCCGTCCGGGCCGATCGCCGTCGTCCCGCACCGCATCGCGGTCACGTCGAAATCGAAAACACCAGCGGGTGAATCCGCCGGATCGGCGGCGGTGATCAGGACCGTCGCCGGGGTGGTCACCACCGCCCACACGCCGAAGGCGACGAGAGCGGTGGAGACGGCGACTCCGCCGGCGACCCATAGCCGGGTGCGCCATCGGTGAACTTCCGTCCCGTCCTCGTACGACGGGACTTCGCGGGTGGGCGCGGAACGGTGTGGTGCGTACGTCACGGTGTCCCCCAGCGGTCGGATGTGACTTGCGTCCGACGTCGGACGCGTTGTCCGTCCATGCTGGGATCGCCGAGGCCAGACGGGGCCGCGACTCGCCGCATATCCGGCTTTATCGGGCGAATAACTTCGTTGCGGTCCCCCCGAAAGAGTGAGGTGACCACCCGGACGATCAGCGTTGCAGCAAAATCTTCCCGAAGTGGTCGCCCGACTCCATCAACTCGTGGGCGGCCGCTGCCTCCGCCATCGCGAAGGTGCTGTGGATGACCGGGCGCACCAGCCCGGCCGCCACCAACGGCCACACCTGGTCCCGCACTCCCGCCACGATCCGCGCCTTGTCGGCCGCCGGCCGTACCCTCAGTGAGGTCGACGACACCCGGCCCCGCTTGGCCATCAACGTGCCCAGATCCAGTTCGGCCGAGCGGCCGCCCTGCATCCCGATCACCGTGATCCGGCCCTCCGGTGCCAGCACCTCAACGTTCCGGGCCAGGTACTTCGCGCCGATGATGTCCAGTACGACGTCCGCGCCGCGACCGCCGGTGTGATCCAGCACCGACCGTACGAAATCCTCGTTCTGATAATCGATCGTCAGCTCGGCACCGAGCGCACGGAGGCGCTCATGCTTGCTCGCCCGTGCGGTCACCAGCACCTTCGCACCGAGCGCCGCGCCCAGCTGCACCGCGAACGTGCCGATCCCGCTGCCGCCGCCGTGCACCAGCAGCGTCTCGCCCGGACGCAGCCGGTCCCGGTCCACCACGTTGGACCACACCGTGCAGGCCACCTCAGGCAGCGACGCCGCCTCGACGAGCGACAGACCCGCCGGAATCGGAAGCAGCTGTCCCACCGGCACGGCCACCCGCTCCGCATAGCCACCGCCGGAGAGCAGCGCACACACCCGCTCACCGACGTGATGCCCGGTCACCCCCGGCCCGACCGCGCTGATCACCCCCGAGCACTCCAGCCCCGGGAACTCCGGCGCGCCGGGCGGCGGCGGATAGAAGCCCTGCCGCTGCAACACGTCGGCCCGGTTGACCGCCGACGCCGTCACGTCGACGACGACCTCACCGTCGGCGGCCTCCGGATCCGGAGCCTCGGCCCACACAAGTTGCCTGTTGTCGATCACGATCGCGTGCATGAGGCCGACTCTGCCCCACCGGTACGACAAGAACCAACCGCGAATGGCAGACTGGAGCGGCACTACGGGAGGGCTCGCCTAGTGGCCGATGGCGCCGGTCTTGAAAACCGGTATGGGGAAACTCATCGTGGGTTCGAATCCCACGCCCTCCGCTCCGCCTGGAGCAGCGAGAACCCCCGCTGGCCTGCGAGAATGCAGGACAACGGGGGTTCTCCTTGGTAGGTCTGGAGTCTCACTCAACCTCACCGCGCCCCAGCCAATCTGACTCGCCGTGGCAAATACGCGGCAAAGTTCGCCAAGGGGCCGTCTGCCATCGGCCTCGCTCAAGACATCACGTTGGTCGGCCCACCAGCCCCATCGGCGGTGACGAGCTCGCGGCCCCAGGCTCCGATCACGGCCAACGCCAGCACGAGGCCGGAGAAGGCGATGAACACGCCCGTGATCTGCACCGAACACATCGGCTCACGAGGCGTCTCTTCCGGTGCTGTCGTGGTTCACCGTCGACGGTCCGGACGCGGCTGTCGAGGCAGGCCGAGCATGGCGCGTTCGTAATGGGTCGTCACCTCGGCGTCGACGAAGGTCCAGCCTGTGACGGCGCTGACGGCCTCACGCACCGCGGTGACAGTGGGCCGCACGGTGTGCAGATCGCCCTGAGAGGCGGCCACGTCGACCGACCAGAAGACCAGCCGCGCCCAGCACGCCACGCTGCAGTATCCGGTCCCGAGCGGCACGCGCACATCCGGGTACGTCACACCGCTCTCGTCGTCGACGCTCTCACCGGCACGAGCCGGGATCCCCTGAGCGGCAAGCCTGCCGGCGATGTCCTCGGCCCATCGGCCGGCGGCCACCGGCGGACGAAAGTCGAGGCTCGCCGAGGGGCGCCCGTCCGGCGTGAACGACGCCTGGAACCGAAGGCCGGACCAATCCTGTTCACCGAGTTCACGCTCGCGCCCGGCGCCCACGGCGGCGACCTTCTTGCGCAGCCAGTCCGGCAGGTTCTTCTCGTCCCGGGGAAACATCGCGAGGTCGTCGACGTAGGCTTCGTCGTCCGGAGCCATCTCCCACACCGGCTCGGTGTCGTAGGCGAACCGGGTCGTGGTGCGCTGATCCGGCGTGACGTCGACCTCCGCGCTGAACCAGGTTCCCGCTCCTGGGACGTACATCAGCCGGCGCAGCTCGAACAGCAGCGAGTTGGTTCCGTCCGGCGGGAAGTCCAGGTGCTGATCGCCACCGCGGTACACGGTGATGCCGGGTTCCGCGAACATGGACAGCGACCGGAACTCCAGTACGGCTCGATCCCACGGCTCGTCAAGGTCCGCGGCGACCAGTCGTGCGACCTCACTGATGATGCGGTCCTGCTCCGCGAGGGGGTCCGGCAGAGCCGGCTCGTCCGGGGACATCGGTGAACGCCTTTCGTCGGGCTCGTCATGGATCCGCCGTCATTTCAGCCACATGATGTGCGGCGTCAATACGTCAATCGGGCACCGGGTTGAGGATTCGCTGGGGGCCGGTGCCGCCGGCGGCGAGACGGTCGCCGGGGTTGGCGAGTTTGCATCGTTGCAGGGAGAGGCATCCGCAGCCGATGCAGCCGCTGAGTTCGTCACGGAGGCGTTCCAGGACGGTGATGCGCTCCTGGAGGCGGTAACGCCAGCGGGCGGACAGCCGGAACCAGTCGGCCCTGGTGGGGGTGCGGTTCTCCGGCAGTGAGGCGAGCGCCTCCCGGATCTCGTCGAGAGACACCCCGACCTGCTGCGCGATTTTGATGAAGGACACCCGGCGGAGTTCGGCCCGGTCGTATCGTCGCTGGTTGCCGCTGGTGCGGGAGGCGTGGATGAGTCCTTCCCGCTCATAGAACCGCAGGGCGGACGGCGCGACCCCGCTACGGGCGGAGAGTTCGCCGATGGTGAGCGACTCCATTGCACTCCTTGAGTTGAAGTGAACTTCAAGTTGCAGCCTATGCACATGACCGTGATGACGACACCCCGACACCCGGTGCACACGCTGCTCAGCCGGGTGACCGGGGACGCTAAGCACGCGCCGAGCGCGCACTCCACACTGGACGTTCTGTGGGTTCTCTACGACCGGGTGTTACGAATCACACCGGAGACCGCGGACGCACCGGACCGTGACCGGTTCCTGCTTTCCAAGGGGCACGGGCCGGCCGCCTACTACGCGGTGCTCGCCGCCAAGGGCTTCTTTCCCGAGGACTGGCTCGACGATCTGGGCGGCTGGGACAGCCCGCTCGGGCATCACCCGGACCGTGTGCTGCTTCCCGGCGTCGAGGTGGGCACCGGGTCACTCGGGCACGGACTGGGCCTGGCTGTCGGCACCGCGCTCGGACTGCGCGCACAGGGCCTGCTCGACGCGCGGACGTTCGTCCTGCTCGGCGACGCGGAACTCGACGAGGGATCGAACCACGAGGCGATCGCCTATGCGGCCGCGATCCGGCTGCCGCTCACCGCGATCGTCATCGACAACCGGTCGGCGACACACGGATGGCCCGGCGGGATCGCCGCGCGGTTTCCGAACTGGAGTGTGTCCGTGATGAACGGGCACGATCACGACGAGATCGAGAAGGCGCTGCGCCCGGTGGCGGGCCGGCCGAACCTGGTGGTGGCAGAGGTATGAGAGAGACGTTCATCGCGACGACGACGGCACTGCTGGACGAGGACCCGCGTACCGCGCTGGTGCTCGCGGACATCTCGGCGGCCTCGTTCATCGAGGCACACGAGCGGCATCCGGACCGGGTGCTCAACGTGGGTATCCGCGAGCAGCTGATGGCCGGGGTGGGCGGCGGGCTCGCGCTCACCGGGATGCGGCCCATCCTGCACTCGTACGCGCCGTTCCTGATCGACCGGGCGTACGAGCAGATCAAGCTGGACTTCGGGCATCAGGACACCGGCGCCATCCTGGTCAGCATCGGTGGCTCGTACGACGCGGCGGCTGAGGGCTACACGCACCAGTCGCCGGGTGACGTGGCATTGCTGGACACCCTCGACGGCTGGACCGTGCACGTGCCCGGACACCGCGACGAGGTGCCGGTGATGTTGCGCGACGCGGCTCGGCACGACGACCGGGTCTATGTGCGGCTGTCGGCGCAGGAGAACAGCCGGGCGTACCGCGACGGCGGCCGGCTGCGCGTACTGCGCGGCGGCACCGGCCCGCTCGTGGTCGCGGTGGGGCCGATGCTCGACCCGGTGCTGGAGGCGACCCGCGATCTGGACGTGACGGTGGCGTACACCAACACGCCGCGGCCGCTCGACGGCGAGGGCCTGCGGGCGCTGGTGAGCACCGGGGAGATCGTGGTCGTGGAGCCGTACGCCAAGGGGACCTCGGCCCATCTGGTCGGCGAGGCGCTGATCGGGATACCGCACCGGGCACTGCACCTGGGCGCCGGGCGTGCCGAGGTGCGGCGGTACGGCAGCCGGGAGGACCACGCTCGCGCCCACGGCCTCGACCCGGCCGGGTTGCGCGGCTCGATCACCGCATTCCTGGGCTGACCGCAGCCCGTCGGGAGGAGTCCGGGGGTGAGGCAGCACGCCCGACCGGGGCTGGTTTTTCGCGACAGAACGTCGTAATCTTTGCGACACACCGTCGCATAAAAGGGGTATGTCGTCGTGATGAAGCAGGCAATGAACATGGGGACGGGCGGCGAGACCCAGAAGCTGGTCGTCGTGACCGGAGCCTCCACGGGCATGGGTGTGGCAGCCGCCCGCGAACTGGCTCGCCGGGGATTCCACGTCCTGGCCGGCGTGCGACGCGATCGTGACGGCGAGGCCATCCGGGCGGCCGGCGTCGAACCGGTCATCCTCGACATCACCGAGTCCGAGCACGTGAATGCACTCGCCGCCCGGATCGCTGCAGACCCTCGCGAGCTGCACGCGCTTGTCAACAACGCCGGCATCCAGGTCAACGGGCCGGTCGAGGCTTTACCCATGGAGCAGTGGCGGCGGGTGTTCGAGGTCAACCTGTTCGGCCACATCGCCGTCACCCAGGCGCTCCTGCCGGACCTGTTGCGCAGCAAGGGCCGGGTGATCAATATCAGCTCGATCGGCGGCCGGGCCGCCATGGCCACCTACGGCGCGTACGCCGGCGCGAAGTTCGCCCTGGAAGCGGTCAGCGACTCATTGCGTCGGGAAGTCGCGCCGCTGGGCGTACACGTGGTCGTGGTCGAGCCCGGCGGCGTCCGCACGGAGATGGCCACCCGCGGGGTCGCCGCGGCGAACGACTTGGCCGCACGGATGACACCGGAGCAGGTCGAGCGCTACGGCAGTCTGGTCCGGGCGAACAACGCCCTGATGACCTCGGGCACCGCCTCGGGCCTGACCGCCGATGCCGCCGCCCGGATCATCGTGAAGGCCGTGACGACCCGCAGACCGCGTGCCCGCTACACCGCCGGCCGGGATGCCGCCATGATCATTCCCCTGACCCGGATACTGTCCGACCGCACGCTCGACCGCATCCTCGCCGCCAACCTGCGCCGCCATTACCCGAAGCAAGCCGCCGCATAGTCACCGGCCTCCCCCGCTCGCCAGGGCACGGCACGCCATCGAAGGAGGATGATCGGATGCCCCGTATCCGGGGAGTCAACCTCGAGGAGCACCACGAACTGGTCTGGGCCGACCTCGCCGAGGCGATCCGGCAATTGCTGCTCGAACGCGACTACGAATCGATCAACATGGGCCACATCGCCGCCCGGGCCGGGCTCGCGCGCAACACCCTGTACAACTATGCGACCGACAAAAGTGCCCTGATCCTGGCGTTGACCGAGCGTAGAGGCCGGCCCACGGCCGAGCGGGTGACCGCAATCGCCGCGCGTTCCGAGGAGCCGGCGGCGCAGCGCATGCTGGAGATCATTCAAGAGGTCCTGGAGGCGTTCACGGACCCGGCCATGCAATTGATGTTCCGGCCGGGCAGCCGCATGCCGGCCGCCGAGGTACCCAAGGGGCCGGACAACCCGTTCCACGCCATCGTGGTCGAGGTGGAAAACGTTGTCCGGGACGGGATGGCGCGCGGCGAATTCCGCGACGTCGGCGACCCGCACCTGGTAGTGGAGTTGCTGTCCGGTGTCATGCGCGCCGGCGCGGAACGTATCGGGCGGGATCCGGCCGCCTTCACGGCTACGGTCCGGGCAGCGCGAGAAATAATCCTTGCCTCCCTGGCCGTGCGGGACGGCAGCCGCCGTTCGTGAGGTGACCTCCGAGCCCGCAGAAATGAGGGTGGCCGAGCTCCCACCATGATCCCGAACGGCGGTTGCCGTACTAGACGGGGACCGGCCGCGCGAGCAGGGTGTCCCGCAGCAGCTGCTCGACGCGCCAGACGGTTTCCGAATCGCCCAGGCGCATCCGGAGCCGCTCGCGCACCCCGTCCACCGCGGTGACGGCCAGCTCGATGCCCGGCTTGGACAGGTCGATTCGCCAGGTCACGTTGCTGAGGTGACGCAGGTTCGCGTTGAGGTGCAGGCGCAGGCGGTGCAGCGGCCGGGTCTCCTGGGTGACGACCAGACGGCGGCCGGTCAGCAGCAGGTACCAGTCGCCGGAGAGCGGGGCGCCCGGGCGGACGCAGCGCGCCACCAGGATCGCGGGGTCGTCGGAGTCCACGCAACTCCGGAAGATCGGCAGGTGCCGGTTCGCCGCCGGCGGGGCCGTGGCTGCGAACGTACTCAAGAACACGTCCATGCAGTGTTAACGGAGTATGAATCGAGGAAGAGTCGGCCGGACCCCGCTGAATATCGAATTACAGCAGCGCCGCGATGGTGGTGCGGACCATTCTGCGATAGTGATGGGATGCAATGGCGCGTCAAGCCTGCCCTGCCGGTCGCGAAGCTGATCGGCGCCGCCGCCCTCCCGGCCCTGGTCGCGATCTTCGCGCCGGAGGACCTGTCCCGATGGCTGCTCGCGGGCTTCGTCGCGGCCGGGATCGTCGTCTGGGCCGTCCGTGACCTGGTGTTCCCGGTCCGCCTCGCGGCGGATGCGGCGGGCGTCACGGTGGTCACCGGATTCGTCCGGCGCCGGCATGTCCCCTGGCCGCAGATCGAGCGGGTACGGGTCGACAAGACCTCCCGGCGCGGCCGGCAGAGTGAGGTGCTGGAGATCGACGCGGGCGACGCCGTCTACACGTTCACCGAGCCGCAGCTCAACGCGATGCCGGAAGAGGTCGCCGTGGAGCTCAACGGCCTGCGCGGGGTCAGCTGAGCAGGACGCTGGTCCGCAGGAGCGCCGCGGCCAGGATCACGACAAGCACCACGGAGCAACCGGCCACCTGCTTGCCGGTGCGGTGCGGGATCCTCGCGTAGGCAAGCGCCGCCGCCGCGGCCGCGCCCGCCGCCAGGCCACCGAAGTGACCGGGCACGGAGACCTGCGGCACGCTCAGGGTGAAGATGATGTTGGTGATCAGCAGCGGGATGATCGGCCCGGCGTCGAGCGAGAGCCGCTTGTTGATTACGATAGCCGCGATGACGAGGCCGTACGTGGCCGTGGACGCTCCCGCCGACCCCTGGTTCTGCGGCTGGATCACATAGGCCGCGACGTTGCCGCCGAGCCCGGCCAGCAGATAGAGCGCGAGGAAACGGGCCGGGCCGAGCTGCCGCTCCAGATAGCGGCCGAGGGTGGCCACCAGCGACATGTTCAGCAGCATGTGCACGGCGCCGTAGTTGATGAACATGGCGGTGACCAGCCGGTACCACTCGCCGTTCGCGATGCCGTGCAGCTCACCGTTCAGGTAGTAGGCGTAGCCGAGGACCTCGCCCCACTCGGTGACCGGGGTCGGCGAGCCGAGGAGCCCGAACCAGCCGCCGGGCGCACCCGCGAGCGCTTTCGGGCCGCCGAGAATGGTCGAGGCGATCAGGAACAGCACGTTGACCGCGATGATCGCCTGGCACGCGTAACCGAGCTGGCCGACGCGACTCCCGCCGAAAGCGGTGCGCGCCGGCCGTACGCCCTTGTTGCCCTTCTTGACGCACTCCTTGCACTGGAAACCGACCGAGGCGTCGACCTTGCAGTCGATGCAGATCGGACGCTCGCAGCGGGTGCAGGCAAGCTGTGTCTCCCGCTTCGGATGCCGGTAGCACACCGGTGTCGTCGACGGGGCCTCACTCATGGCACAAAGGTACCTTGAGGCGTCAGGAGCGCTCGATCACCACTCGCTCGATGACGACGTCCTCACGCGGCCGGTCGCCCGGGCCGGTGGGGGTGTTCGCGATCGAGTCGACGACCTTGGCCGACTGCTCGTCCGCGACCTGGCCGAAGATGGTGTGCCGGCGGTTCAGGTGCGGCGTCGGCGCGACCGTGATGAAGAACTGCGAACCGTTGGTGCCCGGACCGGCGTTCGCCATGGCGAGCAGGTACGGCCGGTCGAAGTAGAGCTCCGGGTGGAACTCGTCGGCGAACTGGTAGCCGGGGCCGCCACGACCGGTGCCGGTCGGGTCACCCAGCTGGATCATGAAACCGGGGATGACCCGGTGCGAGATGGTGCCGTCGTAGTACGGACCACTGCCCGGCTGACCGGTGCGCGGGTCCTTGTACTCCTTGGTGCCTTCGGCCAGCTCCACGAAGTTGCGGACCGTCGCCGGGGCGTGATCCGGGAAGAGCTGGAGCCGGATGACGCCATGGTTGGTGTGCAGGGTGGCGTAAACGTTCTCGGCCACGGGTACTCCCGTCATGGTGATGGGCTGTTCTCGTGCAATTCGGATCCTCCCCCATGTCGGGGATCCGGCCGCGCGGGGGTACCCGAGAAGGCAACATGGCCTGGGAGAAACCACAGGAGGTGGGCACTGGTGTTCGCAACGATTCGCCGACGGAGCCGGAAAGCGCAGATGCGCAATGAGCTCGGGCAGAGCGTCGACCACTTCAAGCGCGCGGCCTCGATCGCGGCTAACGAGACGAGCGCGACCGTCGCACCCAAGATCAACGCCGCCAGGGATCGGGTCCAGCCGGCCGCCAGCGCGGCCAAGGACGCCGCTTCGCAGAGCTGGGACAGCGCGCTCGCCGCGCTGACCGCCGCGTCGGAGACGGTCCGGCACGCCGGCAAGACCACCAAGAAGGTGAGCAAGCGGCAGCTCAAGGCCGAGCAGAAGCAGGCCCGCAAGCTGCAGAAGAAGGCCGACAAGGCGGTCGGGCGCAAGAAGGGCCGGGGTAGCCGGCTGTTCGGGTACGCGCTGCTCGGCACCGCCTTCGGAATCGGCGCCGCCTACGTGGCCCGCCGTCGTCGCGAAGCGCAGTGGGACGAGTACGAGCCCACCACGCGGACCGGCGCCGACGACGCCGCGTTCGAGCCGACGGAGCCGAACGCCTACACCACGTCGAACGGCATCGTCACCGAGCAGAGCAAGCAGGAACCCCGGTAAGACCTATCGCCGGCCGGCCCGGACAGGATCCAGGGCCGGACCGGCGGGCAGGTACGCGACCAGCTGAGCCGGGACGCGGGTGGGGCGCACGTTGCCGTACCCGAACCGGCTCAGCAGGTCGCGGCTGGCCAGGGGGTAATACCGGCCCGCGTCAGTGACCAAGCTCACCGTGCCGCTGCCGGCGGGCGCGTCCGGTGACGCGACCGACTCCACGACCGCGCCATGACCGCGTGCCACGTGCACCAGGTCGACACGGGCCGCACCGTCCGGTGCGGTGCCGGCCGGGACGGTGGCGTTCACCGTGACGGTGTCGCCCGGCAGTGTCACGCAGGCACTCGCCGGGGCGTCGGCAAGCGTCGGCACCGTGGCGGGCAGCCCCTCGGCCGTGGCGCTCAGTCGCGCCTTGGACTCGGGCAGCCGGATGAACTCGGCGCCGATATTGATCGGTGTCGCGGTCGTCGAGGTGGCGGCCAGCAGCTTGGCCTGCACCTCGGTCAGCGCGGCGATCCCGTCGGCGAGGACCACGCCGAACGTTCTGCCGTCACCGGTGAGCACCTGGCCGACCTTGCGACCCGGGATCACCGACGTCCTCCGCAGTCCGGTGACCACCGGCGCGGCCAGGTCGGGACCGGCCTGCACCGAGTCGATCCAGGCGGTGGAGACCAGCCAGGGACGGGTGCCGTACCACCCGAGGGCGCGCTGCACGGCGTCGACGCGGGCGGCGGGCAGAAGGTGCCGCTTGCCGTCCAGGACCAGGTGGGTACGCCCGATCGGGTCCCGGACCAGCAGGCCACCCTTCGGTGCGCTGCCACCGGCCGGGGTGGCCCCGATCACCAGGGTGCTGCGGGGCCGGCCACCGGTCGTGTCCGTGCACACCGCCCACGCCGCCTTCAGCAGGCTGCCGGGCGGGGGCAGCGAGTCCGGCGCGTCCGGGATGCCGAGCGGCTCACCCAGCGGCATCCGGGCCAGTTTCTCGGCCGCCACGGTCTTCAGCGTGGGTGCGTCGCCATCGGCGAGCAGCAGGCCGGACGTGTAGTTCAGAACCGGGTGCACCTTGCCGTCGGACTTCAGATACACGTACCGCGCACCGGTCTTCTTCTCGACCAGCACCGACGTCGCGTCGTTGGCCTCGGCCATGGTGTGCCCGGTGAAGAGCCCGTAGACCGCGAAGCCACCGACCACGAGCGCGGCGACCAGGAGCCCGACCAGGGCCGTGACACCGGCTCGGCGCAGCGGCGATCGATGCGGGTCCGGGTCGTGAGACACCAGCGCCGCGACCACACGCTGCACCGAGTATTGATAGGAGTGCAGCTCATCCTGACGCGACGGCACCCCGACACTCTAGAGGCCGCGCTCGATCCCGTGGGGGCGGCCCGCGACCATGTCACACGACCATGTCACAGCCAGCCGTTGCGGCGGAACGCACGGTAGAGCACCACCGTGACCAGCGACAGCAGCGCGATCAGGGCCGGGTAGCCGTACTTCCAGCTGGTCTCCGGCATGTAGTCGAAGTTCATCCCGTAGACGCCGGCGAACGCGGTCCAGACCGTGGCGATGGCCGCCCAGGACGCGATCTTGCGCATGTCGTTGTTCTGGTCGACGGTCACCTGCGCGAGGCGTGCCTGCAGGATCGAGTTGAGCAGGTCGTCGTAGGAGGAGACCTGTTCGACCGTCCGCGTCAGATGGTCCTGGACGTCCCGGAAGTAACGCCGGATCTCCTTCGGCACCAAGCCCTGGCTCGAGGTGATCGCGGCGAGGGGCCGCTGCAGCGGGACCACCGCCCGGCGGAACTCCACGAGCTCTCGTTTGAGCTGGTAGACCTGCTGAATCGGGGCGATGCGGACGCGGGAGAAGACGCCCTCCTCGATGAGGTCCAAGTCGGCTTCGAAGTCGTCGGCCACCTCGAGATAGTGGTCGACCACCCGGTCGGTCACCGCGTAGGCCACCGCCCAGGGTCCTTGCTGGAGCAGTGCCGCCCGCTGCGACTCCAGGTCGGCGCGGACCGGCGACATCTCGGAGGCGTCGCCGTGCCGGACGGTGATGACGAACCGCTCACCCACGAAGATCATCATCTGACCGGTCTCGACCACCTGGGAGCTCTCGGTCAGCTCCTGGTGCGGCACGTACCGGGCGGTGCGCAGCACCAGGAAGTGCACGTCGTTGAACTGTTCCAGCTTGGGCCGCTGCTCGGCCTTGACCGCGTCCTCGACGGCCAGCTCGTGCAGGTTGTAGACCTGGGCGATCGCGGCCATCTCGGCCTCGCCCGGCTGGTGCAGCCCCAGCCACACGAAAGCGCCGTCCTGCCGGCACGCCTCGGCGAGGGCCTCGTCCGGGCTGAAGTCGCCGGGGAGGCGGCGCCCGTCGGCGTAGACACCGCAGTCCACCACCGAGGACGAGATGTGGCCGTCGCGGCCCGCCTGATCCGGATGGTCGCCGTTGTTGAGCAGCCCGCGCACCCGGTCGGCCCACATCTTGCCGAGGGGCCGGCCACGCGTCCAGGAACGTTCCGTCATGCCAACCTCCCCCGGGGGACGACAAACCAGCCGAGGGTACCCGCGCCGGGCGAACAAAAGCCCACCCGGCGCGGAACACTTCAGCCGCGGACCTCTTCGATCGCCTCCGCGATCCGGCGCACGCCCTCGTCGATCTGGTCGACGGTGACCGCCGAGTAGGCCAGGCGCAGCGAGCTCTTACCGCCCTCGAGCAGGAAGTCACTGCCCTTGACGACCGCGACACCCTTCTTCATGGCGGCCGGGAACAGCTTGTCCACATCGACGTCCGACGGCAGGTCCACCCAGAGGAAGTAACCGCCGTCCGGCTCGGTGAAGGTGGCGCCGGGGATGTGCTTGCGGATCGACTCGGCCAGCACCCGGGCCCGCTCGCCCAGCGCCTCGCTGACCGTCCGGACCGACTTCTCGATGGAACCCGAGACACAGAACTGGTGCACGATCGCCTCGGACACCATGCCGGGCGAGATGTACAGGTTGGTGGCCTTCTTCGCGATCGCGTCGATCAGCGCGGCCGGGCCGACCAGATATCCGACCCGGACGCCGGGGCAGACCGTCTTGGTGAAGCTGGACGCGTGCACGACCAGACTGTTGGTGTCGAGCGACAGCATCGACGGCAGCGGCTCGCCGCGGAACCGGATGTCCACATACGGGTCGTCCTCGAAGATGATGAACTCGTACTGCTCGGCCAGGGCCAGCAGTACGCGCCGCTTCTCGTCGGAGAGCGTCACACCGGCCGGGTTCTGGTAGTTCGGGATGATGTGCGCGAGCTTCGGCCGCACCCCCGACTCGAGCAGCGCGCGCAGCTCGTCGACGTCGATGCCGTCCGGCTGCACGGTGACCTGGTGCACCTTGGCACCCAGGTTCTGCAGGTTGAGCAGTGTCCGGTCGTAGGTCGGCTTCTCCACGACCACGTCGTCACCGGGCTTGACCAGGTGACCGAAGAGGAAGGCATCCGCCTGCAGCGAGCCGTTCGTCACGATGACCTGGTCGGGGGAGACGTTGTGCTTGTCGGCGATCCACTTCCGCAGCGGGAGGTAGCCGACGGAGGTGCCGTACGCGGTCACCCCGGCCGGGTCGGCGTCGAAAGCGCGGGCGGCGGCGGCCTTCAGGCCCTCCACGTCGACGATGTCCAGCGACGGAGCGCCACGGGCGAAGGAGATCAGCTGCTCAGCGGTCATACCCGACAGCTTAGAAGCCGGGTCTATACCATTTTCCGTGTGCCCCTCGCGAGTCCTACGGATGGGACACATGCCGTTATCCTCGCTGGGCACCCCTCACGTGAAGTGGAAGGAACCACCCCATGATCGGATTGGTACTCGCTGCCGGCGCCGGGCGCAGGCTGCGCCCGTACACGGACACGCTCCCGAAGGCGCTGGTCCCCGTGGACGGGGAGACCACGATCATGGACATCTCGCTCCGCAACCTCGCGGCCGCCGGCCTGTCCGAGGTGACCATCGTCGTCGGCTACTGCGCCGGCGCGGTGGAGGAGCGCGTCGAGGGTTTCGAGCAGAAGTACGGCGTCAAGATCTCCCTGGTGCACAACGACAAGGCCGAGGAGTGGAACAACGCCTACTCCCTGTGGCTCGCCCGGGACCACTTCGCCCAGGGCGCGCTCATGGTGAACGGCGACACCGTCCACCCCGTCAGCGTGGAGCACACCCTGCTGGCCGCACGCGGCCCGAGCATCCTCCTCGCCGTCGACACTGTTAAGAAGCTGGCTGACGAGGAGATGAAGACCGTCTTCAATGAAGATGGCCAGCTCACCAAAATCACGAAACTGATGGACCCGGCCGCGGCGTACGGCGAGTACATCGGCGCCAACATCATCGAGCCCGCCTCGGCCGGCAAGCTGGCCGACGCGCTCAAGGCGACGTTCGAGAAGGACCCGAACCAGTTCTACGAGGACGGCTTCCAGCTGTACGCCGACCGCGGTAACGAGGTCCGGGCCGCGCAGATCGGCGACGTGCCCTGGGTCGAGGTCGACAACCACGAGGACCTGGCGAAGGCTCGGGACATCGCATGCCGCTACTAGCTCGTAGCGTCCAGACCCCGCTGCACATCGAAGTGCGGCGGGGCGCGGTCGCGGACCTCGGCAAGATCCTCGCCGACGGCCGCATCTCGGCCGGCGGCGACGTCGCCGTGGTCGTCGGGCCCGGGCTCGGCGAGCAGATCGTCGATCTCCTCCGCCCCTCGCTCAACTCGGCGGAGGTCTTCGTCACCGGAGGCGGCACGCTCGACGCCGCTCTGGACCTGTCGGCGAAACTGCGCAGCGGGCACTACGACGCCGTGGTCGGCATCGGCGGCGGCAAGACCGTCGACACCGCGAAGTACGCGGCGAGCCGGTGGGGTCTGCCCATGGTGTCGGTGGCGACCAGTCTCGCCAACGACGGCATCGCGTCCCCGGTGGCCAGCCTGATCAACGACGGCATCAAGGGGTCGTACGGGGTGCACATCCCGTTCGGCGTCGTCGTCGACCTGGACTTCGTCGAGAGCGGCCCGGACCGGGTCAACCGTGCCGGCATCGGTGACGTGGTCAGCAACATCAGCGCCCTCGCCGACTGGGAACTGGCCCGGGAGATCCGTGGCGAGTCCGTCGACGGCCTCGCCGCGTCGCTGTCCCGGATGGGCGCCGAAGCGGTTCTCGCGATGCCCGGCGACATGACCGACGACGCGTTCGTCACCACACTCGCCGAGGCCCTGATCTCCAGCGGTCTCGCGATGGCCGTGGCCGGCACCAGCATCCCCTGCAGCGGCGGCTGCCACGAGATCATGCACGCCACCGACTCGCTCTTCCCGGACACCGCCTCGCACGGCGAACTGGCCGGGCTCGGTGCGCTGTTCTGCACCTTCCTGCGCGGTGACGAGCGACGGCTCAAGCAGATGTCCGACTGCCTGGCCCGGCACCAGCTTCCCCGTACGCCATCGGACGTGGGTCTGAACGCCGACCAGTTCGCGCAGGTCATCGACTTCGCGCCACGGACCCGGCCGGACCGTTACACCATCCTGGAACACCTCGCCATGACGCCGGAGCAGACCCGGCAGAAGCTGGCCGAATACAACGATGTCATCGCGACCCTCTGAATCCGGCCGCGGCGCCGGCCACCCTCTCGGTGAGGGCGGCCGGCCACCGGCGGCACGTTCCGCTCCGGTGCCCCCGGTCAATCCCACCCGGATCGATCAGCCCGGCGCGTCCTCCGATTCCGCTCCGGCCCCGGGATCCACTTACCCGCCCGGCAGTACGCCCGGTCCGGCCCCGTCGGCGGCCGGCAGGTCCTTCGCGGGTACGCCCACCGCCGCCGACTACTACGCGGTCAACCGTGGCGGCGGCCTGTTCAGCGAAGCCATCAGCCAGCGGATCGGCGCGCGGATCGCGGTCGGCGCGCACAAGCGTCACCTGTCCCCGACCGTGCTGACGATCCTCAACCTGGGGCTGGGCTGCCTCGTCTCGTTCATCGTGATCGCCACTGCCGGCCCGGTCGCTGCCGGCACCCTGTGGGCCGCCCCGATCGGCCTGCTCGCCCTGATCGGCTGGCAGCTGGCCTACGCCTTCGACTGCTCCGACGGGCAGCTGGCCCGGGTCACCGGGCAGAGCAGCACCGCCGGCGGCCGCCTCGACGTGCTCTGCGACGTGGCGGTGCAGTCGTCCCTGGTCGCCGCTCTGGCCGCGACAGCCAAGGCCCAGGAACCGGCCACCCCCGCGTGGCTGCTCGCCGCCTTCGCCGCTACCTGGATGGTCAACCTGGTCACTTCGGTGATGCAGACCGGAACCCAGGCCGCGAGCATGGTCACCAGCACGTCGCTGCCGGTCCGGGCCGTCAAGCTGATCCGCGACTACGGTGCGGTGATCGCTCTGGCCGGCGTGGTCCTGACCGTCGCACCCCAGTGGGCGGTCTGGTTCGTGGGCCTGTTCACACTGGTCAACGGCGGGTTCCTGGCCGCTTCGATCGCTTTCGCCGGCCGCGCGTCCCTCCGCTCCCCGTAACGCACCCCGCGTGGTGACTTACGGCTCGCCCGCGGGCACACGTCACCACGCAACGCGGGTGGCCGGCTACGGCGTACCGGATGAGGACCGGGGCTGGCGGGACATCTCCGCATAGATGGAGGTGAGGCGGGGTGTGAGCACGTCCGGGTGGAAGTGCCGCTGGTAGCGAGCCCGGGCGGCGACGGCCGCGGCGGCGGCGCCGGACCGGGCCGCCGGCAGTGCGGCGGCCAGCGCGGCCGGATCGGGTTCGGCGAGCCAGCCGGCCGCCTCGGCACCGGCGCCGACCATGTACGGGATGCCGCCGACCGCGGTACCGAGGACGGCCCGGCCGCTGGACATCGCCTCGAGGATCACCGTGGGAAGTACGTCCTCCCAGGTGGGTACGGCGATCACCACGGCGGAGGCCTGACGAGCGGCGACCATCCCGGCCCGGTCCAGCGGACCGAGGTAGAGCACGTCGGAACGTTCGGCCGCGGCCTGTTCGGCGAGCGGGCGCAACTCTCCGTCTCCGGCGATGCGGAGGGTGCCCAGGCTGCCGTCGGGATGCCGGCGCCAGGCGTCGAGAAGCAGGCCGAGGCCCTTCTCCGGGGAGAGCCGGGCACCGTACAGGAAACCGTCGCCGAGAGGCGCGGGTGTGCCGGGGTCGGGCAGTCCGTTCGGTTTGATCACGATCCGCTCGGACGGGACGCCGTAGTCGGTCAGATGCGCCGCGATCTTGTCGGTGAGGGCGATGTAGCGGTCCACCGAGCGCCAGGTCGGCCGGTGCACGGCAAGCGTGGTCGCCATGATCGCGCTCTGTGCCGCGGATCCCCGGTAGCAGCGGTGCCGGACCGCCGGCCAGCCGAGCAGCTTGCCGCGGCAGTCGTGGCAGTTGTGGCCGTCCCGGAAGTACAGCCCGGACGAGCAGACCTGCCGGTAGTTGTGCACGGTCTGCACCACCGGGACGCCGTGCGCGTGCGCGGTGCGGATGACCCAGGGCGAGAGCAGCGGGTACGGGTTGTGCAGATGCAGCACGTCGGGTCGTTCCGACCGCAGGAGCGCGGACAGGTCGCGCTGGGCGTCGGCCCCGTAGACGGGTGAGATCGGCAGCAGCACCTTCCGGGCCGCCGACATCGAGTCGATCGAGTCCGAGCTGCGCTGGAACGGGACAACCTCGACGCCGGCTTCCCGCAGCTGGCCGATCTCCGTGTCGACGATCACGTTCTCGCCGGAGGGAATCGCCTCGCGGTACCGGTTGTGCGCCACCACCACCTTCATGGCCGGAGCCTAATGGCGGCCGGCCACGCCGCTCGCGAGGGGCGTGGAACTCCTCGCGGGGGCCCCGGAACGCTAACGTGAAAGGGTGCCCGAACTCCCTGAGGTCGAGGCGCTCGCGGCCTATCTGCGTGAGCGCGCGGTCGGCCGTACCGTGGAACGCTTCGAAGTGGCCTCCTTCAGTGCGCTGAAGACCTATGATCCGCAGCCGTCGGCGCTTGCCGGTCTGGCCGTGACGAGTGCCGGCCGGCACGGCAAGTTCCTCGACGTCGGCATCGGCGGCGACCTGCATCTGATCGTGCACCTGGCCCGGGCGGGCTGGCTGCACTACCGCGACTCGTTCAAGTCGCCGGCTCCGCTGAAGCCGGGCAGCGGCCCGATCGCGATCCGGGTGCGGCTGGACGACGGGTCCGGCTTCGATCTCACCGAGGCCGGTACGCAGAAGTCGCTCGCCGCCTATCTGGTGCGCGACCCGTCCGAGGTCCCCGGCGTGGCGCGGCTCGGCCCGGACGCGCTTGCCGTGTCACCGGAGGAGTTCGCCGACCGGATCCGCGGCCGGAAAGGACAGATCAAAGGGGTCCTCGTCGACCAGGAGGTGCTGGCCGGGATCGGTAACGCGTATTCCGACGAGATCCTGCACGCGGCAAGGCTGTCCCCGTTCGCGCTCACCGGAAAGCTGAGCGACGAACAGATGGCGACCCTCTACGAGGCGATGCGGACGATCGAGACGGACGCGGTCGAGAGATCGGTCGGGCAGAAGGCGGCCGAACTGAAGGGCGAGAAACGCGCCGGGATGCGGGTGCACGCCCGGACCGGGTTGCCGTGCCCGGTGTGCGGGGACACGGTTCGAGAGGTGTCGTTCGCGGACAAGAGTCTGCAGTACTGCCCGACCTGCCAAACCGGAGGAAAACCGCTGGCGGACCGCCGGCTGTCCAAGCTGGTCCGGTGAGCCGCTACCGAACGATAACGGTGCGTATACATCACGATTGTCGCCGTGACGTCACCTTCTCTACGGCCGATCCATCGGTATAGTGGCCCGGTCCCTGGCAACCGTTATGACGCGAACGGGTATCGGCGGACCCACCGACGACCCAGAGGGCGTGGCGGTGCGTAATCTTTTTTCCGGATGCGGGAGGACGTAGGCGGAGTGACTACTAGCCTGCATCGCCCAACAACCGACAGCAGCCGGAGCGGACCCGTGCGGTACGACAGCTTCGAGTGGCAGGAACAGCCACCGAGCAACGGGGTGCCGCGGAACGCCTGGGGCCGGCAGAGCCGCAGACTGTCCCGCTGGCACCGGCCATACACCGTTCTGCTCATCGTGTTCGATCTGATCTCCACGCTCGGCGCCAGCCACATTGCGAGCTCGCTGGAGAAGTCGCAGGCCGGCTTCCAGAACCGGTCCTGGTGGTTCCTGGAGGGTCCGGCCCTCTTCAATTTTTTCGCCTACGTCGTTCTGCCGCTCGGCTGGCTGGTCCTGCTCTGGACCAATGGCACCTACGACCGTCGTTACCTGGGGCTGGGCAGCGAGGAGTTCAAGCGGGTCCTGCGGACCTCGGTCACCGTCGTCGCCGCCGTCTCGCTGCTCGCGTTCGCCACCAAGGCCGATCTGTCCCGCGGGACGGTCGCCACGGTGTCGCTGAGCGCGCTGCTGCTCCTGCTGCTGGGCCGGTCCATCGCACGGCAGATACTGCATTTCGCACGGCGCCAGACCGGCCACGGCGCGCACCGGATGGTGCTGGTCGGCACGCTGCCGGAGGCGCTTGAGGTCTACACCGCGGTGACCCGCAGCCCGGCCGCCGGCCTGATCCCGGTCGCGATCCACCTGACCGACGGTTTCTCGGCCGCGCGGGGCATCGAGACGCCGGTTCCGGTCTACGCCGGACGGGACGTGTTGTCGCTGGTCCGGGAGGTCGGTGCCGACACCATCGCGGTCTGCGGCTCGGCCAGTGCCGAGCCCGGTGAGCTGCGCCGCCTGGCCTGGCAGCTGGAGGGCACCGGCGTGGACCTGGTGGTCGCGCCGCAGCTCACCGACATCGCCGGCCCGCGCGTGCACATCCGGCCGATCGAGGGCCTGCCGCTGCTGCACGTCGAGGAGCCGACGCTCTCCGGCCCCGGCTGGCTGGTCAAGAACCTGATGGACCGGATCGCGGCGGCCCTCGGCCTGTTGGTGATCAGCCCGATCCTGGCGTTCATCGCGCTCGGTATCCGGATGTCCGACCCGGGGCCGGTGTTCTTCCGGCAGACCAGGGTCGGCCACGACGGGCGCACGTTCCGGGTGTGGAAGTTCCGGACGATGTACGTGGACGCCGAGGAGCGCAAGGCGACGCTGGACGAGCTCAACGAGTCCGACGGCATGCTGTTCAAGATGAAGCAGGATCCGCGGATCTTCTCGTTCGGTGCGAAACTGCGGGCCACCTCGATGGACGAGCTGCCCCAGCTGATCAACGTGCTCAAGGGTGAGATGTCGCTGGTGGGCCCGCGCCCGCTGCCCGCGGACGACGGCGACTACCTGGGCGACGTGCGGCGCCGCCTGCTGGTGCGCCCCGGCATGACGGGTCTGTGGCAGGTCAGCGGCCGTTCCGACCTGTCCTGGGACGAGGCGGTCCGGCTCGATCTCTACTACGTCGACAACTGGTCGCTGACCTACGACCTGAGCATCCTGTGGCGGACCATCTGGGTCGTTCTCAAGCGCAAGGGCGCTTATTAAGGTCGTTCACCATGACGGGCCAGGTCGGAAGCGCCATCGCGGTGGTCGCGGTGCTGGCCGCCCTGGCCGCGGCGGTGGTCGCGGTGCTGCGGTTGCGGGCGCGGCGCGGGATCGCGACGGCGATGCAGCGAGCCACCTACGACGTTCTGCACACGGCGGCGCTCGCGGCGGAACCGCTGCGGGCCGGGTTGTCTCCGGCGACGGCCGGTAAGGCGGTCCGGCATCTGCGGGTGCTGGTCGGTGCGGTCGGGCTGGCGATCGTCGACGGGGACCGATGCCTGGCGTACGACGGACGCGGTGCCCATCATGAGGATGAGCTGGTGGCTGCGGCGCGGCGTGCGGCCGGGACGCGGCGTTCGGTCGTACTCAATGGCTCTGATCTTGCCTGTGATCGTGTCGATTGTGTGGTCCGTGGTGCGGTGGTCGCGCCGCTGACCGGACCGTCGGGTGAGGTGACGGCCGCGCTGGTCGCGGTCGCCGACGGACAGCCGGCACCGGGTCTGGTCCAGGCGACGCTGGAGTCGGCGCGGTGGGCGGGTTCGCAGCTGGCGCTGGCCGAACTGGACTCTTCGCGGGAGCGGCTGGCCCGGGCCGAGGTCCGGGCGCTGCGGGCGCAGATCAGCCCGCATTTCATCTACAACGCGCTGACCGCGATCGCCTCGTTCGTGCGGACCGATCCGGAGCGGGCCCGGGAGCTGATCCTGGAGTTCGCCGAGTTCACCCGCTACTCGTTCCGGGCGCACGGCGAGTTCACGACGCTCGCCGAGGAGCTGCGCTCGATCGACCGTTATCTGACCATCGAGCGGGCCCGGTTCGGGGACCGGTTGCAGGTGAGGCTGCAGATAGCGCCTGAGGTGCTGCCGGTGGGCCTGCCGTTCCTGTGCCTGCAGCCGCTGGTGGAGAACGCGGTCCGGCACGGCCTGTCCCGTAAGCCGGGCGTCGGTATGGTGAGCATCGAGGCACGCGACGCCGGGGCGGAGTGCCACATCACGGTCGAGGACGACGGGGTCGGCATGGATCCGGCGGTGTTCACGCGGGACGGTTCGGACGCCGAGGACGGCCAGCACGTCGGTCTGGTGAACGTGGACGAACGGCTGCGCTCGGTCTTCGGCGACCACAACGGCCTGGTGGTGGAGACGTCACCGGGCTCGGGTACGAAAGTGAGCATGCGGGTGCCGAAGTTCCATCCCCAGGTGCGGGCATGAGTCTCGTCGTCCTGGCCGTCGATGACGAGCCGCCGGCACTCGACGAGCTGGCCTATCTGCTGAACGCCGACGGCCGGGTCGCGCACGTGCACCGCGCCGGCGATGCCACCGAGGCGTTGCGGGTGCTGCGGGACACCGAGGTGGACGCGGTCTTCCTGGACATCCGGATGCCCGGCCTGGACGGCATGGAGCTGGCCAGGATCCTGCGCCGGTTCGCCCAGCCGCCGGCGATCGTCTTCGTGACCGCCTACGACGACGGGGCGGTGGACGCCTTCGATCTGGGTGTGACCGATTACGTCCGGAAGCCGGTGCGGGCCGAACGCCTGGCGGAGTCGCTGCGCCGGGTGGCCGGGCTGCGTGCCGCTCCGGCGCCGGCCGCGCCGGCCGACGAGCCGGCGATTCCGGTGGAGCTGGCCGGCACGACCCGCATGCTGCCGCGGTCGTCGGTGCGGTGGGTGGAGGCGCAGGGCGACTACGCCCGGCTGCACACCGGGGACAATTCCCATCTGGTACGCGTCTCGCTCGCCACCCTGGCCGAGCGGTGGGCCAACGCCGGTTTCGTGCGCATCCACCGCTCCTACCTGGTGCAGTTGCGACTGGTCACCGAGCTGCGGCTGACGAATTCGGGTTACGTGGTGGCGGTCGACGGGGTCGAGTTGCCGGTGAGCCGGCGGCACACCAGGGAGCTGAAGGACCGTCTGATCCGGGCCGCCAAGCACGACTGGATCCGCTGAATCCACACGTTTATCCACAGCCCCACAGGCTTCTCCACAGAGTTATCCACAGGCAGGTGCGGGTTATCCCCCATTCCTGCCAAACCCGGGATCCGCCCTGGCCACAGCAAGTGACCCGGCACAGGATCACCTCCACAGGTTGTTCACATCTCCACCGCCTGCTCTGCGCAGGCGGTCAATAAGCTCCTGGCCACCGGCCGGTGAGCCACGGGGGCGCACCGGCCGGCGACCAGGGTCGTACGGAAAGGTGCCAGGGGCGTGGAGAGTATCGAGCGACGAATTCTCGTCGTGGAGGACGAGCGGGCCATCGCCGACGCGGTCGCCGCACGGCTCCGCGCCGAGGGCTTCCTGGTGCAGGTGGTGGGCGACGGTCCGGGCGCGGTCGCCGCGGTCCGGCAGAGCCCGCCGGACCTGATGATCCTCGACGTGATGCTGCCCGGCTTCGACGGCCTCGAGGTGTGCCGGCGGATCCAGGCCGAACGACCGGTCCCGGTGCTCATGCTGACCGCCCGCGACGACGAGACGGACCAACTGGTCGGCCTCGCGGTCGGTGCGGACGACTACATGGTCAAACCGTTCTCCATGCGGGTGCTCGCCGCCCGGGTGCACGCCCTGCTGCGACGCGCCGACAAGGCCGTCATCCCGGCTCCCGCACCCGGCCTGCGGATCGGCGACCTGGAGATCAACCAGGCGGAGCGCCGGGTACTGCGCGCCGGGGTCGAGGTGCACCTGACGCCGACCGAGTTCGACCTCCTGCTGCACCTCGCCGGACGGCCGCGCACGGTCCTGCCCCGGGAGCGGCTGCTGGCCGACGTGTGGGGCTGGGCGGACACGTCCGGGACGCGGACGGTGGACAGCCACATCAAGGGTCTGCGGCGCAAGCTCGGGGCCGGCCTGATCCGGACCGTGCACGGCGTCGGTTACGCGCTCGAGGTGGACCGGTGATCACCGCATTGATGATCCGGATCCACAACCTGGTGGCGCCGCTTTTCGCCTGGCTGCCGCGGCCGCTCGACCCGGTCCGTTCGATCAAGGCGAAACTGTCCCTGGCGCTGGGTTTCGCCGGCGGGGTGGGCCTGCTGGTGTTTCTCTGGCGCATCGACTTCTACCGGGTCGACGTGCTGTGGATCGCCATCGCCGCGGCTCTCGGCCTGGTCACCCTGCAGGTCATGGCACACGGCGCAACCGTGCCACTACGGGAGATGACGGTCGCGGCCCGGGAGATGGCCCGCGGCGACTACACCCGCCGGATCCGGACCCGGTCGCAGGACGAGGTGGGCGAGCTCGCGACGGCGTTCAACCAGATGGCCGCCGACCTGGAAGCCTCCGACCGGCAGCGGCGGGAGCTGATCGCGAACGTGTCGCACGAGCTGCGTACCCCGATCACCGCCCTCCGGGGCCTGCTGGAGAACATCGTCGACGGGGTGGCCACCGCCGAACCGGAGACGATGGAGACCGCGCTGGCCCAGACGGAGAGGCTCAGCCGCCTGGTCACCGACCTGCTCGATCTGTCCCGTCTGGACGCCGGGGTCGTGCCGATGCGGCGCGAGCCGATCGACGTGCCGTCCTTCCTGGACCTGGTGGTACGGGAGGCGACGGTGAACGCCGGCGGCAGCGGCCACGACGTGCGGTTCGAGGTCTCGGCGCCGCGCCTGGTGGTCCCCGGCGACCGGGAACGCCTGCATCAGGTCTTCGCGAACCTGCTTGACAACGCGGCCCGGCACAGCCCCCGCGGCGGCCTCGTCATGGTCCGGGCCGAACGCCACGACGACCACGTGGTCCTGGCCGTCATGGATCAGGGCGACGGCATCCCGGCCGCCGAGCGGGAACGGGTCTTCGAACGCTTCACCCGGGGCGAACGCGCCACCGGCGGCGGCACCGGGCTCGGCCTGGCGATCGCCCGCTGGGTCGTACAACTGCACCGGGGTTCCATCGCGGTGGTCGAACCGGACGATCGCCGCGGATGCCACATCCAGGTACGACTTCCGCTGCAAGCGGCCTGAGGAGATCTCCGACATGTCCATAGTCACGAACAAAACGGCGGCCGGGCAGGTGGGGCCCCTCAACGGTCCGTGGCCCGCGATCAATCCGTGGAGCCGGCACTGGGCCGGCCCGGGCCGCCCGGCCTCACCCGCCACGGTCGTCGCCGTCCTGACCGCCACCGTGATCGCGGCACTCAGTGTCCCGCTGGACCGGACCGGGCTCGGCTGGCTGATCACCGCGCTGGCCGGGGCCGGAGCGCTGGTGGCGGCCCGGGTGATCCGCACCCCCGAGGCGGTGCCGGCGATGGTCGAGCGGCCGGCCGACGCCGGCACGCGCGGCCGCTTCCTGTGGGGTGCCGCCACCGTGGCGCTGCTCGCCGTCGGAACATTCCGGGCGGCCGGCTGGCTGTTCGTGCTGTGTCTGCTGACCGCGACACTGACCACCGCGCTGGCACTCTCCTCCGGCCGTTCCCTGCGTTCCATCCTGCTCATGTACCTCCTGGTCCCGATCGCCGCGGGCCGGGGCGGTGTGTGGCTCGCCCGCGGCGCCGCACGGCTGCGCGGCCGGGGCCGGACCGGTGCCCCGCTGCGCATCGCAGCGACCCTGGCGGTGTCGATCGCGCTGCTTGTCGTCTTCGGCGCACTGTTCGTCTCGGCCGACGCCGCGTTCGCCCGGGTCTTCGAGTCGGCGATCCCCGACCTGGACGCGTTCACCGTCTTCACCTGGGTGTTCGTCTCGGCGGTCACGGGACCGCTGCTCACCGCCGCCGCTTACCTGCGCGCCGCGCCGCCCAGCCCCGGCAGGCTGGACCTGACCGAGGGGCGCAAGGTCGGCCGCCTGGAGTGGGCGATTCCGCTCGGGCTGCTCGTCCTGCTGTTCGCCGCGTTCGTGGCCGTCCAGCTGACCGTCCTGTTCGGTGGGAGCCGGCACGTGGTCACGACCGACGGCCTGACCTACGCCGAGTACGCCCGCAGCGGCTTCTGGCAGCTGTGCGCGGTCACCGGTCTGACGCTGCTGGTGCTGGCCGGGGTGGCCCGGTGGGCGCCGCGGACCGGACGTGCCGACCGGATCCTGCTGCGGGTGGTGCTCGGTGCGCTGGCCACCCTCACCCTGGTGATCGTCGCCTCGGCACTGCACCGGATGAACGTGTACACCGAGACGTACGGCCTCACCCGGCTGCGCCTGCTGGTTGCCTGCTGCGAGATCTGGTTCGGGCTGGTGCTGGTGATGGTGCTGGTCGCGGGCATCCGGATCCGGGCGGCCTGGCTGCCCCGGGTGGCGATCGGTGCCGGAGTGCTGGCCCTGCTCGCCCTGACCGGCGCGAACCCGGACGGCCTGATCGCGGAGGATCACGTCAAGCGGTTCGAACGCACCAACGAGATCGACGTGTGGTACCTGGCCGACCTCTCGCCGGACGCGGCGCCCGCAATCGCCGGCCTGGACGACCCGGAACGCCGTAACTGCCTGCTGGCGGCGATCGGCGACGGCATGCCGGCCGACGACTGGCGGGGCTGGAACGCGGCCCGGCAGACGGCCCGCGACCTGATCGCGAAATACCCGCCGCGCGACCGGGGTGTGTGTCTCCAGATGCTTGACCGGTATTGACATTCGGGCGGGGGCGGACAGACTGCCGGGCATGGCCGTCGAGGAACCGCCCCCGCGCCCGCGCGTCCGGGTCGTGCTCGCCGACGCCGCGGCCCGGCGTGCGGCGGCCGACCACGGCAGCGCTGACCTGGCCGAACAGACCCCGGTCGGGGAGGCGCTGGTCAAAGGGCTGGTACGCGCCCAACTGGCCCTGGCGTTGCGGCTGGCCCTGGTGGTGGCGGCCGGGCTCGGCACGCTGCCCCTGTTGTTCGCCGTGGCACCGGCCGTGGGCGAGGTGAAGCTCTTCGGGATGAACCTGCCGTGGGTGCTTCTCGGCCTGCTGTCGTTCCCGTTCCTGGTCCTGGTCGGCGCGGCCTACGTGCGGTGGGCGGAACGCAACGAGCAGGACTTCGCGGCACTGATCCGCAGGCCGGAGAAGTGAATCCGTACCTGGCGCCCGGCCTGATCCTGGTCCTGCTGCTGACCGTGGCGATCGGCGCGTACGGCCTCCGTTTCGCCCGGACCACATCGGACTTCCTGGTCGCGTCACGATCGGTGAGCCCGTCCTGGAACGCGGCCGCGATCAGTGGTGAGTACCTGTCCGCGGCGTCCTTCCTCGGTGTGGCCGGTCTGGTTCTGCGTTACGGCGTGGACGTGCTCTGGTACCCGGTCGGTTTCGCCGCCGGCTATCTGGCCCTGCTGCTGTTCGTGGCCGCCCCGCTGCGCCGCTCCGGGGCGTTCACGTTGCCCGACTTCTGCCAGGTCCGGCTGCGCTCCACCGCCCTGCGCCGGTTGGCGACCGCGTTCGTGCTGTTCATCGGCTGTCTCTACCTGTTGCCACAGTTGCAGGGTGCGGGTCTGACGTTCGCCACGCTGACCGGTGGTTCGTACGCCTGGGGTGCCCTGGTCGTCGCGGTCGTGGTGACGGCGAACGTGGCGTTCGGCGGGATGCGGGCCATCACGTTCGTGCAGGCGTTCCAGTACTGGCTGAAGCTGACGGCTCTGGCCGTACCGATGATCTTCCTGATCCTGCAGTGGCAGGCCGACGGACGCCCGCAGGTCACGCCGCCCGCGGGCACCGTCTTCCCGGCCGCGACCACGGTCGTCGTCGAGCAGGACGCGGTGCTGGACGGCACGAGAAGCGTCGAGGCCGGGGAGACCCTGCGCTTCGCCGCCGGCGACCGGGTCCCGCAGGTGAGCACTGTGGACGCCGAGTTCGGTGCGGACTGGCTGCTGCCGGACGGGAAGCAGAGCCTGTTCGCGACGTACTCGCTGATCCTGGCCACGTTCCTGGGCACGATGGGGCTGCCGCACGTCCTTGTCCGGTTCTACACGAATCCGGACGGTGCCTCGGCCCGGCGCACCACCCTCGTGGTGCTCGCCATGGTCGGCCTCTTCTACCTGCTCCCGACGTTGTACGGGGTGCTCGGCCGGATCTACACGCCCCAGCTGCTGATGACCGGCAGCAGCGACGCGGTGGTCCTGCTGCTGCCCGAGGCGGCACTCGGTGACGGGCATCTGGGCCGGTTGCTCGGTGCCCTGGTCACCGCGGGTGCGCTTGCGGCGTTCCTGTCCACCTCGTCGGGCCTGCTAACCAGCGTGGCCGGGGTGATCTTCACGGACGTGCTGCGACCGGGACGGAACGGCTCGATCCGGGATTTCCGGGTGGCCACCCTCCTCGCCGCGGCGGTGCCGACCCTGCTCGCCCTCTATGTGTCCGACATGGACGTCTCCCGGGTGGTGGGGCTGGCGTTCGCGGTGGCGGCGTCCAGTTTCTGCCCACTGCTGGTGCTCGGCATCTGGTGGCGGGGACTGACCGACGTGGGCGCGATCGCCGGGCTGGTCGCCGGTGGCGGCGCCGCGATGGCGGCCGTGCTGCTGACCGTGCTGGGTCCGCCGCTGACCGGCTGGTCCGCCGAGGTCATCAATCAGCCGGCCGCCTGGACGGTGCCGCTCGCCTTCCTGGTGATGGTCGGCGTCTCGCTGTTCAGCGGGCGGCGGGTCCCGCCGGACGTGGGCGCCACGATGCTGCGGTTGCACGCGCCGGAATCACTCCGCGGCTGATTTAAGGATCTTTAAGGTTTCCTGCCCGGCCACGGTTGAGCCCGCACCCGTATTCGCTGGCATGAGACGCACATACCGCCGCCCGGGACAGACCGGGAGCAACCGCAAGATCGTGATCGGGCTCGTGGTGGCCGCCGTGGTCGGCGGCGGTATCGCCGTCGGCACCGGCCTGAGCAGCGCGTCCACCGCCTGTGACGGGATGGACCAGGCGATCCGCCAGAACCAGCAGTTCATCGCCGGTCAGCGGGCGAACCCGAACTCGCAGACCGAGGCCGTGATCGCGAACCGGCAGGCCGTGATCGACCTGATCAACGTGCAGAAGAAGCAAGCCGGTTGTGGCGGTGCCGTCGCGGCTCCCCCTGCCCCGCCGGCTCAGCAGGCCACCAAGCCGCCCGCGCAAGCGACCAAGCCTCCGGTTCAGGCGACCACGCCGCCCGCCCAGGGCGGCAACGGCGGCGGCGACGTGGTGTGCGCCGGCTCGACCGTCACGCTCTCCGGCGAGGGCGGCGCCCCGGCCGCGTCCAGCGGAACCCACCCGATCGGCACGACGCTGCGGGTCCGCAACCTGGACAACAACAAGAGCATCACGGTCAAGGTGGCCAGCACGTCGGGCAGCTGCATCCTGCTCAACAACGCCGCCTTCGAGGAGGTCCGGGAACCCGGAAAGTTCCTGATCAGGCGTGCTGTGATCGAGCGGGTGGGCTGATTCGCTCCGGGCGGTCCGGATGTTTCCGGACCGCCCGGCGGCCCGATACGTTCTATTTCATGAACGACACGGCGGCGATGGCGCTTCACGGGCTCGTCAAGCATTTCGACACCCGTCTGGCGGTCTCCGGGGTGAGCCTGGACGTCCCCGCCGGTTCCTTCTTCGGCCTGCTCGGCCCCAACGGGGCCGGCAAGACCACCACGCTCTCCATGGCGGTGGGCCTGTTACGGCCCGACCAGGGCGACGCCTTCCTTCTCGGGTACGACGTGTGGCGCTCCCCAGCCGAGGCGAAGGCCCTGGTGGGGGTGCTGCCGGACGGCGTGCGCATGTTCGACCGGCTGAGCGGCCCGGAGCTGCTCGCCTACCACGGCCTGCTGCGTGGCATGCCCGCCGAGACCGTCGACCAGCGCTCCCGCGACCTGCTCGACGTGCTCGAGCTGGGCAGCGGCAACCGCACCCTGGTGGTCGACTACTCGGCCGGCATGAAGAAGAAGATGGGCCTGGCCTGCGCCCTGTTGCACGCCCCGCGGCTGCTGGTGCTCGACGAACCGTTCGAGGCGGTCGACCCGGTGTCGGCGGCGCTGATCCGCGACATCCTCCAGCGGTACGTGTCCGGCGGCGGCACCGTCGTCTTCTCCAGTCACGTGCTGGAGGTGGTGGAACGGCTCTGCTCGCACGTGGCGATCATGTCGGACGGTGTGCTGCGGATGACCGGGACACTGGCCGAGGTCCGCGGCGAACGCTCTCTGCAGGACGTGTTCGTGCAGGTGGTCGGAGGCCGGGTGGCCACCGGGTCGGAACTCGCGTGGCTCTGAATCCGGTTCCCGGGCCGGTTCCGATCCGCGTGTTCGTCCGGCTCAAGCTGCGGATCACCGCGAACAGCCTGCGCGGCCGCCCGGCCCGGATCGTGATGTTCGTCCTCGGCGCGGTCGCCGCCTGCCTGCTGGCGATCCTCGGGCACGCGATCTTCGCCCTGCCCGGGTTGCTCGACCGGCCCGTGATGGCCGGGGTCCTGTTCCCGTTCGGCGGCGCGCTGCTGATGCTCGGCTGGGTGTTCCTGCCGCTGCTGTTCTTCGGGGTGGACAGCACGCTCGATCCCGCACAGTTCGCCCTGCTGCCGCTGCGCCGCCGCAACCTGATCACCGGGATGGGCGCCGCCGCACTGGCCGGGCTTCCCGCGCTGGCGACCCTCGCGGCCACCCTGGGGATGGTGACGTCGGCGGCCCAGCTCGGCGGCCTCGGCGCGGCTCTCACCGGGCTGCTCGGCGTCGTCTGCGGGCTGCTGCTCAGCGTGGTGCTGAGCCGGGCCGTGATCAGCGCCTTCGCCACCGCGCTGCGCTCACGCCGGGCCCGTGATCTGGCCACCATCATGCTCGCGGTGGTGGCGGCGTCGATCGGCCCGCTCGAGCTGACCCTGCTCGGAGTGCTGAACCGGGCGGACTGGGACTCGGTCGAGGCGATCGCGCGGGTGACCGGGTGGACGCCGTTCGGCGCCCCGTACACGATGGGTCTCGATGTCGCCGCCGGGCGCGCGTGGGCCGTACCGCTGAAGCTTCTGATCGTTCTCGTCACCGTGGGCCTGCTGGTCCGGTGGTGGAGCCGCACCCTGGAACAGGCGATGGCCGGCACCGCGAGCGCAGGCGGGCGGGCCGTGACGCCCGACCGCCGCCGTCCGGTGGATCAGCTGCTGTTCCGCTGGTCACCGCGGAGCCGGTTCGGCGCCCTGACCGCCCGCGAGATCCGCTACTGGTGGCGCGAGACGCGGCGGCGGGCCGCGCTGGTCACCCTCGGCATGGCCGGCATCTTCCTGCCGCTCTCCACCGCTTTCGCCGGTGGCGGCGGACAGGCCACCGGGCTGGCGTTCATCGTCGGCGCCATCGCTCCGATCGGCCTGGCGAACCAATTCGGGTACGAGGGAAGCGCCTACGCCACCAACCTGGCCACCGGGGTGCCGGGCCGGCTCGAGGTGCACTCCCGGGCCGCCGCACACGCCCTGTTCACGGTGCCGTTGCTGCTCGTCGTATCGGTGATGACGGGTCTCGTGGCGGACCGGCTGGAGGCGGTCGCGGCACAGCTCGGCGTCCTGCTCGCCACCTACGGTGCGGGGCTGGCACTGGTGCTGCCGATCTCGGTGCGGGCCGCCTACGCACTGCCGGACACGACCGGCCCGTTCTCGCTCTCGTCGGGCGGCGGGTTCAGCAAGGCGCTGCCGGGTCTGGGTGCGCTGTTCGGGGCACTGCTCGGCGGGTTGCCGATGCTGATCATCTCGTGGTCGTGGCCGTGGATCGGGTTGCCGGCCGGGCTTGCGTACGGGGCCGGCGCCTATCTGCTCGGCGCCCGCCTGGCCGGGCGCATGCTCGACCGCCGGATGCCGGAGCTGCTGGCGGCGGTCACCTCACGTTAGGTCCGTCGCGCGGATCCGGCCTAACGCAACCGGCGCAGGCCGTCCTGGTCCGAGCGGTCCACCTGGGCCTCGTTCCGGGGTGCCGGGATCCGGCCGACCGGGCCGGGCCGCAGTCCTTCCTCGCGGACGAAGATGCGCCGCCGCTGCAGAGCGTTGCCGGCCGGGCCGAGCACATAGCCGTCGAGCCATATCCATCCGTCATAGGTGGCTCTCGGGTCGACCCGGATGATCCGGAAGGTCAGCGCCCGCTCACCGGAGAACTGGACGCTCGCCGCCGGACCGACGTGCACGACGTCGCCCGGACGGAGCAACTCCTGACTCATGACTCGAAAATAGTTGTTGATCAATCGGATCGGGTAGCCGCGTGCGCAATCTGTAAACGGGAGAATGACCGGATGCAGTCTGAAGAGCCGGGTGCCCGCATCCACTCCACCGATCCGTTCGCCGTTCCGGAGACGGAGAAGTCCCAGGTCCGGCGCCTGCGAGGGCGACTCGCCGCGACCGTCACGCTGTGGACCGCACCGGGCCCGGCCGGACTGACCGTCTCCTCCGCGGTGGTCGCCGACGGCGAGCCGGGCCGCGTGCTCGGGCTGATCGACGAGGAGAGCGACTTCTGGGAGGCGGCCGTGGCGGCCGGACGCTTCGCGGTCACCCCGCTGACCCCGGCCGACCGGCAGCTCGCCGACCGGTTCGCCGGCCTCTTCCCGGCACCGGGTGGCCTGTTCGCGGCAGGCGACTGGACGGATACCGGGTACGGCCCCGTTCCGGCGCACGCCGGCGCCTGGGCCGGGTGCCGGCTCGACGGAAGCCGCCCGTGCGGGTGGGCGCGGTTACTCGAGGGAGTGATCGAGACGGTCCGGACCGGCGCCACCGGGTCTCCTCTGATCCACTACCGGGGCAGGTACACCGAACTTGCCTGACTGCCGCTCGGCTTCTGCTCTGCCGCTCAGCGCATTCAGACCACCACTCAGCGCAGACCGCGACCGGCGGGCGGTGACACGGCTCACTCCTTCGTACGGTGCCGGAAAGTCCGCCCCGACGAAGGTGGTGAATCCCCGTGCCGGCATCCGCCGAGAGATACCTCGAAGTGCAGCGCTCCGAGGAGTTCGCTCAACTGCGCCACAGGCTGCGCAGATACATTTTCCCCACGACGGTCGCGTTCATCGTCTGGTACTCGCTGTACGTGCTGCTGTCCGCGTACGCGCGGGACTTCATGGCCATCAAGGTGATCGGCAACATCAACGTCGCGCTCATCTTCGGCATCCTGCAGTTCCTCTCGACGTTCCTGATCGCCTGGCACTACTCGCGGTACGCCGCGCAGAAGCTCGACCCGCTCGCCGATGACATCTACAACGAGCTGGAGAACGGTCCGGCCACGCCGGCCGCGACCGCGACCGACGGGGGCAAGGCCTGATGACCCCGCAGTTCCTCGCGGCCGAATCGGCTGCCAGCTCCCGCTCGCTGACCATCACGCTGTTCCTGGTCTTCGTGGCCATCACGCTCGGCATCACCATCTGGGCCAGCCGGCAGACCAAGACGGCCACCGACTTCTACGCCGGCGGCCGGCAGTTCTCCGGCTTCCAGAACGGCATGGCTATCGGCGGCGACTACATGTCGGCGGCGTCGTTCCTCGGCATCGCCGGCATCATCGCCCTGTACGGCTACGACGGCTTCCTGTACTCGATCGGCTTCCTGGTCGCCTGGCTGGTGGCGCTGCTGCTGGTCGCCGAGTTCCTGCGCAACTCCGGCCGGTTCACGATGGCCGACGTGCTCGCGTTCCGGATGCGTCAGCGCCCGGTCCGTACCGCGGCCAGCGTCTCCACCATCGTGGTGTCGATCTTCTACCTGATCGCCCAGATGGTCGGCGCCGGCGCTCTGGTCTCGCTGCTGCTCGGCATCAAGCCGGGCACCACGTTCCTGGGCATGGACGCGGGTACCGCCAAGGTCGCCACGATCATCCTGGTCGGCGCCCTGATGATCACCTACGTGACGGTCGGCGGCATGAAGGGCACCACCTACGTCCAGATCGTCAAGGCGTTCATGCTCATGGGTGGCGCCCTGATCATGGTGATCATGGTGCTGGCCAGCTACAAGTTCAACCTGTCGGCCCTGCTCGGTGACGCCGCCGCACAGTCCGGCAAGGGCAGCGCCTTCCTGGAACCGGGCCTGCGCTACGGCGTCGAGACCGCAGGCGACGCGGCCAAGACGTTCTACTCGAAGATGGACCTGCTCTCGCTCGGCCTCGCACTGGTTCTCGGTACCGCCGGCCTGCCGCACATCCTGACCCGGTTCTACACCGTGCCGACCAGCCGGATCGCGCGCAAGAGCGTGCTCTGGGCGATCGCCATCATCGGCACGTTCTACCTGTTCACCCTGGCTCTGGGCTTCGGCGCGGCGGCCCTGGTGGGCGGTGCGGACATCACCGCGCAGGACAAGGCCGGCAACACCGCGGCCCCGCAGCTCGCCCAGGAGCTCGGCATCAAGTACCTCGGTGGCGACACCGGGGGTGCGATCATGCTGGCCGTGATCGCGGCGGTCGCATTCGCCACCATCCTGGCCGTGGTCGCCGGCCTCACCCTGGCCTCGTCGTCGAGCCTCGCGCACGACTTCTACGCCAGCGTGATCAAGCGGGGCAACGCGTCCGAGCGGGACGAGGTCCGGGTCGCCCGGTTCTCCGCCCTGCTCATCGGCGCGGTGGCGATCGCCCTGTCAATCTTTGCGCAGAGCCTCAACGTCGCCTTCCTGGTGGCGCTCGCGTTCGCGGTGGCGGCGTCGGCGAACCTGCCGGCGATCCTCTACAGCCTCTTCTGGCGCCGGTTCAACACCTCCGGGGCGCTCTGGTCCATCTACGGCGGCCTCATCTCCGCCGTGGTGCTGGTGTTCTTCTCGCCGGTCGTGTCCGGCTCGCCCACCGCGATGTTCCCGAACCAGGACTGGCACTTCTTCCCGCTGTCCAACCCGGGCATCATCTCGATCCCGCTCGGCTTCTTCTTCGGCTGGCTCGGCACGGTCATCTCCAAGGAGACCGACCCGGAGAAGTACGCGGAGCTCGAGGTCCGGTCAGTGACCGGCCACGGAGCCCACTGAGGGTTGTTCGCGACCCACCGCGAGCTCAAGCAGGCGGAGGGTTGACCGAGACGTCTCCACCGTCGCGAACAACCCTCAGTTGAGGGTTGTTCGCAGTGCACGGGCCGGCGTAGTCGCCGACGCCGGCCCGTGTTCGAGCCGTCACTCTCCTCCTACCTTCGTGCCGAAGCGCCGCGACACCACGGATCAACGCTCGGCACTCCGTAATCTGGTGTCATGTCTGCCACCACCTCTTCCAACGGCAACCCCTCCGGACGTGCGTCCGTGCCCGGGCCCGGCCGTCCCGACCGGGACTGGTCCCCGCGCGGTGGTGACGACTTCCCGGCCTCCGGCCCTCGTGGCCCGCGTCCCCCCGGCGGCACCGGCCGCGCGTACAACGGCGGACGCCGCCCGCGTCCCCGCTGGGGTCGCATCGCTCTCGTGGCCGGCGCGGTCGTCCTGGTCCTCGCCCTGGTGCTCGGCATCACCGCGTGGGGTTACTTCTCCGGCCTGGACGACAACCTCAAACGCACCAACGCCTTCACCGGCATCACCGCGGACCGGCCCGCCAAGGCCGTCGAGGGCGCCTTCAACATCCTGCTGATCGGCACCGACTCCCGTGACCCGGACGCCGTGCAGAACAAGGCCGGCAAGTGGCGTGCCGACACGCTGATCCTCATGCACGTGCCGGAGGACCACCAGTCGGCTCAGCTCATCTCGATCCCGCGGGACCTGTGGGTGAGCATTCCGACCGAGGACAACGCGCCGTGCAGCTCGTCCAGCCGGGCGAAGATCAACGCGGCGTTCGCCTTCGGTGGCATCCCGCGGGCGATCCGTACCGTCGAGTGCCTGACCGACGTACGCATCGACCACGTCATGACGATCGACTTCGGTGGCTTCAAGGAGGTCACCGACGCGCTCGGCGGCGTCGACCTCAAGGTGGAGCAGGACATCACGTCGATCCACAAGCCGTTCCGCGAGTTCAAGAAGGGCACGATGCACATGAACGGTGCACAGGCCCTGGACTGGATCCGGCAGCGCAAGCAGTTCCCCCGCGGTGACTTCGCCCGCATGCAGCACCAGCAGGACTTCCTGAAGGCGCTGATGGACAAGGCGTCGAGCAGCGGCACGCTGACCAACCCGGCGAAGCTCAACGGCTTCCTGAACTCGGTGACCGCGGCCGTCACGGTCGACGAGACGTTCTCGCTGAAGGACATGGCCGTGCAGTTCCGGAACCTGCGCGGGGAGAACCTCACCTTCATCACCAGCCCCAACAAGGGCAGCGAGACGATCGACGGCCAGTCGGTCGTGGTCAGCGACCGGGAGAAGGCGCTCGCGCTCTACGAGGCGGTGGCCGCGGACAAGATGGACGAGTGGCTGAAGGCCAATCCGCCGAAGAAGTGACGACGACTGTCAGGCAACTGTGACTTCAATCTGAAACCAGAAAGAACTTCAGCAGTCGCAGGAGAGTCCGTAGGGTGATGCAGCCCCCGATCCCTCCCGTTGGAGTGCTGCATGACCGCCACGGCGTACCGGCAGTCGCCACCCGTCGTGCCCCCGGCACCACCCGAGAAGCCCCGCAAACGACGCGCACCGCTCTGGGCCAGACTGAGCACCACGGCCGGAGCGGTGTTGCTCGTCGCCAGTGCGGGCGGCTTGATCGGCGGAAAGATGCTGATCAACCAGACCACCGCGACGATCGAGGTCAAGGACCTCACCGGTGACGCCAAGAAGACCGTCGAGGAGGGTGGCGGTGCCACCATCGAGGGTCCGATCGACCTGCTGCTGATGGGTGTCGACAAGCGCGCCAGCTGGGAGGACGACCAGTTGCACGCCGACACCATCATCATCCTGCACATCCCGGCGAGCCACGATCAGGCGTACCTGATCTCCGTCCCCCGCGACACCGAGGTCGAGGTGCCCGCGTTCGCGCCGAGCAAGTACAGCGGCGGGACGACCAAGGCGACCGAGGCGTTCTTCCACGGAGCTCAGAACGGCGCCGGGATGGCCGGCGGTGCGCAGCTGCTCGCCAAGACGCTGAAGAACGTGACCGGGATCAGCTTCGACGGCGCCGCGATCATCAACTTCAACGGCTTCAAGGGCGTGATCGACGAGCTCGGCGGCGTCGACATGTGCGTCGACCAGCAGGTCACCTCGAAGCACCTGGGCCTGATCGGCGGCAAGCCGGTCTATCTCACCGGCCCCGAGGCCACGAACCGGCCCTCCAAGCCGGTGGTGCACAAGGTGGGCTGCAGGCAGATGGAGGGCTGGGAGGCACTCGACTACGCCCGCCAGCGGTACGGACTCAAGAACGGTGACTACGACCGGCAGCGCCACCAGCAGCAGCTGCTCAAGTCGATGGCGAAGAAGGCATCGGACAGCGGCGTGATGACCAACCCGCTCAAGATCAGCTCACTGCTCACGCCGGCGGGCAAGGCCTTCACCCTCGACATCGGCGACATCGAACTCACCGACTTCGCCCTCGGCCTCAAGGACGTCGCGGCCAACGACATGGTCCTGCTGCGGACCAACAGCGGCACGTTCTCCAGCAACGGCAGCGGGCGCGAGGAGTTCAACGACATCAGCCGGCAGATGTTCCAGGCGGCGAAGAAGGACAGGCTGGCCGAGTTCGTCCTCGACCACCCCGAGGTCGTCGCCAACGAGAAGTAGTCCGCCCGGATCGGCCGCCCGAGGAACAGCCGGCCGGCAGGCCCCTTTACGCTTGTCTGCGTGTTCGGACCTCAGGTTCCCAGCGTCACCGCTGACCAAGTCGCCCCCGGCGCCTACCTGCTCGACGTGCGCGAGCCCGACGAGTGGGAGGCCGGCCACGCGCCAGGCGCCCACCACCTGCCGATGATGGAGGTGCCGGCCCGGATGGCAGAGGTGCCGACCGAGGACGAGGTGATCGTGGTCTGCCGGGCCGGGGGACGTTCCGGCCAGGTCGTGGCCTACCTGATGAACAACGGGTGGGACAACGTCCGCAACCTCGACGGCGGCATGCAGTCGTGGGCCGCCGCCGGTAAGGACGTGATCAGCGAAAACGGGCAGCCGGCCCGCGTGCTGTGAGCACCGGGTACCGCCCCCTCGTCTTCGCGCACCGCGGAGGCGCCGACGCACTGCCCGAGCACACTCTCGGCGCGTACCAGCGTGCGCTCGAGGAGGGCGCGGACGGGCTGGAGTGCGACATCCGGCTGACCCGGGACGGCCATCTCGTCTGCGTGCACGACAGCAAGCTGGACCGCACCAGCAACGGGCGGGGCCGGGTCAGTTCGAAGACGCTGGCCGAGCTGGACGCGCTGAACTTCGGCTCGTGGCATCCGGGTTACCCGGCCGACGCCGAGCTGCCCCACCTGTCCCGGCTGCTCACCCTGGAACGCCTGCTTGACGCGGTCCGCTCGGGTGGCCGCCCGGTCCGGCTGCTGATCGAGACGAAACATCCGTCCCGGTACGGCGCCGAGGTGGAACGCCGGCTGATCCGGATGCTGCGGCACTTCGGCTTGGCCGACCCGAAACCCGACGATGACGTCCAGGTCACCGTCATGTCGTTCGCGGCGCTCGCATTGCGCCGGGTCCGGGCACAGGCGCCACGCCTGCCGACGGTCTACCTGATGGAGCTCGTGCCACCCGGCGCCGGTCGCGGCCGGCTGCCGTTCGGCGCCCGCACCGCCGGTCCCGGCATCGAACTGCTCCGGGCGCGGCCCGCACTGCTGCCGGCGATCAAGGCGGCCGGACATCAGGTGTACGTCTGGACCGTCAACGAACCCGAGGATCTCGATCTGGTCCTGGAGCACCGTGTGGACGGAGTGATCACCGACCGTCCACGCTTCGTGCTGGACCGGCTCGCCCAGCTGTGACGTGCACCACTGGATGCCGGTCCACCTCAGGATTCGCTTAGGTTCATCTGCCCAAAACGCGGTGAGCGAGGCAAACTCGCAGGCATGCCGGACCGCCCCGACTATGCGGCCCTGACCCGGGGTCAGGTCGCGGTCCTCGACCGCGTCGACTCGGGTGACGCCGGGCTGTCCGTGCTCCAGCAGCTGGTCCGGCTCGCCGAGGAGACCCTCGGTGCCCGCGGCGCCGTCTTCGCGGAGTACGCGAAGGACCACGGCCGGATCATCGCGGCCACCGGGGTGTGCGCACCGGCGCTCGGCCGCCGGGTGGAGGACCGGCCCGGCCCGCTCAACGACCAGTTGGCCGGCCTCTTCGACGGCGGAGACCTGCCGCACATGCTCGGTGCCCGGGGACACCACGGCAACGAGGTTGCCGGATCCCTGCACGTCTGGTTCGACGCGGCGGCCGGCGAACCCGGCCCCGAACATCAGACCGTGCTCGAACTGCTGGCACGGCTGGCCGGCCGCATCTACGAAGCCGGAGCCGGCCTGCCCGCACACGGCGAACCGGCCCCCGAGGAAGTCCGCCGCGACGCGGACCGCGACCTCTGGGTGGCGGTCACCAGTCACGAGCTGCGAACGCCGGTCACCGTCATCAAGGGCTACGCGGACACGCTCACCAACCACTGGGACAGCGTCGGTGAGCCCGACCGGCGCGAAGCCGTCCGGGTGATCGGCACCCGCGCCGGCGAACTGGCCCGCCTCGTGGACCGGCTGCTGTTCGCCGCCAGCGAAGGGGACGGATCCGTCGGCAGCGCCCCGGCCGGACCGTTCGACCTGGTGGAGGCGCTACGTGCGGCAGCCGGGGCGCTGCCCGGCGATCTGCGGAGCCGGCTGCTCCTGGCCCACATGCCGGCGGATCTGCCGAAGGCGTACGGCAATCGGGATTCGATCGCGACCATCTTCACCGAGCTCGTCACCAATGCGGAGAAGTACTCCGGACCGGACACCACGGTCGAGGTGTGCGCCGGAGCCGACGACGACACGCTCCGGTTCCGTGTCTCCGACCGGGGCGCGGGCATCGCCCCCGAACACGTCGAACAAGCCTTCGACCGATACTGGCAGGCCGATTCCGGACACCACCGGGCCGGCGCCGGGCTCGGCCTGTACCTGGTACGCCGCCTCGTCGAACGGCAGAACGGCTGGGTGTCGCTACGGCCCAGAGAAGGCGGCGGCACGGTCGCCGAGGTCCGCCTCCCGCGCGCCTGAGACACGGACGGGCGACACGCGTGGGTGGCCCACGTCACCGGTTCGCGGAAGCGACCGCTTAGGCTGGTTCCCCGTGAGCAAGCGTCGCAAGTCCCGCGAGACCGCACCGAAGACGAAGGTGCGCGACATCTTCGTCGCCCGCCCGTTCGAGGGCCTGGCCGACGAACCGGAGTGGGTCGCCCTGCGCGAGCTGGTGCCGGCCGCCTCGGCGCCGCTGACCCTCAAGCCGGAAATCATCGAGGAGTACGGCGACCGCCCGGTCACCCTTTCCACGGTGCTGCCGATGGCGTGGCCGGCCATGTCACGCCGCGACGGGGCGGTACTCATCGGTCTGCAGCGGCACGTCCAGTCCGGTGACGTGTCCCGCGACCTGGCCGCCGCCGCCCTGAGCGCCCTCCAGACCGAGCCCGGAAACACCGTGTCGGTGCCGTCCCTGCCCGGCGAGGGTCTGCGCCTCCAGGACATCCTGGTCGACCAGCCGCTCGAGATCACCATGCACGAGGGTTTCGAGTACTGGCTGGACCCGGACCAGATGCAGGACTCGACCGTGAAGGCATCGCTGGAGCGGGCCAACGCGTCGATCTACCCGACCGTGCGGCTGGCCGCGGCCAAGGCCGCGTACTGGTGCCGGGTCGCGCCGGACAAGAGCCACGTCCGCTGGGTGCTGAGCGAACCGGAGGACAAGGCGCTGGACGCCCTGGCCCGCCTGTCCGCCTCAGGCGACCTGCTCCTGGGCGAAGGCACCAAGTTCGCCGGCATGTTCCGGGCGCACGGCCTGCTCGTGCCGGTGTGGGACGTGCCGGGTGAGCCGGAGGGCACCGAGTTCGAGGCACCGCTGGCCGACTTCGCCAAGCGCTACACCGACATCCTGGCCGTCGACGAACCGCTGGACGCTGCCGCCCGGCGCGCGAAGCAGGGCCTGATCGGTCGGCAGCTGACGCTCCGCTGATTGCCTTCGCTGCTGTGTCTATTTCCTTCGCTGCCGCTCGGGGGCATTGGGCTGTGTTTACTTCCTTCGCTGCCGCTCGGGGGCATTGGGCCCTTTGACCCGACGTCGAGGGCTCCGAAATCGACCACGGCTTCGCCTAGCCGATTTCGGAGCCCTCGACGTCGGCGGGCACAATGCGCGTTCGTCCTGGTCAAACCTCATGGTGGGCGGGGCTCAGGGGTGCAGGGGGTCTCTCTGGATGGGGCAGCTCATGCAGCGGGGGCCGCCTCGGCCGGAACCCAGTTCGGAGCCGCTTATCCGGACCACCTCGATGCCGGCGCGTTCCAGCTGGGCGTTGGTTTCGACGTTGCGTTCGTAGGCGACGCAGAGCCTTGGCGCGATGGCGAGGGTGTTGTTGCCGTCGTCCCACTGTTCGCGTTCCGCGGTGACCGGGTCCAGTCCGGTGTCGATGACCCGCAGCCGGTCGATGCCCATCGCCTCGGCCGCGGCTTCCAGGAACGGCCGTGGCGGGCGGATCCGCAGTTCGCCGCCCGGACCGCCGGTGACCGTCCACGCCTGGAGGCTGTCCGCCAGGTTCGGGTACATCACCACGGCGTCGACGTCCACCATGGTGCAGACGGTGTCCAGGTGCATGGTGGCGCGTTCCTGGGCGATCGGCACGGCCAGCACGGTGTGCGCGAGCCCTGCCGCGATGACCCGCTGAGCGAGGCGCTCAGCCCCGGCCGGCGTGGTTCGCTCGCCGACCCCGATCGCCAGCACCTGGGGTGCCAGCACCAGCACGTCCCCGCCCTCGACATGCTCCAGCGACGGGTCGAAGAGCAACGCGGAGCCGGCGAACCGCGGATGGTGCCGGTAGATGGCGTGGGTGAGCGTCGTCTCCCGGCGGCGTGCCCGCATCGTCAGGCTGGTGACCGCGACGCGATCGCGCACCCAGACCGACGAGTCGCGGGTGAAGAGCAGGTTGGGCAGCGGATCGATGACGAAATCGTGCCGGTCCATCATCTCGTAGACCAGTCCGCCGCCACCCGGTTTGATCTCGTCGTGGGCCAGTCCCGCGATGAGCACCTCGGCGAGCCGATCGGGATCCTGATCGGCCAGGTAGTCGGCGACGGTGGCCCGTAGCGAGTCGCCGAGCCGGCGGGCGGCCAGGACTCCGGCGGTCAGCTCGGTCCGGGCCTCCGGCACGGCCAGCGTCTCGGCCAGCAGGTTGCCGAGGTAGAGCACCTCCACCCCGTGGCCGCGCAGTGCCTCGGCGAAGGCGTCGTGCTCCTCCTGGGCCCGGCTCACCCAGGGAATCCCGTCGAAGAGCAGGGAATCGTTGTTGCGCGGGGTCAGTCGTGCGAGCTCCGCTGACGGACGATGCAGCAGTACGGTACGGAGGCGGCTGACTTCACTGTCGACGTACACATGCTTGACGTTAGCCCGTACCGAGCGCTATCGGGTCGTGACGTTGTGACTAGATCTTGGGACGGCCATGCATCAGATGTGGGTGAGGGATAGCTTGGAACGGTGCAGATGCACCATGCGAAAGAAGATGTTGTCGTGAATGCGGCATTCATCCATACTCATTCCTCTTTCTTTCCCGCCCGTCGCCCTGTTCCGTAGGGACACGAGCACGTACGGTAGTTGGAAAAGAGAGCCCGACTGACCTTTTGCCGGAGGTCGCAGTGACTGTCTTCCCCGCCCGCCCCGCGCTGCCCATGCCGTCCCAGACGCTCACACCCGCCGATCGCAGGCATCCGTCCCTCCTCGAGGACACCCAGCGGATGCCCACCCCGGCCGAGTGGGCACGTCGCCGTCGCGCCGAGCGCGGCGCCCGTCGTCTGGAAGCCGCCGGAGCACGCGCACTCACCCGCCTCGACCGACTCGGACCGAACTGGCACATCGTGGACTGGCCTCGGACCGATCTCTCGCAGGCCTACTACGAGCCCAACCCGGCCGATGACCGCGCCGGCTTCCTGGCGATCGGCCCGGGCGGCATCTACGCCGTCACGGTCGTCGACCACGGTCGCTCCCGCGTTCTGATCGCCGGTGACGTGGTGCAGATCAACGGAAAACGCCCGGAGTACGTGAACGAGGCGCGCCGTGACGCCCGCCGCGCCGCCAAGGCCCTCACCGCCGTCGTCGGACTCAACGTCCCGGTGACCGCCGTGCTGACCTTCGTCGGCTCGGGCGTGATCAGCGTCCACGGTCTGCCCAAGGACTGTCTCGTCTCCACCGACAAGGAACTCGACCGCCTGCTGATCGCGGGCGGGGCGAAGATCTCCCCGTCCACCGCGAACAAGCTGTCCGCCGTCGCCCACCACCCGGGCACCTGGTCGAACGCACCCTATCGGCCGGGTCAGGACTACTCTTCGTACGGCAACGGACAGACGGCCGCTGACAAGCGACTGAGCCGCCGGTAACGTTCCCTTCGACGCCGTCGACGGCCGGCGCGGGAGCGTCGGCCGTCGGTGTGAAGTGGAGCGAGGAGGAGCCGGTGGCGCATGTTGAGCTCTCCCTCTCGGGAGCGTTCGTCCCCCAGGCCCGGACACCATCGGAGGCCGAGTTCATCACCAGCGTCGAGCGCTGGTCGATGACGGTCGCTGCGGCCGACGAGCCGTGCCTGGTGATCGACGTCGACGGCTCGATCCTCGCGATGTCGCCGTCCTGCAGCGAGCTGCTCGGCCTGGGCAAGCCGGCCGACGCACTCGGCTTGCGGCTCAGCGCCGCGCTGCACCTCATCGATTTCACCGCGGGCGGCGGCCGCCTGGAGGACCCCGAGGCGGAGAACATCCCGCCGCTGCTGGCGCTGCGCAGCGAACGGCTGGCCCGTGGCCTGATCCGGGTCGTGCCGGGCGAGGCTGAGACACCGCTCACGGTCGATGCGATCTCGACGCCGCTGATGGCAGGCGGGCAGATCGGCGGAACGCTGACCTTCCTGTCCCCGGTACGGTACTGACGTCCCTTTTGTTCGCTACGGTGTGTCGTTTACCGCACTTGGCAACCATTGGATGTCACAAAACCGCAACGTAGTCTGCGAACATGCTCGATCTAGACCTGTTACCGGGTGAATACGCGGTGTGTCGGCTTCCGGCCGGCTCCGCCCTCCCCGCCTCGCTGACCGCAGGTCCGGACGACAAGAGCGTCATCTCGGTGACCTGGGGTGTCGACGAGCTCTCGGTCATCTGTCCCAACGACCGGGTCCCCGCGGACGCGATCGCCGACACCGCCTGGCGGTGTCTGCGTGTGGCTGACGACCTCAACCTGGCCATGACCGGGGTGCTCGCTTCCCTGGTCGTCCCGCTCGCCGAGGCCCGCGTCAACATCGTGACCTTCTCGACGTACGACACGGATTACCTGCTCGTGCCCACCGTGCGGCTGACCGAGGCGATCAACACGCTCACCGCCGCGGGTCATCGGATCGCCAGCTGACGCTCCGGCTCATACCATGAGCCCGTGTTCCCCCGCACACGATTCATCCCGCTGGCCGTGGGTGTGCTGCTGCTGAGCGCCGCCTGCGGCTCCCCGCCCGAGGCGCTGCCCACCGGGCCGACCATGCCGCCCGCCAGCGGCGCCATGCCCGCCAGCGGGGTGGCACCGCCGCCGCTGGTGGTGACGCCGCCGCCCGTGGCCACGCCGCCGACGGGGGTGACGCCTACCGGCGTGATGCCGACCTACACCTATCCGACGCGGACGCCGGTCGCCACCTTGCCGACCACCACCCCGCCGGCCACCACCTCCCCGACGGCCACACCGTCGTACGCGCCGCGCTGCACCGGACAGCCGACCGGCGCCCAGGTCGTCGCGCTCGCCAAGAAGAGCCCGGCCGTACCGGACAAGAACGTCGCCGTGCTGGGCGGGCCGTTCTGCTCGGGCACCTGGAGCTTCACCGTCATCGGGATGACCGGGGCGGAGCCGCTCTCGGTCGTCACCACCGGCAGCGGGACGACACTGACGCTCGTCACGGTGGGCACCGACGTGTGCAATCCGACCGTCAAGACCCAGGCGCCGGCCGGCATCCGTGCACTGGCCTGCGGTTACTGAACCCTCCGGATCCGCCTCACGCCGCCCGGCATCCCGGGCGGTCCACGCGACCACCGCTCATACCGCCCGGCATCCAGGGCCCTCGACGCGACCACCGCTCATACCGCCCGGCATCCCGGGCCCTTCACACGACCACCGCCACGGAGGCCGACCGCGCCCCACCGTCCCGTCCGGATCGGCGGCTAGACTCCGGAAATGCCCGGCACGCCGCCCACCCGTTTCACCTACCTCGGCCCCGAGGGCACTTTCACCGAAGCCGCCCTGCGCACCATTCCCGCAGCTGAGCGTGGGGTTCGCACGCCGGCGCGCAGCGTGCCCGAGGCGCTGGAGGCGGTGCGCGCCGGCGAGGCGGACGCCGCCCTGGTGCCCCTGGAGAACTCGGTGGGAGGCGCTGTCCCGGTCACCCTCGACGAGCTGGTGACGGGCAGCCCGCTGATGATCACCCGGGAGGTGCTGCTGCCGGTCGAGTTCATGCTGGCCTCCCGGCAGCTGACCCCGCTGGCCGCGATCCGATCGATCGCCGCACACCCACAGGCGTCCGCCCAGTGCCGGCGCTGGCTCCAGGCGAACGCCCCGGACGCGGTGGTGGTGGACGTGCTGTCCAACGCGGCGGCGGCGATCAGCGCGGCCGCCGGTGAACACGACGCGGCACTCTGCGCGCCGATCGGCGTCAAACGCAACAATCTGACCGTGCTGGCCGAGAAGGTGGCCGACCGGGCCGAGGCGGTCACCCGGTTCGCGCTGCTCACCCGCCCGGGGGCACCGGCCGCGCCGACCGGCGACGACGTCACCTCGCTGGCCGTGTCGATCCGGCACGACCAGGTCGGTGCACTGCTCTCGGTGCTCACCGAACTGGCCGTACGCGGTATCAACCTGTCCCGGATCGAGTCCCGGCCGACCGGGGAGCAGCTGGGCACGTACTTCTTCTTCCTGGACTGCACCGGCCACGTCGCCGAGGCGCGGCTCGGCGAGGCGCTGCAGGGCCTGCGCCGGATCTGTGCCGAGGTCCGCTTCCTCGGCAGTTACCCGAAGCACCGTCTGCAGCCCGAGCCGCCGGTCGCGCCGCCGCCCGGGCTGTCCGACAGCGACTTCGCCGACTCGGCGGCCTGGCTCGATCGGCTGCGAAACGGCGGCTGACCGGCAGCGGCGGCAGCCACCTCACCCGTCGGCCGTCCTCGCCCGTCAGTCGTCTCGCCCGCCCGCCCGCTTCGCCCGCCGACCGTCCTTGCCCGGCAGTCGCCTCGCCGGCCGGGTTGCCTCGCCCGTCAGTCGTCGAAGAGGTCGCCGAGGATGCTGCCGCCGCTGCTGCCCGACTTCCGCTCGGTGACCCCGGCCAGGCCACCGGGCGGTTCCTCGGACGGCTGGACGATCACGAAGCCCTGACCGGCGAAGCTCATCGTGAACCGCTCACCGGTCGTCCGGCCCAGGAGGGTGCCGAGACCGAACTGCTCGGCCTTGTGGAACCCGGTCTGCAGGTTCGCCGACCAGGCGATCGCGGCCTGCGGGTCGACGTACGTGGGCTGGTCGACGTTGAGCACCACGGGCGTTCCCTTGGTGGTCACCGCGATTCGGCCGTGGCCGCTGAAGACGCAGTTGAACAGGCCGGCGTTGGAGAACATCCCGGCGCCGTTCACCATCCGGATGTCGTAGTTGAGAGTCGAGTCGAAGGCCAGCACGTTGGCCCCGTTGATCGAGAGGGCGTCGCCGGGCTCCAGGTCGATCAGGTGGATGTCGGCGGCGTTCTCGGCGAGAAAGACGTCGCCGTTACCGCGGATCCGCATCAGCGGGACGCCCTCGCCGGTCAGCTTCTGCTTGAGGAACTTGCCGAGGCCACCGGAGCCGATCGCCTCGAACGTCACCCGGCCCTGGTAGGCCACCATCGACCCGGTCCGGGCCAGGAACTCACCGTTCAGTTCGGCTTTGAGGAGCTTCGAGTTCTGCAGCCGGAGACCCGGCTGACTGTGCTCTTTCTCCAGGTTGTCGGCCGAGAAGAGATCGCTGCGCATGATCTGAGAGTAGGCAGGCCCGGCAAGGGTCAGCCCCAGCCGAGTTCGTGCAGGCGCTGGTCGTCGATGCCGAAGTGGTGGGCGATCTCGTGCACCACGGTGATCGCGACCTCGTCGACCACGTCCTCCTCGGTCTCGCAGACCTTGAGCGTGGGCAGGCGGTAGATGGTGATCCGGTCGGGCAGCGCCCCCGCGTAGTCCCAGCCCCGATCGGTCAGGGCGGTGCCCTCGTACAGGCCCAGGAGATCGTCACCACCGTCGGCCGGGGCGTCCTCGACCAGGAAGACCACATTGTTCATCAGGGACAGCAGCTCGACGGGCACCTCGTCGAGGGCCTCGCCCACCAGTTCCTCGAAACGCTCTGGACTCATATCGACCGGCACCAGCCCATTGTGCCCGGATCGCCGACGCGGCCCGAGAAAGGCCGCGCCGGGATCCGGAACGGTTCAGACGAGCTTGGCGACCAGGCTGATCTCGGCACCCGGGCTGAGCAGGCGCGAGATCGGGCAGTTCTCCTTGGCGCCGACGGCGAGCTCCTGGAACTTCGCCTCGTCGATCCCGGGAACGTCGCCGACGGTCTCCAGGTCGATGCGGGAGACGCCGAAGCCGGCGTCGGTCTTGTCCAGGTGGACCTTGGCGACGGTCTCCACCGACGACGGGGTGAAGCCCGCGTCGGCGAGGCCCTTCGAGAAGGCCATCGAGAAGCAGCCGGCGTGCGCGGCGGCGATCAGTTCCTCGGGGTTGGTCCCCTCGCCCTCCTCGAAACGCGACTTGAACGAGTAGGCGCCCTGGAGGCCGCCCTTGCCGGTCTTGACGGTGCCGGAACCCTCGGTGAGGTTTCCTTCCCAGCGGGCAGAAGAAGAACGAATAGGCATGTCCAGAACGCTATCCGATATCTCGCCCGATGGTTCGCCGACCGGGCGAGGGGCCATCATGGATCCATGGCCCAGGACGACCCACGACCCGAGTCGGTGATCACCTTCGGTGGCGGTGCCGAATCGGCCCGGCGCCGGTTCCTGCACGGCCTGGCACGCGACCGGCGACTTCCGGTCCTGGTCGCGGGACTCGGCGGGGTCGCGGCGTTCGGGTCGCTGATCTCCGAGTGGCAGACCACCACCATCGACGGTCTGATGTTCGACGCCGACGGCCTGGGCATGGAGACGGTCCTGCTGACCAGGATGACCGATCTGGGCGGGTTCGGTGGCGGGTATCTGGGCGGGTTGTCGCTTCTCGCGGTAGCGATCGTGCTGACCCTGTTCGGTCCGGCGCCCGGCCGGCCGTACGCCCGATTGGCTGGTTTCGCCCTGGGTGGCGTCCTGCTCGCGCTGGTCCTGGCGCTGGTACAGCACCTGAGCAAGACGAGTGTCATGATCCCGCAGTACTACACCCCCGAGCTGGACGCGATGCGGGTGGCGCACGGGCGTGGCCTCTGGTGCGCGCTGGCCGCGGTGGCCGCCGCGCTGATCGCGCTGTGGCTCGGCCCGGGTGCCGCCCGGACGCCTGAGGAACCCGCCGAACCGGCGCAGACCGGACAGGAGGACCCGCTCGACCTGAGCATCACACCGGCCGCACCGTTCGCCCGGTTCCCCGGCGAGCTGGACCAGCCACACCGATCGTGACACCGGGGGATATCCGGGTGATGATCGGACCGGGACGCCGGTAGGCTCGACAACCGTGATTGACCTGCGTCTGCTTCGTGAAGACCCCGACCTGATCCGCGCGAGCCAGCGGCTGCGCGGTGAGTCCACCGAACTCGTGGACGCTCTGCTGCGTGCCGACGAGGAGCGCCGGGCCGCCACCCAGCGGTTCGAGACGGTCCGGGCGGAGCAGAAGTCCATCGGCAAGGACGTCGCGAAGGCTTCCGGCGAGCAACGGGCCGCGCTGCTGGCCCGTACCAAAGACCTCGCTGTTGAAGTGAAGGCGGCCGAGGCCGCCGCGAGCGAGGCCGAGCAGGCGCTGAAGCGTGCCCACATGGCCGTGTCGAACGTCGTCGAAGGCGCTCCTCCCGGCGGCGAGGACGACTTCGTCGTACTGCGTGAGGTCGGCGACATTCCGCGCATCGAGGTCCCGAAGGACCACCTCGAGATCGGTGAGACGCTGCGCGCGATCGACACCGAGCGCGGTGCCAAGGTGTCCGGCTCGCGGTTCTACTTCCTCACCGGGGTGGGCGCCCTGCTCCAGCTCGGCATGCTCCAGCTCGCCATCCAGCAGGCCGTCGAGCACGGCTTCATCCCCTCGATCACGCCGACCCTGGTCCGGCCCGAGTCGATGGAGGGCACCGGCTATCTGGGGGCGCACGCCAGCGAGGTCTACCGACTCGAGGCCGACGACCTGTACCTGGTCGGAACCTCGGAGGTCGCCCTCGCGGCGTACCACTCGAACGAGATCCTCGACCTCGACGGCCCGCGCCGCTACGCCGGCTGGTCGTCGTGCTACCGGCGCGAGGCCGGCTCGCACGGCAAGGACGTCCGCGGCATCCTGCGCGTCCACCAGTTCGACAAGGTGGAGATGTTCTCCTTCTGCCGCCCCGAGGACGCGGCCGAGGAACACCAGCGCCTGCTCGCGATGGAGGAGGAGATGCTGGCCAAGGTCGAGATCCCGTACCGGGTGATCGACGTCGCGGCCGGTGACCTCGGGTCGAGCGCGGTCCGCAAGTTCGACTGCGAGGCGTGGGTGCCGTCGCAGGGCCGCTACCGCGAGGTCACCTCGACGTCCAACACGACCACGTTCCAGGCGCGGCGGCTCAACATCCGCTACCGCGACGACAACGGCAAGCCGCAGACCGTGGCGACGCTCAACGGAACGCTCGCGACCACCCGGTGGCTGATCCCGATCCTGGAGAACCACCAGCAGCCGGACGGTTCGGTGCGGGTACCGAAGGCGCTCCAGCCGTTCCTCGGCGGACGGGACGTCCTCGAACCCGTTCGTTGATCCAAACGCAATCGATCGGCTACCAGTTGTCATAGATGCTGGTAGCCGATCGGGTGTACCGTTCTCCTTCCGTCCTCCACGGGGGTCTTGCCGACCCACGGAGGTTCCGATGAAGCCCGGTCTCCCCAAGCTGATCGCCACGGATCTGGACGGCACACTCGTTCGCAGCGACGACACCGTCTCCGCGTACACCCATGAGGTTCTGGACCGGGTCCGCTCCGCCGGCATCCGGATCGTGGCCGCCACCGGCCGCGGCCCGCGTCTCACCTCACTCACCCGCAACGACATCCGCGTCGCCGACTTCCTCGTGCTGGCGCAGGGTGGCTGGGTGCTCGACCTCGACGACTCCCGCTACCTGCGGCAGGCCCGGCTCCCCGGCAAGGCGCTGGGCGAGGCCCTCGGCGCCCTGGAGTCGGTGGCCGGCCCGCTGTCGGTGATGTTCGAGGCCCTGGAGCACGACGACTCCCCGCTCTGGGGTGACTACGACCCGACCTGGCGTTACCCGGTCACCGTCGAGTCCCGGACCCGCGCCGAATGCCTCAGCGGCGAAGTGATCAAGGCGTTCGCCCGGTCGTTCTCCCTGAACGTCGACGAACTGCTGGCCTTCGCCCAGCGGGTGGTCCCACCGGACCTGGCAACCGTCACCCAGGCCGGTCTCGACTACGTGGAGATCTGCCCGGCCGGCGTCGACAAGGGCACCGGCCTCTCGGTGGTGGCCGAGGCGGTCGGCGTCGATCCCTCGGACGTCCTGGTCTTCGGCGACATGCCCAACGACCTGCCGATGTTCGCCTGGGCCGGCTGGGGCCGGGTCGCCGTCGCCAACGCACACCCGTCGCTGCTGGCGGTCGCCGACGATGTGACCCTCACCAATGATCAGGACGGCGTGGCGGTCTATCTGGACCGGCTATTGTCCAGGTGATGGCAGATTTCCGGCTGGTCGCCTCCGACATCGACGGCACGCTGATCAACAGTGAGCGCCTGCTCAGTCCGCGCACGCTCGATGTGCTGAGCCGGGTGCCGGTCCCGGTCGTGATCGTCACGGGCCGCCCGTTGCGCTGGCTCGACCAGCTCTTCGCCCAGTTGCCGGCACCCCTGCCCGCGATCTGCGCGAACGGCGCGGTCATCTACGACCCGCACACCGACGAGGTGCTGCGGGCCCAGCCGCTCCCGGTCGAGCTGCTGCTCGAGGTCACCAAACGTCTCCGCGACGCCGTGCCGGACGTGTCGCTGGCCGTCGAGGTCGAGGACGGGCGTGCCTTCCTGCACGAGGACACGTGGACCGTCCGCTGGGAGCACGACCACCGGGTGCGGGTCATCGCCGCCCCCGAGGAGCTGACCTCCGTGCCGGCCGTCAAGCTGCTGGCCCGCTCGTCGACGGCCGACCCCGACGACTTCCTGGAGCTGGTGAGCCGCACCCTCGGCGACCGCGCCACGGCCACCCGGTCGTCGTCGTCCGCGCTTGTGGAGATCTCCGCGGCCGGCGTGACCAAGGCGGCCGGGCTGGCATGGTTCTGCGAGCGCGAGGGCATCACCGCGGAGCAGGTCGTGGCCTTCGGCGACATGCCCAACGACATACCGCTGCTCACCTGGGCGGGGCGCGGCGTCGCGGTCGGCAACGCTCATCCCGCGCTGCGCGCGATCGCCGACGACACGACCGGCACCAACGATGCCGACGGCGTGGCCGATTACCTGGCGTCCCTCTTCAACATCTGATCTCGTACGCCCAAACTGTCCCCGCATCCCGGTCCTGAACACCGCCCGGGCTTCAGTGCCGGCTGACGCGCACCGCTGCCTAAAGCCCCCAGAGGCAGCAGCACCGCCCAGCCACCACAAACCGGCTGGCGCGCACCGCTGTCTCGGGCGCGGTGAGACAGCGGTGGGCGCCAGCCGGGATTGCGGGAGTCGCGCTGCAACCCGGGGAGGCGCATCGGTCGCGTTGCCCGACGCCTCAGCCCGAAAGGCGCGCTGGGGCCCGTGACCCCATGAAGCATCGCGTGGATGCCACGGGACGGCGTAGTTCGGCGGGGCTGGACACCCCGTACGAAATCAGAGGTATTGACCTGTGTTGCCGAGAACGTCTCCCTGGCCGCCCTGCTTGCCCGGGATGACGCCGCCCATCGGCAGGGCGGGCCGGCCCGGGACGCCGCCGCGCATCTGCTCGAGTTGCAGGCGGGCGGCCATCTGCTGGGCCACGAGCGCGGCTTGGATGCCGTGGAAGAGGCCTTCCAGCCAGCCGACCAGCTGGGCCTGCGCGATGCGCAGCTCCGGCTCGCTGGGCGGGGTCTCGCCTTCGAACGGCAGCGAGAGCCGCTCGAGCTCCTCGCGGAGCTCGGGCGCCAGGCCGTCCTCCAGCTCGGTGATGGAGCGCTGGTGGATCTCCCGCAGGCGGCCCCGGCTGGCCTCGTCGAGCGGAGCGGCCCGCACCTCCTCGAGCAGCTGCTTGATCATGCTGCCGATGCGCATGACCTTCGCCGGCTGCTCGATGAGGTTGCCCGGCTCCTCCGGGGTGAGCGAGCCGTCCGACTCGACCGTGCCCATCGGGCGGCCGTCGGGGCCCACGACGATGACGGAGCCGTCTTCCTTGTGCTCAGTGGTGCGGGTGTCGTCGGTCATGCGATCCATCTTTGCGCACGAGTCGGAGCAATGCTCGTGTGGTCGGGGAGCTTCAGGCCCGCAGTTCGGCAACGGCACATTTGACGCTGCCGCCTCCGCGCTTGAGCTCGGAGAGGTCGACGTGAACCGGGAGGTATCCGGCGGCGCGCACCTTGTGTCCCATGGCCACGGCCTCCGTGTTGAGGATCACGTGCCGGCCGTCGCTGACCAGGTTCAGGCCGAAGGCTTCGGCGTCCTCCCGGTCGGCGATCACCGCATCCGGGAAGAGCTGGGCCAGCACTCGCTGGGAAGCCTGTGAGAAGGCGCCGGGGTAGTAGGTTACGTGCCGGTCGTCGAGGGCCGCGAGCGCGGTGTCGAGGTGGTAGAAGGCCGGGTCGACCAGGCGCAGCGAGATCACCGGGCGGCCCAGCACCTCCTGCGCCTCGGCGTGCGCCGCGGGATCGGTACGGAATCCGTAGCCGGCCAGGACGATGCCGCCGTAGGCGTTCGGCAGATAGGCGAAGTCGCCCTCACCCTCGTTGACCTGCTGAGGTGAGATGAAGTTCCAGCTCTCACCGGCCATGTAGAAGGCCTGGTGGGCCATGGCCTCGGCGGCTCGCTGGGGGTAACGGAAGCGGGCGCCGTAGACGGTGCCGTCGACGGAGAACGCGCCGTTCGCGGAGTAGACCATGTCCGGCAGGCCGGGCTCCGGGTCGAGCACGTGCACGACATGGCCGAGGTCAGTGAGGGTGTTCCGGAGCTGTTCCCACTGCTTCAGGGCGCGGCCGGCGTCGACCGCGACAGTGGTGTCCATCCAGGGGTTGATGGCGTACTCGACCGTGAAATGCTCAGGGGGACACATCAGATATGCCCTGTTTCGCGGCAAGCGCTCCGTGTAGCTCATGAGGTTAAAGAGTAAGTAGGCTTGGTTGCAGCAAACAGCTCGAAATATTGCTCCTCGGAGGCGAATCGTTGCATATGGACGCCGTCGACCAGCGAATCATTGCGTTACTCGTCGCCGATGCCCGCGCTTCGTATGCCGACATCGGCGCGAAGGTGTCGCTGTCCGCCCCAGCCGTCAAGAGAAGGGTCGACAGGCTTCGATCAAGCGGGGTCATCAAGGGATTCACGGCTGTCATCGAGCCGTCCGCGGTCGGCTGGACCACCGAGGCCTTCGTCGAGCTGTTCTGCACGGGACGCACCACACCGGCACAGATCACGGTGGCCACCCGGCGGCACCCCGAGGTGATCGGTGCCTACACGGTGTCGGGGCAGGCTGACGCGCTCGTCCACCTGCGGGCGGCCGACATCGGGCATCTCGAGCAGGCACTGGAACGGCTCCGGGCGGAGCCGTTCGTCACGTCGACCAGGAGCATGGTGGTGCTGTCGCGGCTGGTGGAGACAACGACCGCGATCGCGGCACCGTCCGGCTAGAGGTACATCCCCGGCCGGTGGCCCTCGTCGTCGGCCTTCGGTGCGGACGGCTTGTCGCCTTCGCCGAAGAAGCGCTTGCCGCCGAACTCGCCGTGCAGCCGGTCGTCCAGTTCGTCGGCGAGACCGGTCATCACCTGCATGGCGAGCATCAGGTGCACGGCCTGGAAGTTGCGACCGAAGACCGGGATCGACGCCCAGACCGTGTCCTGGGCGCAGTACAACCGGCCGATCGGCATCCGGTTGGTCAGCTCGGACAGTTTCACGTAGAGCTGCTCGGTCGGCTCGACGTCGGTCAGGATCGGCGAGAACACGTCGACCAGCGGCGGGTTGTCGCGGACCCGGACGAAGACCATCGCCGAGCCCGCCCGGATGCCGATGTCGCCGTCCGCGTCGACCTGCAACTGGTCGACAGTTGTCTTGGACATGGTGGCGACGACCGTGCGGACCCGCTCCTCGAGCGGCACGACGTCCTCGGCGATCCCGGCCAGGGCCGCCTCCAGCGCGCCGGGCTCGTCCAGCGCGTCCAGAGCCACCTCGATGCTGGGCTCGTGCCGGGCCGTGCCGAGCGGGCTGGCGTCGATCGGCTCGTCGTTCTCGTCGTGCACCAGGTACACGAGGAAGGCCGGGTGCGGTGCGCCGTAGACGTCGCGCAGAGTGCGGGTGATCACGGCGGCGAACTGGCTCGCCTTGCCGAACGCGGACCGCAGGCCGAACGAGTCGCCCGAGCCGGCCAGCACACCCGGCGGTGACCAGCCCAGAGCCACCAGATCGGCCACGGCGGCCCGGTCCATCCGGAACTCCTGAGGCAACGCCGCGTTGCCGACGGCCAGCGCCTCGACGATCTCGTCCGGCAGGACCCGGATGCTGACCGAGTAGACCGCGGTGCCGGTGCCGGAGGCGGTCGGATCCAGAGTGAGGTCGACGTGCGAGCCGGGCGCCAAGGTCGGCAGGAGGCCGGCCAGCGAACCGGCGAACTCACGCCACGCCTGGGTGACCTTGGCCCGTAGATCGGCCGTGGTCGGCTCGTCGAGCAAACCGCCTTCGAACGTCTCGCTCGCGGCGCCTTCTGCCGTCATGATCGCACCTCCGTTCCCGTCACCCTATCGAGCGACGGTGGGCCGCGAACGTCCGTCCCACACCTGCCGTCATCCGTCCAGCTTGGAAGCCCTACCGGGCCTTACGGAGGGCGAGGGCGCTGATCCTGGCCGCCGCCTCGGACGGGTCGGCACCGGCCGCGACGGCCAGGCCGAGAAGGTACGCCGAAACCGGCGCCCCCGGCCGCAGGACGTTGTGTGCCACGTCCCGCGCCACATCGAGGACCTCCTGGACCGGCACGCCCGTAGGGTCCAGTCCGAGTTCGGCGCTGACCTCGGCGACCCACTCGTCCAGCTCGTTCACCGGGCCCACTCCTCCGCCGTACGCAGATCGTCGTCGGTGTCGCAGTCGAACCAGGGTGGCGGCCCCGGCCGGCGCCAGGACACCTCGGCCACCCGGGAATGGTCCAGCAGCGCCCGGACCGGCGCGCCGTGCAGACTGCCACGGGCCTCGGCCACGCGCCCGAGAGCGGCCCGCAGCCCGGCCGTGCGCCACACCCCGCAGAGCAGTTGGAGGTGCCCGTCGGTGTCCCGGTAGACGGCTCCCTCCATGGGGGCCGACTCGAGGGTGAGCCGCAGCACATCGATCGCCTCGCCGGTCAGCAGCGGCAGATCGGCGGCAAGCAAAGCGGTGTAGGTGACCCGCTCGGGCACCAGGGCGAGCCCCGCCGAGGCGGCCGCGACCGGCCCGCCACCAGCTGGTTCCTCACGAGTGACGTGCACCGGGACCGGGAAGTCCGCCGGTATTCGCCCGACCACGACACGCGGGTCGGCATCGTGCACCGCCGCCAGCACCCGGGTGAGCATCGACTGGCCGGCCACTGTCAGGGTCGGCTTGTCCGCACCGCCCATCCGCCGTGCCGCACCACCAGCCAAGACCACCGCCGCGAATCCCCCCACGTGAGTACCGTATCCCGAGCGGGTGGCAGGTGTGACCACGCGCTCGGTTCGACGCCTTCGGGGTACCCCGTAAGCTCCCGATATGAGCCGCACCACGACGCGCCGCACGGTGGTCAGCATCGATGTGAGCTCGTCGCCCGGCAGCCGGAGCCGCCAGGATCACCTGGCCGCGGAGGAACCGCTGGAGATCCGGGTCCGGAAGAAGCCGCTCGCCGTGACGATGCGCACACCCGGTCACGACATCGATCTCGCGATGGGGTTTCTGCTCAGTGAAGGTGTGATCGCCGTCGCCTCGGACGTGACGACCGCCCAGCTGTGCGCCGGGACCGACACACCGAACACGTACAACGTGGTGGATGTGGTCCTCGACCCGGCCGTGCCGCCGCCGGTCACGGACCCGAGCCGCAATTTCTACACCACCAGCTCGTGCGGGGTCTGCGGCAAGGCCAGCATCGACGCGGTGCGGACCAGGTCGCGCTTCGACGTCGCCGGCGATCCGCTGGTGATCCCGGCCCGCACGCTGGCCGCTCTGCCGGCGAGGCTGCGTGCCGCGCAGCGCACCTTCGACCGCACCGGTGGCCTGCACGCGGCAGGCCTCTTCACCGCCGGCGGTGACCTGCTGGTGTTGCGCGAGGACGTGGGCCGGCACAACGCGGTCGACAAGGTGCTCGGCTGGGCGCTGCGGGAAGGCCGCCTGCCATTGACCGGGCACGTGCTGCTGGTCTCCGGCCGGGCCAGTTTCGAACTCACCCAGAAGGCCTGGATGGCCGGGCTGCCGCTGCTGGCGGCGGTCTCCGCGCCGAGCACCCTCGCGGTCGAGCTGGCCGAGGAATCCGGAATGACACTTGTCGGATTCCTCCGCGAACCGAAGATGAACATCTATGCGGGAGCGCATCGCGTCACCGTCTGACCAGATGTTGTTCACCCGCGTCTCCAACGCTTCGACGCATGCCGATATCGCGTCGCACCCTGCTGACCTCGGCGGCCGGTGCCGCCACCGTGATCCCGCTGAGCGCCGCCGCCAAGCCGTACCGCGGCCCGTTGCGTGCGGACCCCTTCACCCTGGGCGTCGCCTCCGGTGACCCCACGCACGACGGTGTGGTCCTCTGGACCCGTCTCGCCGTCGCGCCGCTCGCCGACGACGGGCTCGGCGGAATGCCGTACCGGTCTGTACCGGTGATGTGGGAACTGGCCGCCGACGAACGGTTCCGCCGCATCGTCCGCCGTGGTGCCACCTCGGCCCGGCCGGACCGCGGGTACAGCGTGCACATCGAACTGAACGGGCTCGTGGCCGGCCGGGAGTTCTTCTACCGTTTCCGCGCCGAGGGATACACCTCCCCGGTGGGCCGCACCCGCACCGCACCACCGCTTCAGGCCCACGACCTCAGCCTGGCCATGTCGTTCGTGTCCTGCTCCCAGTACGAACACGGTTACTTCACCGCCTACCGCCGGCTGGCCGAGGACGAACCGGACCTGATCCTGCACCTCGGCGACTATCAGTACGAATACGCGCCGGACACGTACAACATCCCCGGCGGCAACCCGCGCGACCACCGGGGCCCGGAGACCGTCACGCTGGCGAATTACCGGCAGCGGCACGCCCAGTACAAGACCGACCCGGACCTGCAGGCCGCCCATGCCGTCGCGCCCTGGGCGGTGGTGTGGGACGACCACGAGGCCGAGAACAACTGGGCCGACGAGGTGCCGGAGCAGGCCGACCCGAACTTCCTGGCCCGCCGTGCCGCCGCGTTCCAGGCGTACTACGAGAACATGCCGTTGCGGCGTACCTCGATCCCGCGCGGCATCGACATGCAGTTGTACCGGCGGCTGCACTGGGGCCGGCTCGCCACGTTCCACATGCTCGACACCCGGCAGTACCGCGACGACCAGGGCTGCGGGGACGGTTACAAGGACTGCCCGGCCGCCGCCGACCCGTCGCGCAGCATCACCGGGGCCGAGCAGGAGAAGTGGCTGCTCGACGGTTTCCGCCGCTCCACCGCCCGCTGGGACATCCTCGGTCAGCAGGTCTTCTTCGGGCAGCGCGACAACAACTCGGGCCCGCAGAAGGTGCTCAGCATGGACTCGTGGGACGGATACCAGGGTTCCCGGGACCGGATCACCCGCGGCTGGGTGGACGCCGGAGTCCGTAACCCCGTCGTACTCACCGGAGACGTGCACGCGCACTGGGCCGACGAACTGAAGCTGGACTGGAACGACCCGTCCTCGCGGACCGTCGGCACCGAGCTGGTCTGCTCGTCGATCACCTCGGGCGGTGACGGCGCCGACGTGGCGAGCGGCGACCACAGCTGGGCGGCCTGGAACCCGCACCTGCGCTTTTACAACAACCAGCGCGGTTATGTCCGGACGCGCATCACCCGGCAGTCGCTGACCGCCGATTTCGTGGTGCTGCCGTACGTGACGACCCCGGGCGCCCCGGCGCACACCCGGGCCTCCTTCGTGATCGAGGACCGGGTGCCGGGCCTGCACAAGGTCGCCGACACCCCGACTCCCGCACCGGCGCTGCGGTCGTCGGCCGCGCCGGCCGATCTCGGTGCGGAAACCGTCCGGCAGGAGACCGACCGGCCCTGATCCGCCGGTCATCGCCGCCATCGCCGCACCATCTCGGGTGAGATCGCGAACCCGAGCAGCCGGTGCAGCAGGTCGGCGAGTTCGTGACCGGGCTCCGCGTCCAGAGCCCGGTCCACGGCCACCCGCGCCAGGGCGCCCCGGCCCAGCATCCATGCGGTGAATCCGAGCAGGCAGGCCGGCGCCGGCACGTGGACCGGCTCGACCCGGCGCAGCACGTCGGTCCAGAGCTGGGCCCGCCATTCCTGCGGGCCGGCCCGGTCCACGGCGTAGTCCTCCATTCGCGGATCGGCCAGCAGCACCCCCAGCCAGGCCGTCTCGTCATCGGTGAGGACGCCACCGGACCGATACCGCTTCTCGGCCTCGCGGACCGCGAGACGGCCGGCCCGCCGGATCCGTTTCATGTCGGCGGAGCCGCTCACCAGGTCGGCGAAGCGGCTACGGGCCCGTTCGGTGGCCGCGGTCATCGCCTGCCGGGCCGGACCGTCCACCGACGCCAACTGCGCGATCAGGTCGCTGCGGCTGGGCAGCGCCACCTGACCGCGATAGGTCGCCTCCGCCGCGATCACGCTGTCCGGCGGCAGACAGTGGGTGCCCTCGGGCGGGCAGCAGTCCCGGTCGTCGCAGGCGTACGACCACCAGCGCCCCTCGTGGACCCGCAGCGCGTCCTCGATACGGATGCCGAGGGTCAGCAGGGCCTCCGCCATCCGCAGCATCGCCGGGGTGACCCGGTCCGGCCGGCCGTAGCCGATGATCACCACGGCATCCGGCTCCTGCCGGTGGATCGCGGCGGCCACCTCCCCGAACTCCGCCCGTGCGGCGGCCTCGTCCAGATCCGGGGGCGGCAGGTCGAAGCACGCACCGAAGTCGAGCAACCGATCACGCATGCCGACCAGCGCGACGGCGTCATGCGGGTGGTAACCCAGCAGGAACGGCACGGCCGCGATGAGTTCGGAGAAGTTTCGGACGGCGAAGTCGGCTTTCATGCCGGGCAGCGTGACCCGCCGGCGGCTCCCGTCGCGTGCCGGAAACGGCTCCTGTGGACGACACGCCGGTCTGTCCACAGGGCGGGGAAGGAGATCCCCTGGTTGCCGGCTTCTACGACCGGAACGGCAACTCGTGCAACTCCAGGCCGTGGTGCCAGGGGTGGGTGTGCCGTTCCAGGTCCATGGTCAGCTCGATCGACGAGACCACGTCGTACCCGGCGGCGTGCAGGCTGCGGATCGCCTCGACGTTGCGGGACTCCGGCGAGATGGTCAGCGCGGTCATGTTGCGGCGTTTCGCCTCGGCCGCGACGTGCTGGAGCAGCTTGCGGCCGACACCCTTGTGCCGGTGCGTGATGGTCACGACGACCGGGTCGACCTCTCCGGCACGGCCTCTCATGATCAGCCCGACCATCCCGATCACCCCGTCGTCGGCGTGGTCGGCGACCCAGAGGCCGGACAGGTCGAGACGGGTGAGGTACTCCTCGAAACCGGCGCCGCCGTCATCCCTGTGCTCGCCGTACATCTCGTTGTGCTGACGGGTGAGTTCCGTCCACAACCGCCGGCTCGCGGAGTGATCACTCGGCCGGTACGAGCGCACTACGACAGGGGTCATATCGCCATCTTGCCTCGGAATGGAGACGTACGTCACCGGAAGCGCAAGATAACCGGGTGGACATGGAGTACCTGCGCGCGCACCCCCAGCATCTCCCGACATTCTTGACACATCAGCGTATTCGGGAAACCCCGGTGCACTCCGGCGTCTGTTCGGCGAGCCGGCTGACCCTTGAGGACGGCTCGTCGATCTTCGCGAAGAGCTGGCCGTCCGGCCCGGCACCGGCCGGCATGTTCGCCGCCGAGGCCGCCGGGCTGACATGGCTGCGCGAGGCCGGAACCGTTCCGGTGCCCGAGGTTCTGGTCGCGCTGCCCGACCTGCTGGCCATGGAATGGGTCGAGCCGGGTGAGCCCACCCGGGCGGCCGCCGAGGAATTCGGGCGCGACCTGGCCCGGCTGCATCGGACGGGAGCCGCGAGTTTCGGCGCCGCACGGCCTGGATACATCGGCCCGCTGCCGCTCGACAACACCCCCGGCGCTTCCTGGGCCTCCTGGTTCGCGGAACGGCGACTTCTTCCGTACCTCAAGATCTCTGTTGATCGCGGCGCACTGGAAGCCTCCGACGTCGCGGCGGTCGAGAAGATCATCCAAACCATTCATCGGTACGGTGCAGACGAACCGCCCGCACGCATCCACGGCGACCTGTGGCCCGGGAATGTGCTGTGGTCCGCCGACGGGCGTGCCTGGCTGGTCGATCCGGCCGCGCACGGCGGCCACCGGGAGACCGACCTGGCGACGCTGGCGCTGTTCGGCGGCGTACCGCACCTGGACACGGTCCTCGCCGCCTACCGCGAGGAATGGCCCCTGGACGAAGGCTGGCGGGATCGCGTGCCGCTGCACCAGCTGCATCTGTGGCTGGTGCACACCGCCGCCTTCGGCAGTGGATACCGCCCGGGGGTACGCGACGCGGCCACCGCGTTGTCCACACGGCGATATGCCTAGAGGCGGTGAGGGTGACGAGCGGCTAGATTCGATTCGTGCGCATCTCCCGGCAATCAGCCGTGCCGCCGCGGCGGCAGGCGTGACCGTGCTCGCCGACCGGTTCGGTCGTATCGCCACCGATCTTCGTGTCTCGCTCACGGATCGGTGCAATCTGCGCTGCACGTATTGCATGCCGGCCGAGGGCCTGGCGTGGATGCCGCAGCCGCAGCAGCTCACCGATGACGAGGTGAAGCGGCTCGTCCGGATCGCGGTGGAGCAGCTCGGCGTCACCGAGGTGCGGTTCACCGGTGGTGAACCCCTGATCCGGCGTGGCCTGGTGGACATCATCGCCGAGGCCGCACGCCTGGAGCCGCGGCCCAAGCTCTCGGTCACGACCAACGGCATCGGGCTCGACCGGATCGCTGTTCCACTGCGCGAGGCGGGCCTCGACCGGGTGAACGTGTCGCTCGACACGCTCGACCCGGTCCGGTTCCACACGCTCACCCTTCGCGACCGGCATTCCGACGTGCTGGCCGGCTTGCGGGCCGCGGCCGCCGCCGGTCTCACCCCCGTCAAGATCAACACGGTGCTGATGCGCGGGGTCAACGACGACGAGGCTCCGGCGCTCCTCAGGTTCGCGCTGGACCACGGTTACCAGCTCCGATTCATCGAGCAGATGCCACTCGACGCCCAGCACCAGTGGGACCGTCGCGAGATGGTCACGGCCGAGGAGATCCTGGCCGCGCTCGAGCCCTTCGCCCTGGAGCCGGACAATGTTTCACGTGGAACAGCGCCGGCCGAGACATGGCTGATCCCCGGACATGTCGACGCCGCGGGCGAACCGGCCCGGGTCGGTGTCATCGCCAGTGTGACCCGGCCGTTCTGCGGCGACTGCGACCGGACCCGGCTCACCGCCGACGGTCAGGTCCGCAACTGCCTCTTCGCGACCGAGGAGAGCGACCTGCGGAAACTTCTCCGCGGCGGCGCGTCCGACGCGGACATCGCCGAGGCGTGGCGGGTCGCCATGTGGGGCAAGCGCGCCGGTCACGGCATCGACGACCCCGCCTTCCTGCAGCCCGTACGCCCCATGTCCGCGATCGGAGGCTGAGTCGTGCTCACCGTGCGCTACTTCGCCGGGGCCCGCGCGGCCGCCAACGGCACATCGAGCGAGACGGTCGAGGCCGGCTCGCTCGACGAGCTGCTCCAGGTACTCATCAACCGGCACGGCGAGCGGCTGGCACTGGTCCTGAAAGCCGCCAGCTTCCTGGTCGACGGACTGACCTGCCACGACCGGACGGCGGCCCTGCCGGACGGCGCGACCGTCGATGTCCTGCCACCCTTCGCCGGAGGCTGAGCACCCGGTTCTGTCATACCCCTCGGGCAGCATCTCCGGCATGCAGGTTCATGTCGCAAGCCGCCGGCGGCAACCGGAATCGATCCGTGCCGCGTTTCCGGGCGCCACCGTCATCGACGTGACCTCGCGAGGCCCCGAGCCATGGGTGCGATTCAGCCCGTTCTTTCCGCACGGCGGCATTCCCGTCCCGCTGACCCCCGATGTGGTCGCCGCGTCGGTCGAAGGCATCTGGCAGGCGCTGAAGGTGTTCGAACAATCGGGCGTGGACCCCGCGAAGCTGTCGGTCACGTCGATGACCGGCCTCAAGCGCACGGTCCGCCGGTTCGGCCCGGTCCGCGGACATCGAGCCGGACTGCACGGGGAGACGTTGCTGGACTACCCGACCGCCCGCCGCAGGATCTACCTGCCGGCCTACCGGTGGGTGCTGGAGCATCGCCTAGCCGACGAGGTCGAACGGTTACGCGAGCTGGCCGAGCGGGGCGTGGTCCTGCTCGACTACACGACCAACGGCGACCCCGCTGACACGTCGAGTCCGCTGTCCCATGCCGCACTTCTGGCCCGCCATCTAATCGGAGACTGGCCCACCGAGACCCCGTCATGACTTGGCCACCGCACCCGGGAGCGGATCACCCGACCCGACAACGGCCCCGAGACCTCGTCGTTGCCCACCCCTCCGGGCGAGCCACCACCTGACCGGAGACCGACGTACCGAGACTCGGCAGCTCCACCTCGCCGTACCCCGCCGGGCGAGCAACCGCCTGGTGGAGACCGGCCCACCGAACTCCGTCAGGCCCACGCCGCCGCCCCTCGCCGGGCGAGCCACCAGCTGATCGGAGACCGGCCCATCCAACTCCGTCAGGCCCACGCCGGGCGAGCCACCACCTGATCGGAGACCGGCTCACCGAGCCCCGGTCATCACCCTGCCGCCGGCCCGAGAGGCGGCCGGCACGCGGGTCGGAGTCAGACCGGCCGGAAATCCATCCGGCCCGGCTGGACCCGTCCGCGAGGTGGGGCCGCCACCGCAGGTCGGAGCGGTGCCATCTGATGAAGCCTTTTCAGGCGAGCGGGCTGGCGGTCGGTGCGGCCGTCTTAGGGGTCCCGGCCCTGCCAGGTGGTGATGCAGACCTCGTTGCCCTCGTAGTCGGCCAGGACCCAGAAGGACGGCGCCCGCTCCTCGGAGACCAGCCGGCCGCCGGCAGCGAGTGCTGCGGCGAGACGTCCGGGGGCCTCGTCATGCGGGACGCAGATGTCGAAGTGGACGCAATTTCGTTGCGGGCGAGGCTCGGACATCCGCTGGAACCAGACGGCCGGGCCCTGACGCAACGGGTCGACCAGGCGGTCCTCGGCCCCGTGCTTACCGGGCTCGTCGGTGTAGCCGAGCACCGCCTTCCAGAACGGCCGAACGGCCCCGATGTCCAGGGCGTCGATCGCGACCTCCCACTCCTGCACCGGCCGCACAGCCGGATCGGCTCCCGGCGTCGTCTCCAGGCCCACGGCACGGAGCGCGGCAGTGATCGAGCGGGCCAGTTCGGTGTCGCGGATGGTGACCCCGCCGAAGGCCTGTGGTCGCAAGATGAGGCTGACCAGTTTCGGGCGCAGGTCCAGACGCAGGTGCTCGTCTGCGTCGGCGCCACAGGCCTCGACAACGCGGGCGGCAACCGCGGTGGCCTCCGCGAGCGAGCCCACCGCCACCGATGTCCGCAGCGTTCCGATCAAGTAACGCCAGCCCTGCTCACCGACCGCCGCGGACGCCGCGGTACGGCTCAGAAACCGTTCCATCCCGCCAGGCTGCCAGATCAGCCGTCGACGTGCCGTCCGGTGACGGCGGCAGTGGGACACCGCCTCCACCCGCAGCTGCGTCGGCTACCGCGGATTCAGCAACCTGACCAGCACCCGGCGTGCCGGGCATCCCGCACCCGCCACAGGCGTGGTGACCCGCGCCCACCAGCGCACCGCAAACACCAAACACGCATCACAGCACCGCAGCGTGGTGACCTGCGCCCGCCAGCGCACCGCACATCACCACACAAACGCTTGGGCACCCACCACGGAGCGGCCTGCGTCATCCGGGCACCGCGCACCGTGCGGCGTCACGGCTGGTGAGTCCATTCGCGTGGCCATAAGCGGTGGGGCGGTTCGATGCCGGGACGGTACGCCCGCGGAGGCACACCGATGCTGAGACACCGCTGAGGAGCCGATGCGCGGCCGCCGTCGGCAGGTTCAGGCGGTCGGGGACACTTGGTCGGGCAAGCTGAGGGCGCGGCCACGGCAGTGGACGGCTGGGGAGGGTTCGTTTGTTGGTGTTCTTCGCGGTGGTTCTGCTCGCCGTCGGCTTGATCCACTTTTACCTGTGGAAGCGGCTGGTTCGTGACCCGCTGCGGCCCGGTCTGGGCCGCCGAGCCGGGACGGTGCTGGCCGTGGTGCTGTGCGCCCTGGCTCCACTGACCCTCATCGGGGTGCGTGCGGGCTACTTCCAGTGGCTCTCGTGGCCGGGCTATCTGTGGATCGCCATGATGTTCTACCTGCTGGTCGTGCTTCTGGTCCTGGAGATTCCGCGACTGCTGACGGTGCGTCTGTGGGCGGGCTCGGGACGTACCGCCGGAAAGGCCCGGACCGCCGCTGAGCAGGCGGCTGCCGCACCGGCCGCAACCGATGTCGTCTCCGTGCCGGCCCAGTCGGCCGCTCTCGCCACGGCGTCAGGCGACGATCCGCCAACCGCATCCGTGCATGAGAACGACCGGGGCGGGAGCAGCACGAACGACCGGGGCAGAGGCAGCACGTACGACCAGGGCAGGGGCAGCGCGAGGGACCGTGACGGCAGCAGCGCCAACGACCCGAGTGAAAGCACCGCCCGGAAGCCGGCTGAAAGCGAGAACAAGCCGGCTGAAAGCGAGCCGGCTGAGAAGCAGGGCATCGAGCGCCGCCTCCTGATCGCCCGAGGCACCGCGATCTTCGCGGGCCTGACCGCCGCCGGCATCACCGGTTACGGCGTGAAGACCGCCACCGGCGCCCCGCAGATCGATCGAGTACGGATTCCGATCGCCAAGCTGCCGCGGGCGATGGACGGCACCCGGCTGGCGGTCGTGTCGGACATCCACATCGGCCCGCTGACCGGGGTCGACCACGCCCGGCGGATCGTCCAGGTGATCAACTCGGTGGACGCCGACCTGGTCTGTGTCGTCGGCGATCTGGTCGACGGCAGCGTGGCGGAACTGGGCCGGTTCGCCGCGCCGCTGGCCGGTATCGAGTCCCGCCACGGTGCGTTCTTCGTGACCGGCAACCACGAGTACTACTCGGGCGTCGAGGAGTGGGTCGACGAGGTGGCCCGCCTGGGGATCCGGCCGCTGCGCAACGAGCGGATCGAGATCAACGGGCTGGACCTGGCCGGGGTGAACGACCTGACCGGCGAGCAGCAGGGCGACGCCCCCGACTTCGCCCGTGCCCTCGGCGACCGGGACACCAGCCGTCCCGTCGTGCTGATGGCTCACCAGCCGGTGGCGGCCCGCGAGGCAGCGCCCTACGGGGTGGACCTTCAGGTCTCGGGTCACACGCACGGTGGCCAGATGGCGCCGTTCAACATGCTCGTGAAGCTTCAGCAGCCGGTAGTCTCCGGCTTCGGGGAGGTGGACGGCGTGCCGGTGTACGTGACCAACGGAGCGGGATTCTGGGGTCCGCCGGTGCGGGTGGGCGCGCCCCCGCAGGTCACGGTCATCGAATTGCGTGTGGCATAACCCATCAAGATCGGTAAGTGTGTTTGAGCGTGGCGAAGCTTGGCGAGACCGACGGCCGTGACAGGATGCGGAGCGTGGAGGTCAGCACGGATACATATGTCGCGGACCTGCACATTCATTCTCGCTACTCGCGGGCGTGCAGCCGGGATCTGACGCTGCCCAACCTCGCCTGGTGGGCGCGGCGCAAGGGCATCGCTCTGCTCGGCACCGGAGACTTCACCCATCCGGCCTGGTTCGAGCACCTCAGGGAGAGCCTGGAGCCGGCCGAGCCCGGCCTGTTCCGGCTCGCCGACGAGAAACCGGTCACCAAGCGTCTGCCGGGATCGCTGCGGGGCACCGCACCGGCCCGGTTCATGCTCAGCGTGGAGATCTCGACGATCTACAAGCGCGACGACAAGACCCGCAAGGTGCATCACCTGCTCTACGCGCCCGACTTCGCGTCGGTCGAGAAGATCAATACGGCGCTGTCCCGGATCGGCAACCTGACCGCGGACGGCCGGCCGATCCTCGGGCTGGACTCGCGAAACCTCCTGGAGATCACTCTGGAGGCGGGCGGCTATCTGGTCCCGGCGCACATCTGGACGCCGTGGTTCTCGGCGCTGGGTTCCAAGTCGGGCTTCGACGCGATCGCCGACTGCTATGCCGACCTCGCCGATCACGTGACCGCGGTGGAGACCGGCCTCTCCTCGGACCCGGAGATGAACTGGCGGGTCTCGAGCCTCGACCGGTACCGCCTGGTCTCCAACTCGGATGCGCATTCCCCGGCCGCTCTGGCTCGCGAGGCGACGCTGTTCTCCGGTGTTCCGGACTATTTCGCGGTCAAGGACGGCGTGGGCCAGGCCGGGACGCTCGAGTTCTTCCCGGAGGAGGGCAAGTACCACGCGGACGGCCACCGTGCCTGCGGCGTGAACTGGGAGCCCGCGAAGACCCGCGCCGTGAACGGCCGCTGCCCCGAGTGTGGCCGGCCGCTGACGGTCGGCGTGCTGAGCCGGGTCGAGGACCTGGCCGATCGCCCGCTCGGCTTCCACAAGGACACGCATGTCGAGCATCTGATCCAGCTGCACGAGATCATCGGTGAGATCCACGGCGTCGGCCCGAAATCGAAGACGGTCGAGTCGCAGCTCAACCATCTGGTCGCCACCCTCGGCGCGGAGCTGGACATCCTGCGCAAGGTGCCGGTCGACGAGATCGGCAAGGCGGGCGGTGACGAGCTGCGTGAGGCGATCACCCGGCTGCGTCGCGGTGACGTGCGGCGGGTGCCCGGTTACGACGGCGAGTACGGCGTGATCACCCTGTTCGACCCGGGCGAGCTGCGGAATCGCAACAGCGCCCCGCAGATGGAGACGCTTTTCGACTTCCCGGCGGCACCGGCCGTGACGAAGCCGAGGACCGAACCGGCCGCCGCGCCCGCGAAAGCGAAGGCCAAGCCGGCCAAGGAAAAGCCTGCCCCGCCACCGCTGGCACCGCCGCCGAGCCCGCACGAGCCGTTCGAGCCGATGCTTGCCGGTATGGAGGAGGTCGGCACCGGCCTGCTGGACCGTCTCGACGCCATGCAACGGGTGGCCGCGTCGGCGCCGGGCGGGCCGCTGCTGATCGTGGCGGGCCCCGGGACCGGCAAGACGCGGACGCTGACGCACCGGATCGCGTACCTCTGCGCCGAGCTGGGGGTCTTCCCGGAACGCTGTCTGGCGATCACGTTCACCCGGCGGGCCGCCGCCGAGTTGAAGGAGCGTCTGGAATCGCTGCTCGGTGACGTGGCAGAGGACATCACCGTGGGCACGTTCCATTCGCTGGGCCTGGCCGTGCTGAAGGAGAACGCGAAGGCGGCCGGGCTCGGTTCGGGCTGGCGCATCGCCGACGAGCAGGAGCAGGCGCAGGCCAGGGAGCAGGCCGGGGACGATGACGCGGCGTACCGGAAGTTGCTGCGCCAGCAGGATCTCGTCGACCTGGACGATCTGATCAGCGTGCCGGTGACACTGCTGCGCGACGACCCGGCGCTGGTGGAGAAGTACCGCAGGCGCTGGCAGTGGATCTTCGTGGACGAGTACCAGGACGTCGACGAGCTGCAGTACGAGCTGTTGCGCCTGCTGAGCCCGCCGAACGGTAACCTGTGCGCGATCGGTGACCCGGACCAGGCGATCTATTCGTTCCGGGGCGCCGACGTGCAGTACTTCCTGCGCTTCAACTCCGACTTCGTGGACGCGCGGCTGGTCCGGTTGACCCGCAACTACCGGTCGTCGGCACCGATCCTGGCCGCCGCGGTGCAGGCCATCGCGCCGTCGACGCTGGTCAGCGGGCGCCGGCTGGATCCGGCCAGGCTGGATCCGGAGGCCGCGCTGGTCGGCCGGTACCCGGCCCGCAGTGTCGCCGACGAGGCCGATTTCGTGGTGCGGACGATCGACGAGCTGGTCGGCGGGCTGTCCCACCGTTCGCTCGACTCGGGCCGGATCGACTCCCGTACCGCCGCCGTAGGGAACTTGTCTTTCTCGGACATCGCGGTGCTTTACCGCACCGACGCCCAGTCCGGGCCGATCTTCGACGCGCTGTCGCGCGCCGGCATTCCGGTGCAGAAGCGTTCACACAACCGGCTGCGGGATCGCGCGGGCGTGACAGAGATCGCCCGCGAGTTGCGGCACGCGGGTGGCACCGGTGGTCCGCTGGCCGCCCGGGTGAAGGCCGCCGCCCAGGTGCTGGCCCAGCGTTGTGCGGCGCCGACTCTCGACGGCGACCAGCTCGTTCCCGAGGACGTCCGGCTCGCCGCCGAGCTGCTGACACCGCTGGCCGACCGGGTGGGCGACGACCTGCCGCTGTTCCTGCAGCAGCTGGCGACCGGCGCCGAGGTGGACGCGCTGGATCCGCGTGCCGAGGCGGTCAACCTGCTCACCCTGCATGCCGCGAAGGGCCTGGAGTTCCCGGTGGTCTTCCTGGTCGGGTGCGAGGACGGGCTGCTGCCGCTGCGGTGGCCGGGCTCGACGCCGTCCGAGGAGGAGACCGCCGAGGAGCGCCGGCTGTTCTTCGTCGGCCTGACCCGGGCGCAGGATCGGCTGTACGTCAGTCATTCGGCGAAGCGTTTCCGGCACGGCAGCGAGCGGGAGCAGACGCCGACGCCGTTCCTCGACGTGATCGATTCCGGACTGTTCGAGAGGCTGGGCGACACTTCCCCGGCCCGCCCGAAGGACCGCCAGCTCCGACTGCTGTGAGGCTCAAGCCGCGGTGAGCCCGATACAGGCACCGAGCAGCAGTGCCGGCCCGAACGGGATCGGCCGTGCCCGGCGGGTCACCAGCAACCAGGTGGCGATCGCTCCGTTGAGCAGGTGGGCGGTGCCGAGACCGACGGCCACCGCCGGCCAGCCCGCGAACCCGAGCAGGAACGCCAGTGCCGCGCCCAGTTTCACGTCGCCGAGGCCGAGTCCACGCCCGGGCAGGAGGGCGATCGCCAGGTAGGCGGCGCCGACCAGCAGTCCGGCGCTCAGGGCCGGGACGATCCGGTCCGGCGCAATCAGGGCGAGCGGGATCCCACCGGCCAGCGCCAGGATGCCGACCAACCGGTCGGGCAGCCGCAGGCAGCCCAGGTCGATCATCGCGAGGAGGAGTCCGGGGAGCGCCGCGAGGAGATGGACCGGCAGTTGCGGGACTGGGCCGAGGACGGCCGCCAGTAGTCCGGCGGTCAGCGCGAGTGTCACCGGTGGCAGGTGTCCGCCGGTGCAGCAGGACGGTCCGGCGTGGATCCATCCGGCCGCTCCGGCGGGAAACGGCCGGCCGCACCGTTCGCACGCGGTACGGGCCGACGATCCGAACGGGACGGTCAGGCGGTGCCCGATCCGGGGCAGGAACGCTCCGGCCGCCGCCCCGAAAAGCATCGACAAGATCACCAGTTGTGACGACACGAACGTGAAAGGTATCCGATTGTCCGCCGCACGCTACGGTGGCAAGCAGCCTAAGCCGCTTCCGGAGGGACCCCCGATGTCGCAGAACGGGCCGTACCCTGGTCAGTCATGGCCGGGTGGTAGCCCCGAGCAGCCATATTCGGAGCCGTCCGATCCCTGGCACGGACATGAGATCCCTCAGCAGCAGGCGTTCGCCCCGCCGGCTGAGTGGAAGAAGCCGGACGCCGGGTGGCAGAAGCAGCCGGCTCGACGCGGGTTCGCGATGGGTGCCACGGTGGCGGCGCTGAGTGTGCTGATCGGCGGGGGTGTGGCGACCACGGCCTGGTTCGTTCTCGGCGACGAGAAGGAACCGGCGCCGACCGTTGCCGCCACCACTGCGGCACCTCGCGTTCCCCGTCCGCAGACCAGCGCGGATGCCCGGTTCGCGGCGAAGGGCCAGTGCGTGCGCAACGAGGGCACGAACAGTGAGCCGAAGCTACGGATCGTGGTGTGCACGGGCAACACCTACGAGATCTTGAAGCGTATCGACGGCAAGACCACCGGCGAACGGGACGCGGTCCGGAAGTGCGGAACCGTGCCCAAGTACACCAAGTGGTACTACTACGACACTGAGTACGACGACGTCGATTTCGTGCTGTGCCTGCGGGAGTATGCACCCGTCTAGCGCTTTCTAGCGCTCCTGTTAGACGAACTTAGAGGGTGATATCGAGCAGACTCTAGCGCTGACGCTAGAGAGCCCGATACGGTGCTACGTCATGGATCCGGTGCGGAACCCGTACGCTCCCGGCGCCGGTCAGCGCCCACCCGAGCTCGCAGGTCGCGGCCGTGAGCTGGACGCCTTCGACGTGGTCCTCGAGCGGGTGGCCCGCGGACGGCCGGAGCGCAGCCTCGTGCTCACCGGCCTGCGCGGCGTCGGCAAGACGGTGCTGCTCAACACCCTGCGCTCGGCAGCGATCGGACGGCTCTGGGGTACCGGCAAGATCGAGGCCCGGCCGGACCAGTCGCTGCGCCGCCCGGTCTCCGGCGCGCTGCACATGGCGATCCGCGAACTGGCCCCGCATCACCGCGATCCGGACCGGGTCGACGAGGTGCTCGGCGTACTCAAGGCGTTCGCGCTACGGGCCAACGACGGCAACTCCAAGCTGCGCGAACGGTGGGCGCCCGGCATCGACGTGCCGGCGGCCCGCGGCCGTGCCGACTCCGGCGACATCGAGATCGACCTGGTCGAACTCTTCACCGACGCCGCATCCCTGGCCACCGACGTGGGCACCGGCATCGCCCTGTTCATCGACGAGATGCAGGACCTGAGCGCCACGGACGTGTCGGCGCTCTGCGCGGCCTGTCACGAGCTCTCCCAGCTGGGTGCACCGCTGATCGTGGTGGGTGCCGGACTCCCGCACCTGCCGGCCGTGCTGTCGGCCGCCAAGTCGTACTCGGAACGGCTCTTCCGCTACGCCCGGATCGACCGGCTGGACCGGGACGCCGCGGACCTGGCGCTCGGAGTGCCCGCGGAACGGGAGGACGTCGAGTACGACCAGGAGGCGCTCGATCTCCTCTACGAGAAGTCCGGCGGTTATCCGTACTTCGTACAGGCTTACGGCAAGGCGACCTGGGACCACGCGCCGCAGTCACCGATCACCGCCGACGACGTCCGGGTGGCCGCTCCGGAGGCGGAGGCCGAGTTGGCGGTCGGTTTTTTCGGCTCCCGCTTCGAACGAGCCACTCCGGCCGAGCGGGAGTACATGCGGGCCATGGCTGCCCTCTCCGACGATCCGGGCAACGACATGGACGCTGCCGTACCGACCTCGGAGATCGCCATCTCGCTGGGCCGGAAGCCGGCGAGCCTGTCCCCGGCCCGCGACGCGCTGATCAAAAAGGGACTCATTTACTCCGGTGAACGGGGAACGGTCGCGTTCACCGTCCCGCACTTCGGCCGATACCTCAGGACACAGCCGGTATAAGACCGCCGGTGCGGGTATAACCGGAGCCATGAGGCCCGTTCGCAGCGCAGCGCGCGCCATGCTGGCATCGATCTTCGTCGTCGAGGGCATCCGGACCCTGGCGCGGCCGGAGTCCCGCGTCCAGGCGGTCCGTCCGCTCACCGACCGGGTGACACCGCTGCTCGAGCGGACCGACCCACGCCTGCCCACCGACCCCGTCACCCTGGTCCGCGTCAAGGCCGCCGCTGACGTGCTGGCCGGTCTGGCGCTTGCCACCGGCCGGTTCACCCGGCCCGCCGCGGCGGTTCTGGCCGCCGGGCTGATCCCGCACACGGCGACCGGCCGGGATGACCGGGATCAGGTGCTGCGCAACCTCGGGCTGCTCGGCGGGCTGCTTCTGGCGGCGGTCGACACCGAGGGCAAGCCCGGTCTTCGTTATCGGACAACGCACGCGGTGGATCGGAGTCAGCGCTCGGTTCGGCGCGCTCTGCGTACCGCTCGCCGGGAGGCCAAGATCGCAACGGCGTCGGCCGTGGCGGCGCGTAAATTGCCCGGCTAACAACCTTCTTGCGGCCTTTGCGTTAAAGCGGACGAGGGGCCGCGCGGTCGGTCTGTGCCTTCCAAGCTCGCTTTCCGCTCGGCTACGACCTGCCGTTCCCGACCGCTTCGCCCCTCGCGCAAGAGGGCGGGTCGACCGGCAGAACGTGCCGTGCCCGGGGACGAGACGGGAGTCGCGCCATGCCGGCGAACGAGGACAACGTGCACAACGCTGCGCGGGCGCGAACCGGGTTGGTCGCCGTCGGCGTCCTTCTCACGGTCGCGATCATCACTCTCTACCTGCAGCGGTACGGGTTGAGCACGCTCGCCGTGGAACACCGGGCAATGCGGGGCTGGCTGGCCGGTGACGGGCTCTACGCGTACCGCTCACCGGGGACCGAAGCGGGAGCCGCGTTGCCGCCCGCACTCGCGTTGATGTTCGCGCCGCTGACCCTGCTGCCGCTGCGTGCCGCCGGCTGGCTGCTCGCCCTGACCGGGCTGGCCGCCCTGCTGCTCACCATCCGGGTCGTCGCCGGTCCGGTCGCCCGCCGATACGGACGCCGGCGCGGCCCGTTCGTGGTGGCCGTGGCCGCGCTCGCCCTGGTTGCCGAGCCGGTCCGCGCGGCGATCGGCCTCGGCCGCCCGGAGCTGCTGATCCTCGCCCTGCTCGCGGCCGACCTGGTCGCTCTCCGCCGGGTGTCCCGGGCGCGGCACCGGTCTCTGAACGCTCTGCTGGGGTGCGGCCGGTCCGGTGCCGGCCGTCCCGGCATCCCCGCCCCCTCGCGCCCGCTCAGGTCCCGGCCGGCGTGTTCGGAGGTGGATCCGGCGGCACCCGGACCGTTGCGCCGGGCGTGGACCGCCGGCACGTGGGCGGGTGCCGGCACCGGCCTGGCGACCGCCCTCAGTCCGGTCGCACTGCTGTTCATCGTGCATCTGTTCGTCACCAGGCGGCGCCGTGCGGCCCTCACCGCGATGGCGACCGCGACGGTTGTCACCCTCACCGCGCTGGTCCTGGCACCCGTCGAGAGCATTGCCTGGTACGGGACGACGATGTGGGAACTGGACCGCTCCGCCCCGGTGAGCGACACCGACAACCAGTCCCTGGCCGGTGTGATGGCCCGGCTGTACGGCTTCCCCGCGCCGCCGGTCCTGGTGTGGTTCTCGTTCGGTGTCCTGCTGGTGGCTGTCGGCCTGATCCGGGCCCGGTCGGCCCACGCCGACGGTGACGAGGTGGCCGCGTTCACCCTGATCGGCTTGACCGCTGCCGTCGCCGGCCCGGTCACCACCGCCGCGGAGAGCCTGTGGCTGCTTCCCGCCGTTCTGATCCTGGCCGACACCGGCTTGCGCCGCCGGCTGAGTGTCCGGCTGCCCCGCGCGGCACGCTTCACCGGCATGGGTCATCTCGCGGCGGCCGCCGCCGGTTACCTGGTCCTGATCAGCACACCGGTCTGGTCGCTCCGCTGGAACGTGCCCGCCTTCGCCTTGATCGTGCTGGTCAACGCGCTGCCGTGGCGGCACGGCACACCGACGCTGCCGACCCGGCGCCCCACCGCGGCCCGGCGTGCGGCGATTCCCCTGCCACGGGGCGGCTGACCGGCTGTACCGGGCACCCCGGTCAGGGGCAGTTGACCCACTCTTCGGTGCCGTCCTTGAAGACCTGCCGCTTCCAGATCGGCAGACGGGCCTTCGCCTCGTCGACCAGCCGGCCGCAGGCTGCGAACGCCGCCGCCCGGTGTGCCGTGCTGACCGAGGCGACCAGCGCCACGTCCCCGATGGCAAGCGTGCCGATGCGGTGCGACACGGCCACCGCGTAGACGGCCGGGTCGGCAGCGATCTCCTCGGCGACCTCACGCAGGATCGCGGCGGCGGTGGGGTGGCCCTCGTACTCCAGAAGGGTGACACCGCGGCCCTCGTCGTGATCGCGGACCACGCCCTGGAACGAGACGACAGCGCCGGCCCGCGGGTCGGCGACCGCCGCCTCGTGCGCGGCCAGGTCCAGCGGCTCGTCGACCACAGCGGTCAGGGTCACCACACCGATGGCGGTGGTCATGGGCGTTCTCCCGGCAGCAACGGAAGGGGCAGGAAGGGAACCGTGTCACCGGCGACGGCCTGTGTGCCGGGACGAACGACGACGAAACCGTGGGAGTTGGCGAGCCCGCGGAGCATGGCGGACCCGACGTGCCCGACCGGCGTCGCGGTGCGCCCGGCCGGGTCGAGAGCGGCGAGCGCCAGATGGGTGAAACCACCACGACCCGGGACGGCGGCACCCGCGGTGACCGCCGGCAGCGCCGGCAGCGCCCGCCCGTGCAACCCGGCCAGCAGCGGTGCCACCAGCGTGACCAGAGCGATCACCGCGGACTGCGGGTTGCCGGGCAGGCCGGCGAGGAAGCGGTCGCGGCCGTCGGGGCCGGGCACCCGGGCGAGCAGCATGGGGAAGCCGGGGCGCACCGCGACGGTGTTGACGATGTAGGACGCGCCCAGCTCGGCAAGCGCCGGGTGCAGGTGGTCGACCGGACCGTGCATCGTGCCGCCGGTGGTGCAGACCAGGTCGGCCGTACCGAGGGCGGACCGGATCGCCACGAGATGTGCCGTCAGGGTGTCCTTGACGGGGCCGGTCACCGATTCGACACCGGCGCCGTACCGTCGCAGCCAGCCGGGCACCTGCGGACCGAGGGAGTCCCGGACCCGGCCGGCGCCGGGAGGGCCGGCGGTGAGCAGCTCGTCGCCGAAGACGAGCAGCGCGGCGCGTGGCCGCAGCCGGACCGGAAGAGTCTCGTAACCGCACGTCGCGGCAACGCCGATGATCGCCGGGTCGACCGTGGTGCCGGCCGGGAAGAGTTCCTCGCCGAGGCGGGCCTCCTCGCCGGGGAGCCGCCAGTCGGGAATGGCGCGCGGCTCGCCGGAGACCCGGCCGTCGGCCCCGGTGACCGAGTCCTCGATCCGGATCAGGGCAGTGGCGTGCTCGGGAACCATCGCGCCGGTGGCGATCTCGACGCAGTCGCCGTCCGCGGCGAGCGGCGGTGGTGTGCCACCGGCCAGCACCCGGCCGGCCGGCCGCCACGGACCGGCGCCGCGCACCGCCCATCCGTCGATGCTCGACGTCGGGAAGGCGGGCAGGTCGGTGAGGGTGCGCAGCGGTTCGGCGAGGGTCCGGCCGTCGGCATCGGCCAGCGGGATCGTCTCCACGCCACGGGCCGCCGCCTGGCCCGCCTCATAGGCGAGCGTGCGCGCCAGTTCCCAGTCCGCAGGGGTCGACTCGGTCACCGCAGAAGCCTAACGCTCAGTGGTCGCCACCCCGGATCTGGTCCACGGTGTGAGCCAGCAGGGGGCCGAGCACGGCCAGCCCGTCCTTGGCGCCACCGGTGGAGCCCGGCAGGTTGACGATGAGGGTGCGCCCGGCGACTCCCGCGAGTCCTCGGGACAGCGCGGCCGCGGGTACCCGGTCGCGGCTGTGGGCACGGATCGCCTCGGCAATACCGGGAATCTCGAAGTCGAGCAGGCCCCGGGTGGCCTCGGGGGTGCGGTCGGTCGGGGTGACCCCGGTTCCGCCGCTGGTCAGGACGACGTCGATGCGGTCGGCGACGGCGGTGCGCAGGGCTTCGGCAACCGGATCCCCATCGGGTACGACGACGGGCGTCTCGTCCACGTCGCAGCCGAGTTCGCGCAGCCCGGCGACGAGACGCGGGCCGCTGGTGTCGGCGTAGACCCCGGCGGCGGCCCGGTTGGACGCGACGATCACTCGGGCCCGGATGGTCACGGCCGGTCCTCCGGGCGTACCCAGTCGCCGGTCTTGCCGCCTTCTTTTCGCAGCACCCGGACGGCTTCCAGGCTGGCCGCGGGGTCGACCGCCTTGATCATGTCGATCATGGCGAGGCCGGCCGTGGCCACCGCGGTGAGGGCTTCCATCTCGACGCCGGTCCGGTCCGCGGTCTTGGTGATCGCGGTGATCTCGACGGTGTCGGGAGTGGTGGTCAGCTCGACCTTGACCCCGTGCAGTCCGATCGGGTGACACAGTGGGATCAGATCCGGGGTCTTCTTGGCCCCCATGATCCCGGCGAGGCGGGCCACCGCGAGCGCGTCGCCCTTGGGCAGGCCGTCACGCAGCAACAGATCGACCACCTCGGCGGTGGTCCGGACCCGGCCCGCGGCGATGGCCCGGCGGTCGCTCACCGCCTTGGCGGAAACGTCGACCATGCGCGCGGCACCGGTCTCGTCAACGTGGGTCAACTGGGTTCCCTGGGACATACCGGGAGCTTAGTTCCCACCCCCGCCGCACCGGCTTCACACTTCGTCCACAGAGCTCAGGGATGCTCTACGGATATCGGAAATAGAATTTCGGGTAAGTGAATGAACCGATTCCCATCGCACTGGGTTTCCATTCAGAAGCTGTCCGTAACGGTATGTCATCCGGTTATCGCATTTTGCGCATACCGACACTATCCACTGGAAAACACCTCCACTCAGTCCTAAGTTAGGTCCTGTCAGGACGACACGGGGCAAATAGGGAGGTAATCGTCATGGTTGACGCCAAAGAGTGGGCCTGAAAAACGCCTGATGCGCGGACAGACAGTTATCAATTACGTTGGTGTTTGAGCAACGACTTGATCGCGCTGAGCAACGACAAGGACCGCATGTCTCAGGACAACGACGAAGACAACGTGACCGATCGGCAGCTACGGCTGCTCGTCGGTCTCGTCGTCGTTCTGGGCCTCTGCACGATCGCCGGCTTCGGGGCCTACACCCTGCTGCGTCCGCCGGCCGCGTCACCTGCCCCACTGACCCTCGCCGCCCTCTGCGGCCTCATGATCATCGCGCATCGGACGCGGGTCTACGTCCGGGTCAAGTCCAACATCGACGGCAACACCTGGGCCGAGGTGCCGGTCCTGATCGGACTGACCCTCATCCCGGCACCATGGGTCGTCTTCTCCGCACTCGTCGCGATTGTCGTCGTACGCTGCCTGAAGTGGCTCGGTCCGCAGAAAACGGCATTCGGTATAGCCAAGGAAGCTCTGACCACCGGATCGGCGGCCGCCGTATTCCTCGCGCTGGGGGTCCGTGCCGATCTGTCCCAGCCGGCCTTCCCGGTGCTGCCGATCATGCTGGCACTGGCCGCCTACATCCTGGTCGACCACCTCGCCTTCGTCCCGGTGGTGTCGGTGGCCACCGGCAGCAGCGCCTGGCGGATCGCTCTGCACGACTGGCCCAGCAAGGTCATCCTCCACCTCGGCGAACTGGTCGCCGTCCTGCTGGTGATCGGGGTTCTCGCCACCGGCACCAACCCGCTGCTCCTGCTGGTGGTCCCGCTCGTTGTGGTCTGTATGCACCTGTGGCAGTCCCGCAGCGTCCGCACCCGCGAGGAACGCGAGTCCTGGCAGCGTCTGGCCAAGGCCACCGACGAGCTCAACGCCGTCGACCTCACCCAGGTCCTGCACTCGGCGACGACTCGCGCCGCCCAGATCTTCTCCGCGGCCGAGGCCGCCATCGACCTGACCGCCCGCACGGTCCGGGCCACCGAGTCCCAGGTCCTGGCGGACGGGCCGATCCCGGCCGATGTCGCGCCGCCCTCGGACGAGACCACCGTCGACCTGATCGCGCACGACGGCAGTGTCCGGGTCGGGGTGTTGCGGCTGCGGTTCGGGGGCAAGGTCCGGTTGACCGAGGTGGAGCAGTACAAACTCCGTACCTTCGCGTCCGCGGTGTGCACCGCCATCCGCAACGCGCAGGCCTACGCCGAACTGGCTCGCATCGCCGCGGAGAACGCCCATGCCGCGACCCACGACTCGTTGACCGGCCTGGCCAACCGCCGCCGGCTCTACGACCATGCCGAGCAGCTGTTCCACCCGCCCGCCCGGTCCGGCCTGTTCGCTCTGCTCCTGATCGACCTGAACCACTTCAAGGAAGTGAACGACACACTCGGGCACGCCGCTGGCGACCACGTGCTGCGTGAGGTGGCCGGCCGCCTGCGCGACGCGGCCGCCCCCGGAGATCTGGTCGCCCGGCTCGGTGGCGACGAGTTCGCGGTGCTGCTCACCGGCCTGCCGACACCCGCACTGGCCGGGCACCGGGCCGCCGGCATGCTCACGGCTCTGGACGCCGTCATCGAGGTCGAGGGGATGCGGCTCACCGTCGAGGCGGCCGGCGGTATCGCTCTGGCCGCCGGCACCGGCGGGGTCGAAGAGCTGATGCGCCGCGCCGACATCGCGATGTACCAGGCGAAACGCGCCGGCGAGCAGACCGTCGTCTACGCACACGCCCGGGACACCGCCGACCTGGAACGGCTGATGCTCACCGGCGAGTTGCGCCGTGCCGTCGCCGAGCACGAGTTCACCGTCGACTTCCAGCCGATCGTCGATCTGGGCACCGGCGAGGTGGTGGCGGCCGAGGCGCTGGCCCGGTGGCACCACCCGGAACAGGGCAACCTCAGTCCGGTGCGGTTCCTGGAGACCGTCGAGCGGTCCGGGCAACTGCCGGCGTTCGCCGACGCGGTGCTGGAGCAGTCGCTGATCGCCCGGCAGAGCTGGCGTGAGGCCGGCTTCGACCTGCCGGTCGCGGTCAACGTGTCGCCGCGCAGCCTGCTGGACCCCACGTTCCCCGGCGCGGTGCTGGCCCGCCTGGCCCGGCATGACGTGCCCGCCGACCGGCTCGTGCTCGAACTCACCGAGACGCTCACCGTCAGTCAGCTCGACGTGGTCGAACGTACCCTGGCCGAGCTGCGCAATGCCGGGGTCCGGCTGGCCATCGACGACTTCGGGACAGGCGTGTCGTCGCTCTCCGTACTGTCTCGCATCCCGGTGCACCAGCTCAAGATCGACCGCGAGTTCGTAGCCGGGGTGGAGACGTCGACGGAAGCCGCCGCGGTCGTCCGGACGACCGTCGACCTGGCCCGCAACCTGCATCTCACGGTGGTGGCCGAGGGAGTGGAGAGCGAACCGCAGCGGCGCGCTCTCTGGTCGCTCGGCTGCACGGCCGGGCAGGGGCACCTGTTCGCCCGGCCCCACTCGGCCGCCCGCTTCCTCGGCATCCTGCGTCGTGGCTGCGGTGGACGACCGGGTGCGCTGGCGGTGGCACTGCACGTGGAGGGCTCGGTGGTCCGTCTGCCGGCGCGCCGTCTGCCAAACTTGCCCGCGTGATCAAGCTGTCGGACCGCGCGGTCGACCTGCTCCTGTATTCGCTCTCCGCCATCTTCGCGCTGGTCACCGCACTGACCTCCACCCTGTTGCCGCACCGGGCCTGGGGTGCGATCGCGGCCTGCGGCTATCTGGCCGCCGCGCTGCTCGTCTTCCTGGTCCGGCAGCGTGGCCTGCTCACCTGGGTGGCCTGGGGTGCGGTGGCGCTGCTCCCGATGATCGTCCAGGCGGTGCAGCGTGCGAGTGGGCGCACCGACCGGGCCCAGGAGGAGGTCCTGGTCGTCGAGCACATGGGCGAGTCGCTGCTGCACAGCGGCACGCCCTATCTGAGTCGCCCGGAGATCGCGGCGATCCCGCTCGACGAGCGCCTGCTCGGGTACCGCCCGTACCAGCCCGGGATGTCGATCTTCGGCTTGCCGCGTGCGCTCGCGGGCGAGCACTGGTGGACCGACGCACGGATCTGGTTCGCGATCATCACGGTGGCCGCGGTCGGTGCGGCGGTCACCCTTCTGCGTCGCCCGGACCCTTCGGCGGTACGACCGGCGCGTGCGTTCCCGTCCTTCATCCCGGAGCACCCCACTCTGGTACGCGCCATGCAGGCCGCCACGGTCCTGCCGGTGACCGCACTGACCCTGGCGACCGGCGGGGACGACATCCCGGTGCTGGCCCTGTGCCTGCTCGCCCTTGCGCTCGCCTCGGCCGGCCGCCCCGGCTGGTCCGGAGTCGCCGCCGGTGCCGCCGCGGCCTGCAAGCTGTTCGCCCTTCCGGTGGTCGCCGTCCTGGTCGTGCACGCGGTGGCGACCGGAACGTGGCGCCGTCTGCTGCCCGGCGCGCTCGGGCTGCCGATGCTCGCCCTGCTCCCGCCGCTGCTGGTGGACGTGGACGCCCTGGTCGAGAACGTGCTCCGCTTCCCGCTGGGGCACGGCCTGGTGACGAGTCCGGCGCAGTCGCCGTTCCCCGGCTACCTGATCGCGCAGACCGTGCCGGGCGGCCGTTCTGTCGCGGCCGGCCTTCTGGTGGCCGCGGCCCTCGTGATCGGGGTGCTCCTGCTGCGCCGTCCGCCGCGGACCGCCCGCTCGGCCGCGCTGTTCTGCGGGTGGGGGCTCTTCACCGCGATCCTGCTGATGCCGACGACACGATTCGGTTACCTGCTCTACCCGGCTGCTCTGCTGCTTTTCGCCCCAGCACTCAGCAAGCACACAGCTTCTTCGGCCCCACGGCATGACACAGCCTTGTACCGTCAATGAAATGCATATGACCTGTCCCAAGTGTCACGGTGAGATGCGGGTCTACGAGCGCAGTGGCGTCACGATCGACCAGTGCACCGAGTGTCGCGGAATCTTCCTGGACCGTGGGGAGCTGGAGAAGCTCTTCGCCGTCGAGGCCAATTACAACCGGCCCCCGGCCGGCGGTCAGGTTCCGCCCGCCCCGCACCAGCCGGGCTACCCGCCGCAGCCGGGTTACCCGCCCCCGCCCCCGCCCGCCTACGGTCAGCCGGCCCCGCACGCCTACCCGCCGCCCGCCCCGGCCTACGGCCACCACGGCCACTACCGGCGCACCGCTCCCGGTTACGGGCACCACGGCCACTACCGGCGGAAGGGCTTCCTGCACGACCTGTTCGACTGATCGCTCCCGGGCCGTCATGCGGCCCGGCCTGATCGCCGTCGAAAATTCTCGGGTGCGGTCGGCATGCGGTGTGCGACGTTGTATCGCATGTCGGCCGATCCCGTGGCTCTCGCCGCTCGCCTCGCCGGTGAGCGGTTCCCGCACGCGCACGCCGCCTTCCTCGGTGGCAGCTCGCCGACCGCCCGCCGGACCGCATGGTCCGACCTGGACATCGTGGTCGTCCTGGACGGGCCACCGGCGCCGTTCCGGGAGACTCTGCGCCACTCCGGCCAGCTCGTCGAGTGGTTCGTGCAGACACCCGGCTCGCTGCGCCACTACTGGCGGCAGGACACCGCGCGACGCCGTACCCCGCTGCTGCGGATGGTTGCCGAGGGCGTGATCCTGACCAGCACCGACGGAGCCGCCGAGGCTTATCGGGAACGGGCCGCCGCCCTGCTCGCCGCCGGACCCGCCGCGCCGGCCGCCACCATCGTCGACATGCAGCGTTACCTGGTCACCGACATGCTCGACGATCTGCGCGGCTGTTCCGATCCGGTGGAGATCTCCTACCTCGCGGCGACTCTCGTACTCGCCGCCTCCGATCTGCTGCTGCTCGCCGAGAACCGCTGGTCGGCACGGGGTAAATGGCTGCCCCGCCGGCTGGCCGAGATCGACCCCGAACTGCCGGGCCGGCTCGCGGCCGCGCAGCAGGACGTTCTCGGCGACCGCGAGCCGCTCGTGGCGGAGATTCTTGCGGTCCTGCAACGCGCCGGAGGTCCGCTCCAGGAAGGTTTTCGCCTCGAGGGCGAAGATCCGGGGCGATAATTTTCTGCCGCCACCACCGGAGCTCTGGGCACGCAGAGTCATGTCGTCGCCGGACGCGTCGATCCACAGTGCACGGTCAAGCCGTGTGAGCTTGATGCCTTCGTCGCGATGGCACTATTGCCGGAGTGCAATTGATCACTCTGAGTAGTGACAAAATGAAGTCGCATCGTCACTTGAGAGTGAACTATTTCGATAAGTCTCTCTTTTCGTGTGCGTTACGAAGTTGCCGGAATACGCAACGTCGCCGATCTTGGGTATTCTCACGTCCGCCCCCCTGTCGCGGCAAACGGAGGAACAACCGTGACTGAAACCACTGATCGAGCCGCCGACCCCAACCTGCGCACCGACCTCGAGGACACCTACGGCCGATACGAGGAAATGCGCTCCGGAGTGGACGAACTCCAGCGCAGCGTCGCCGCCATGCAGGTCAGCGCGGAATCCGAGGCCGGTGAGGTGCGAGCCACTGTGGACGCCGACGGCCGCCTCGTCGACCTCCGGCTCAACCCGCAGGTCTGCCGTGAATGGTCACCCGAAACCCTCGCGCGAGTGATCGTGGAAACCGTTCAGCACGCCTCCGCCGGCAAATCCCGGCAGATCGAACAACTGGTCACCAACCACCGCTCCGCCGAGGTGCCTTAACCGCATCAATCGTCCTTGATCGCCCCGTCGCGGCCTTACGTCCGGCTGGCTGTCACCGCTGTCTCGACCGTCTCGAGACAGCGGTGAGAACCAGCCGGACAAAAGCTGCCAGGAAGCGTTCAGATGGACATGCCGGCTTCAGACAGCCATGCCGGCTTCACCCGGCCATGCCGACCTGAGCGTCATGCCCACCTGAGCGTCATGCCCACCTCAGCGCCATGTCGGGCTCAGCGCCATGTCGGGCTCAGATCGCCATGTCGACGAAACGAGAAAGGTGCAGCTGCGCCGCCACCGTGATGGTGTCGGTCGGGCCGTTTCGATGCTTGGCGACGATGAAGTCGGCCTCCCCCGCGCGTGGCGACTCCTTGTCGTAGTAGTCGTCGCGGTGTAGCAGGATCACGACGTCGGCGTCCTGCTCGATGGAACCGGACTCACGCAGGTCGGACAGCTGCGGGCGCTTGTCCGTGCGCTGCTCGGGACCACGGTTCAGCTGACTCACGCCGATCACCGGGCATTCGATCTCCTTGGCCAGCAGCTTGAGGCCACGGGAGAGCTCCGAGACCTCCTGCTGGCGGCTCTCGGTCTTCTTCGGCGAGGACATCAGCTGCAGGTAGTCGATGACCAGCAGCCGGAGGTTGTGACGCTGCTTGAGCCGGCGTGCCTTCGCCCGGATCTCCATCAGGTTCATGTTGGGTGTGTCGTCCACGAAGATCGGCGCCTGGCTGATCTCGCCCATCCGCCGGGCCAGTTTGGTCCAGTCGTCATCGGAGAGCTGGCCGGAGCGCAGCGTGTGCAGTGGCACGCGGGCCTCGGCGGAAAGCAGGCGCATCACCATCTCGATCTTGCTCATTTCGAGAGAGAAGATGGCGCTGGCGTGACCGTGCTGGATCGCCGCGTTACGGGCGAAGTCCATGCTCGCGGTCGACTTACCGAGACCGGGACGGCCGGCCACGATGATGAGCTGGCCGGCGTGCAGGCCGTTGAGCAGGCGGTCGAGGTCGGCGAACCCGGTCGGGACGCCGGTCATCACGCCGCCGGACGCACCGACCGCCTCGATCTCGTCGAGGGTCGGCTGAAGCATGTCGCCGAGGGCCGCGAAGTCCTCGCTGACCCGTTTCTCGGTGACGTCGTAGATGGCCTGCTGAGCCAGGTCGACGATGTCGTCGACGTCGCGGCCGCCGTTGCCGCCCGTGCCGTAACCCAGCTGGACGATCTTGGTGCCGGCCTCGACCAGGCGACGCAGAATGGCACGCTCGGAGACGATCCGGGCGTAGTACGAGGCGTTCGCCGCGGTCGGCACGCTCTCGATCAGGGTGTGCAGGTACGGCACGCCGCCGACCCGCTGCAGGTCCCCGGAGTCAGCGAGCGCAGCGGCCACGGTGAGCGCGTCGGCCGGCTCGCCGCGGCCGTACAGGTTGAGGATGATGTCGAAGATCGTGGCGTGCACCGGCCGGTAGAAGTCGGTGACCTTCAGGATCTCGACCACGTCGGCGATCGCGTCCTTGGACAGCAGCATTCCGCCGAGCACGCCCTGCTCGGCCGCGACGTCCTGCGGCGGGGCCTTGTCGAACTGGCCACCGTCCGAGCCGCCGCCACCCCGGCCGCCTCCTCCGCCGCCTCCGGTGAAGTTACCCCCGCCGGAGCTGCCCCCCGGTTGGGACGGCGGCCGCGACTCAGGCCTCGTGTCGTCGGTGATCGACACCGGTTTCCCCCTCCACTCGGCCATGGCCGCCTCACGAATCGGATCGTCCCGGACAACCCCTTCGACTGATCCCGGACCGGATTCAGTGCTTCGATCCGATCAAAGTCCGCTTGTGAGGCTGGACCACTGTACGAATCTCGCCGCCACCAGCCCAACTGCCGCGGTGGACAAGCCTCTGGACAACCTGTGGACATCCCCGGTGACTCTGTGGGTAGCCCTGTGCACACCGTGTGGACAACTTTGCTGACAACCGACCCGAGCAGGGGATTCGTCGTCCCCACCTGTGGAGGGCAGAAACAGTTCAGGATCAGCGGAAATACCGGCTCCAGTGAGCAAGCCGTCGCACTGAGGCGTTGCGGTTCCGCTTCGCGCACGTCACCCTTTTCAGGTGGACCAACGGGAGTGGGACTACGGGACCCGCATGTCGCGCACTCGGCGCGCTGCGGGACCTTGGCCCACCCGTGAACCGGAGGCCGAGGAATCCGAGTCCCGTTGGTCGTCCCTGACCGACACCGGCAGCATGGCACCGAGCGACGAGGCACTCACCTGGCAGCGCCGGGCCGACGACTGGGCACAGCAGTCGGAGGTCGAGCCGTACAACGGTGGCGGCGGCCAGGCCGTCGAGCCGGCGAACCGGTGGTCCTCCGAGGTCACCACCACCGGCCGGCCCACCTTCCCGGCAGACGGCGTCGGCTGGCGCACCGAGACCGCCGAGTGGCGGGCCACCGGTGCACGCTGGCGGCAGACCACCGAGTGGCGCTCGGCCACCGGCTCGCACGTCTGGCGGTCCACCACCGAGGCGTGGCGCGCCGAGGACGACGCCGCCCCGGAGCGGGAGAAGCCGTCGATCCCCGGCACCGCGTGGGAGACCGGTTCCGAGACCGACGCCGCCACCCCGTCGTGGCGGCACTCCGCACCGGACACCCCGTCGTGGAGGCAGTCCGAGCCGGAGACCCCGTCGTGGCGGCAGTCCGAGCCGGAGACCCCGTCCTGGCAGCGCACCGAGCCGGACACCTCGTCGTCCTGGCAGCGCCGCCCCGACCTGCCGGCCGCGACCACCCCGGTCGAGCAGACCACGTCCTGGCGGCAGCCGTCCACCCAGCTCCCGTCATGGCAGCAGCCGTCCGCTCCGACACCGTCCTGGCAGCAGCCCCAGCAGACCCCGTCATGGCAGCAGCCGTCCACGCAGACCCCGTCCTGGCAGAAGGAACAGCAGGCGCCATCCTGGCAACAGGAGCAGCAGGCCCCGTCCTGGCAGAAGGAACAGCAGGCACCGTCCTGGCAGCAGGAGCCGGCTACCCAGGCGCCGTCCTGGCAGCAACCCCAGCAGACCCCGTCATGGCAGCAGCCGTCGGCGCAGACTCCGTCCCGCCGCCGCGGCGCGGACACCGGCACCTGGTCCACCGCGTCGGCCTCCGGCCCGGCATGGTCGGACCGTCCGGGAGCGGGTGAGGGCCGTCCGGGTCCGGGCGAGAACACGACCGGGCTGACCCGCTGGGAACGCACCGAGGCACCGGGCTGGCAGCGCTCGCCCGCCGAGGATGCCCGTCACCTGGTCCGGGAGGACGACCGGGCGGCCTGGAGCCGGGACGCCGGTCACACCGAGCGGCCGGGTCACGCCCAGCAGCCCGGTTACGCCGAGCAGCCCGGTTACCCCGAGCGGCCTGGCTATCCCGAGCAGCCTGGTCACCCCGAACGATCGGGTTACACCGAGCGCCCCACTCGCGCCGGCCGGCGCCGAGCCGCCGAGAGCCAGTCCGCGCCGGCCGGTGGCTCCGGTTGGTCGAGCGGTTCGGACGACGACTGGGCCGGGCACACCGACACCGGCAGCATCCCGGCCTTCACCGGCCAGGGTGACGCGGCCGAGGCGCCCGTCTGGGGGGCCCGATCCGAGGCCCCGTCGCGGCGCGACCGGCGCCGTCAGGCCGAGAAGTCACGCTCCGAGCCACCCCGTCCCGATCCATCCCGAGCCGCGCCATCCCGGGCCGAGCCAGGTGGCCGGCGCGGATCCCGTCCGGAGCGGCAGCCCCGCTACAACTCCAACCCGACGAACTGGCGCGAGGACACCGCGTCCTGGGACGCCGAGCAGGACACCAGCAACTGGACCCGCGACCCGGACACCGGCCAATGGAGCCGCGCGGAGGACGATCCACGGGTTCTCGCGTGGCGTGCCGAGGCGGCCCGTCGCGAGGCGATGAGGGAGGACGAGCCGGAGAACACCGGCCGTCGTGCCCGGCGCGCCGATCCGCCCGGTGGTGTGCCCGGCGGACCGCTGCCGAGCAGTTCCGTTCCGGCCGGTGACGCCGGCGGCTCCGGCTGGGCGGCGGACGGCCTGGCGGACGACGGCCCGGACAGCAGGCGGCGCCGGCCCGACGACCCTTACAGCACCGGCGGGTACGGCGGCGGCCGTCGGCGTCGTGCTGCCGAGTCCGCCATGCCCGAGGAACCGCTGGGTCCCGAGGTGTGGCAGGCCGCGCCCGAAACACGGCCGAACCGCCGGGCCGGTGTCGAGCCGGACGGCGGACGTCCCGGCCCGATGCCGCCGCAGTGGTCCGACACCGGTGTGCCGGAGCCGCGCCGCCAGGCGTACCGGGACGAGCCTCAGGTGGAATCCCCGCGCTGGCAGGGCCCTGGGTACGGCGGCGGTCAGCGTGAGCTCCCGCCCGGCGGGGGTTACGGTCCCTCGCGCCCCGAGGCGCAGAGCCGCAGCGGTTTCGGCAGCGCTGCCCGTGAGCTTCCGGCCGGGCCGCCGGTGCAACCGCAGCGGCCCGCCTACGGTGCCCGGGAACTCCCGGCCGGGCCGTCGGCCCCGCAGCAGCCCGCCTACGGTGCCCGAGAGTTGCCGGCCGCCCCCGCGAGCGGCCCGGCATGGCAGGAGCCACAACGTCCCGCGTACGGCGGCCCGCCGCCCGGCCAGTCGTGGCTGGACCAGGAACGGCAGCAGCGTCAGGCGCCGCAGCGGCCGCCCTACGGCACTCCGGACGGCGGGGAGACATCCTGGGCCGATGAGGAACGGCAGCGGCCCCAGCGGCCTCAGGGGCCGTCCTACGGGGTTCCGTCGCAGCCGTCGGGCTACGACATCCCGTCGGAGCCTCGCCGTCCCGGTTACGGCTCCGCTCGCGCATTACCGGCGGGCAGTTCGGCGCCCGCCTCCGGGCCGGCGTGGGCCGCGCAGCAGAAGCCGGTGTACGGCAGCGCCCAGGTGTCGTCGCCCGGCGACCCGTCGGCACGCCGGCCCGACCCGCTGACCGACACGTCGTCCCGCCGCGGCTGGGGTGACCGCGACGATCCGCCGCCGCCCGCCGGTGGTGGTGGCTTCGGTGACCGTCCGCCTCTTGCGGACTGGCTCGCAGCCGAACGCGCCGGCCGGCGCGGGGCCGACTATCGAGGCGCCGGGCAGGATGGTGAGACCGACTGGCGCCGCGAGCTGTCCCGCCAGAGTGATCTGGCCGAGGGCGAGTCCCGCCGTTACGACACGTCGGACTTTCCTCCCTTTCGGCCAAGCGGCTCAGCCGCGGTCGGCGGATCGTCGAATCTGGCCCTGAGCGCCACCTCGGTGATCCAGGCGCCGAGCGCCGCGCCGGGTGCCGGCGTGGAGGAGGACACTTCCTGGCCGCCGCGCCGGGGCACCGGTGCCTTCCAGGGCACCGGCTCCTACGAGCGACGGCCGATGGCCGGCGACTTCCCGTCGGGCCGGCCGAACGATCTGCTCGACCCGGATGACGACGAGGAACAGGAAGACCAGGAGAGCAGCCCGCTCGCCGCGGTCGGTTACACCGTCGTCTGGTACGGCGTGCCGGTCGTCCTCTTCGTGGCGGGCATCTTCCTGCTGAACAGCGGCCAACGCGATCACGCCCTGGACACGCTTGCCGACGCCGCGCCGGAGTTCGGCATCTCGCTGGCGTTGAGCATGCTGGTGGCCTACGGGCTGCGAACGGCCACGACGGCCTGGAAGTCGGCGAGTGTGGGCTTGGCCGCGGCCGTGGTCGGCGGCGGTCTCGCGACGGTGCTGGCCTCGGCCATCACCGGCAACAGCCTCAGCTGAGTCCCCACCCCGGCAACAGCCTCCGCTGAATCCCATCACCGGCAACAGCCTCCGCTGACTTCCGGCCTCGGCAAGGACCTCAGCTGAATCCCAGCCGTCACCGGTGGCAATCTCAGCCGGAAACGAAACGGCGCGCCGGGCCGGAGCCCAGCGCGCCGTTTCGGCGTAGTACGAACGACTACTTGGCAGCCACCACGTTCACCGGGAACGTCGCGGTCACCTCGGGGTGCAGCTTGACCTGGACGTTGTACGAGCCCGTGGTCTTGATGTGACCGGGGAGCTCGAGACGACGACGGTCGAGCGCCGGGCCGCCGGCGGCCTTGACCGCGTCGACGATCTCGGCCGGGGTGATCGAGCCGAACAGACGGCCACCGTTGCCGGAGCGCGCCTTCAGCGTGACCTTGAGGCCGGCCAGCTGGCCCTTGACCTCGTTGGCCTGACCGAGGTCACGGATCTCACGAGCCTCGCGGGCCCGCTTGATCACGACGACCTGCTTCTCGGCGCCCTTGGTCCACTGGATCGCGAACCCCTGCGGGAGCAGGTAGTTGCGGCCGTAACCGTTCTTCACCTCGACGATGTCGCCGGGGGTGCCGAGGCCGGACACTTCCTGAGTGAGGATGATCTTCATCTTGGTGTCCTCTCTCAGCGCGCCGTGGCCGTGTACGGCAGGAGCGCCATCTCACGGGCGTTCTTGACCGCGCGGGCGATCTGCCGCTGCTGCTGGGAGGTCACACCGGTGACGCGGCGGGCACGGATCTTGCCGCGGTCGGAGATGAACTTCCGCAGAAGCGCGGTGTCCTTGTAGTCGATGTAGGTGATCCCGTCCTTGTCGAGCGGGTTCACCTTCTTCTTCGGCTTGCGAAGCGCAGCGGCCTTAGCCATTGCTCAAACTCCTGTTGATGATCGGGAAGCCCGTGGGCTCAGAAGGGAGGCTCATCGTCGCCGAACGAGGAGTTGCCACCGCCGGAGCGGCCGCCGGATGCCGGCGCAGCCGTGGACCAGGGGTCGTCGAAGTCGTTGCTGTTGCCCCGACCGCCGCCGCCACTGTTGTTGTTGCCACCGGACTGCCTGTTGCCGCCACCACCGGAGCCGTAACCGCCCCCGGAGTTGCCGAAGCCACCGCCGCCGCCGGACCGGACCGCTTTCTGCACCGTCGCCGTGGCGTAGCGCAGGGAGGGACCGATCTCGTCCACCTCGAGCTCGTAGGAGGAACGCTTTTCGCCCTCTTTGGTCTCGTAGGACCGCTGACGCAGCCGGCCCTGCACGATCACCCGGGCGCCGCGCTGCAGCGACTGGACGACGTGCTCGGCGGCCTCACGCCAGATGTTGCAGGTGAGGAAGAGCGCCTCGCCGTCTTTCCACTCGCCGCTCTGCCGGTCCAGCGTCCGCGGCGTCGAGGCGATGCGGAACGAGGCGACACCCGCCCCCGAGTTGGTGTAACGCATCTCAGGGTCGTTGACCAGGTTGCCAACGACCGTGATTACGGTTTCTCCAGCCATGAAACTTCTCCTCGCCGCTCGGGTCGTTGATGCAAAGGGTCTCAGGACCCTCTGACAAAAACGGCTCAGCGGGTCTCGGGACGGATGACCTTGGTGCGCAGGATGGACTCGTTGAGCCGGAGCTGACGGTCCAGCTCGGCCACGGCCTCGGGCGTCGCCTGCAGGTCAACGACCGCGTAGATGCCTTCAGCCTTCTTGTTGATCTCGAACGAGAGCCGGCGACGGCCCCAGACGTCGAGCTTCTCCACCGAGCCACCCGCGGTCCTGATCACGTTCAGGTACTGATCGAGCGACGGTGCGACGGTGCGCTCCTCGAGCGAAGGGTCGAGGATCACCATGAGTTCGTAATGACGCAAGACTGTCTCACCTCCTGTGGGCTTAGCGGCCACGGTCTCTCCGTGGCAGGAGGTCTTGTGTCGCTCGCAGAAGAAAGCCGTGGGAGACATGCGCCCACGGCGAACACACTGCGAACCGAGCCAGCATACCCAGGTCGGGCACAGGACCCAAAAACGGCGACCCCGTCCGAGGGACGGGGTCGCCGATGGAGAGCCGCGGGGCGTCCGGCCCGATTCGTTGGGTGGGACCTGGGGAGGAACGACCACACCGATGAGGTTGGACGCGTACGCCCCGCGGAGCCTCTAAGTCGGAGCTTACGCCATATTTGTACGAGATGCACGTTGCGACACGATTGCCCGAATCGCGGCGGTTGCCACGCCGAGGACACACACCAGAGCTGTCAGCCCGAGCAGGCCCAGCGGATGCCCGTCCTCGATCCGGCCCACCGCCGCGACCGGCTCCGCAGCCCGGAAACCGCCCGGTTCGGTCGTCTCCACCACCGGCAGGGCACCGTCGGCCCCGGTCTCCGTCGCCGACGGCACGGGCCGGTCCTGCGGCGGTACCGGGGGCACGATCGCCTTCCGGTCGCCGGGCGGCATGCCGGCGAACGCGGGGGCGCCGATTCCGGCCGTACCCCGAATTGTTCCGGCCTTGATCCTGGGGTTGATGTCGCCCTGCGGCATCGCCTGCGCCGCCGTCGTGGCGGCCTGCAACGCGCTCGCCGGACGCGACTCGGCCGGACGGCGAACGCCACGCCGGGAGTCCCCCGGAGCGGTACGGGCCGGCCGCGACGCCGGGGCGATCGTGTCCGGCAGCGTCGAACCGGCCGAGGTACGCGACGGCGAGCCGGAACCGGCCGCCGGCTTAGACATCACCGCCGAGGCACCGCCGCTCGCCGGCACCGGGGTCGGCCCCGGCTCCTCGGAGGAAGCCGACGGGGCCGCGGTGACCAGCACCGGCCTCGTGTCCTCACCGAGCGAGCAGTCCGGGGTGAGCAGCACCGCCGTGGTGCCCCGCCGGAACACCACCTCGGCGGCGCCGTCCGCCGGGATGGTGCCCCTCGGCGCCCCGGCGAGTTTCAGCTGCGCGTCGTGCCCGGTCTGATTGACCACCCGGACGACACTGCTGGCCGGAACGGTCATCGACTCGACGCTCGGTTGAGAACCGCAGGACAGGCCGAGCACGCCGGCGCCGCCGAAACTCACCTGGCGGTCGTTCGCCTCCAACTGGTCGGCGCTCGCCGTCCCGTTCGTGAGCAGCGGGGCGCCGATGATCAAACCACTCAGCACCAGAGCCGCCATCCGGTATCGGAACTGCCGCGACATGCACCATCCCCCAGTTCAACGCCGGCCTGTACCGGCATCCGTCAAGCGTGATCAATGGAGCTAACGACTCGTGACAGACGCCGGTGACGCGGGGGAGAAGCGTCGTACCCGCGTCGTAGGCTCGTCCCATGCGCATCGGAGCCCACGTCGATTCAGCCGACCCGCTGGCCGAGGCCGCCGCCCGTGGCGCCGAGGCCGTGCAGTTCTTCCTGACCGACCCACAGAAATACAATTCGCCCAAACCGCGCGAGGATGCCGAGCTTCTCCGTGCGTCGGCGATCGACGTCTATGTCCACGCGCCGTACATCGTCAACGTCGCGTCCCCCAACAACCGGATCCGCATCCCGAGCCGCAAACTGCTCATGGCACACGCCCGGGCGGCCGCCGAGATCGGCGCGAAAGGCCTGATCGTGCACGGTGGACACGTGGGTGCCGGCGCGGACCTCGCGGCCGGCTTCGCGAACTGGCGGAAGGCCTTCGAGTATGCGGAGAAGGACGGTGGGCTGCCCCTGCCGGTGCTGATCGAGAACACCGCCGGTGGCGACAACGCGTGTGCCAGGCGCTTCGACGACCTGGCCCGGCTGTGGGAGGCGGTCGGCTCGTTCGGTGCCGGCTTCTGCCTGGACACCTGCCATGCGTTCGCCGGCGGGGAGGACCTGGTCGGCGTCGTCGACCGGGTCAAGGCGATCACCGGGCGGATCGACCTGATCCATGCCAACGATTCGAAGGGTGGATTCGACTCCGGCCAGGACCGGCACGACAACCTCGGTAATGGGAAGATCGACCCCGAGTTGGTGATCGCCGCCATCCGCGCCTCCGGCGCTCCGGCCATTGTGGAGACGCCCGGCGGAGTGGAGGGCCAGACCGCCGACATCGCCCTGCTGCGGGAGCGGGCGGGTAACTGACGCACCGCCCACGGGGAGGGTCATGACCGAGCAGCCGAAGCCGATCCCGCCCGCTTCCGACAAAGCGGCGGCGCCTGAGCCTGCCGCCGCGCCGGGACACCGGCGGCGGTTCGGGCTGTTCGCTCGCGGAAGTCGCCCGGCGAAGGCCACCAAGGACAAGTCCTCAGCGGCGGTCGTCCCGCTGACCGTCGCCGACGAGCCCAGCAAGCCTGAAAACAAAGATCCGAAGCACACCGGCGGGGGTACGAAGAAGCGGCAGCCACTGCCGGCGACGCGACCTCCCGGTGCCCCGCCGGACCCGTGGTCGGCCTTCGCCGCGACGCCGGACCAGCAGCCCGGCCTGCTGCGCCGCGGGCTACGGGCGTCGCTGCGTTCCCTGATCCACGAGTACGCCCTGATGGTCTACGCGGGCTGCCTGCTGGCCGTGGCGATGACCTGGCCGGCTCTGCGCTACCCGATGTACACGCTTCCGCAGGACCTCGGTGATCCCTCCCGGCAGGCCTGGCAGTTGTCCTGGCTAGGCCACATCCTGATCACCGACCCGGTCCGGCTGTGGCAGTCGAACTCGTACTTCCCGGCCGCCGACGCCTTCGCGTTCGGCGACAGCCTCCTAGGCTACGCGCTCGCCGGGATGCTCGGCACCGGGCCGAGCGCCGCGATCCTGCGCTACAACGTGTTGTTCGTGCTGGCTCATGCTCTGCTCGTGATCGGTGCCTATGCCCTGGTACGACAGCTCGGCGCCCTGCGAACCGGTGCGGCGGTGGCGGCGGTGGCGTTCGCCTACGCGCCGTGGCGGCTGGCGCAGGAGGGCCACCTCGACATCATCTCGGCGGGTGGCATCCCGCTGGCCCTGGCCATGCTGGCCCGCGGCCACGGCTACTCGCTGCGGCACGGATTCCGCGCCGAACGACGCAGCGCCACCTGGGCGATCACCGGCTGGCTCGTCGCGATCTGGCAACTCTCGCTCGGCTTCTCCCTGGGTGTCCCCTTCGCGTACGTCCTGGGTGTGCTGCTGCTCTGTCTCTTCCTTGCCGGCGTGGTGCATCATCTCCGCCCGCTGCCCAGGAAGGACCGGGATCCGGCCGCCCTGCCGAAGACCGGTACTCCATCGACGGCCCCGGAAGACGGCACCGCGGCAGCCCCGAAAGACGGCGCGCCGAAGGACAAGGCTTCACCGACGGCGCCGGAGCCCGGCAAACCCGAGCCTGGAAAGCCCGAGCCTGGAAAGCCCGAGCCAGGCAAGCCCGAGCCTGGAAAGCTCCAGTTGGGTAAGCCGGAGCCGAGCAAGCCGGAGCCAGGCAAACCCGAGGCGAATCCGGCATCCGACAGGCCTGGAGCGAACCCGCAGCAGGCCAAGGCGGGAACGACTCCGGAACCCGGTAGGGCTCAGGCTGTGCCGCCGGCCGGCAAGGTGCAACCCCAGCCCCAGGTCGGCAAGGTGCAGCCCACGTCGGAAGCCGGCCGCGCTCAGGCGATCGCGAAGGCCGCCGAGCCGCTGAAGGACACCGCGGTCCAGCCCGCGCTTGATCTGTCCAAGGCGGACGTGCTGGAGAGCCCACCCCGGCGGAGCCGCTCCCGGCTTCCCCGGTTCCTGCGGTTCCTCCGCTTCTTCCGCCGCCCGACTCCGCCGCCCCGCCCCACGGGGCCGCTGAAGGCGCGGCGGAAGCCGCTCGTCGGCGTGCTGCTCACCAACATCAACATCATGGGCGCCACGATCTTCGCGGCGGTCGGCATCCTGATCGCGGTGCCGTACATCCGGCGCGACGACACCGGTTCCCGGCTGGAGGAGATCACCTTCTTCTCGCCACCGCCGCGTAGCCTGTTGATCGGCCCGGCCGAGTCACGGGTCTGGGGCGCCGCGCACGAGTCGCTACGGTCGTCGCTCGGCTGGGCGGCCGAGATGTCGCTGCTGCCGGGCTTCGCCCTCTACGCACTGGCCCTGGCCGGCCTGTTCCTGTCGATCTGGCGGCTCCGGCACCGCCTGCTGCTGGTGACCGCCCTGGCCGTCTCGATCGTGCTCACCCTGGGAACCAGCTTCTTCGACGGCCGCTGGACCTACATGCCGCTGTTCGGCCATTTCCCGGCCTCGTTCGACCTGCGCATCCCGGGCCGCCTGATGCTGTGGGTGACGCTGATCCTGGCGATCCTGGCGGCCGGAGCCGTCGACGACTTCGTGCGCCGGGCCGAGCATCTCGCCGCCCAGCGGATCCCGCCGTGGCCGGGCCCGTGGCTGCGCCTGGCCACGCTGGTCCCGCTGTTCCTGGTCGCGCTGGAGGGCTGGAACACCACGGCCCACCCGATCGTTCCGGTCCAGCCGGCCGCCATGCGGACGGTGCCCGGCCCGATGCTCGTGCTGCCGACCGCCGAGCTGACCGACCAGACCGTGCAGCTCTGGACCACCTCGAAATTCCAGGACGTCACCAACGGTGGCGGCACCTTCAACGCCCGCGCCCAGGCCGAACTGCGCGCCAAGGTCGCCGCGTTCCCCGACGCCGCCAGCGTGGCCTATCTCGATTCGCTCGGTGTCCGGCGGGTGCTGCTGCTCAGCGACCACATCGCCGGCACCTCCTGGGAGAATGCCGGCGACCTGCCGGTGGAGAGTCTCGGTCTGCGGCGCGAGGACGTCCCGGGCGCCGTCGTGTTCACCCTTGACTAGGCGCGCCGATCGGAGCCGCGCTGCTGCCCTCGTGAACGGGGGGCGGGGGTGGAGCCTCCAGTGAGGGGCCCAGGCCGAACGTCCGGCGCAGACGGCTGATCCACGGCTGCTCCGGCCCGTCGAGCACGCCCGCGTCCGGGTCGGCACCGCCGTAGGACTCCCGGACCACGTCGAGCTCGGGCCGCCAGATCTCCCTGATCACCAGGCCGCACAGGACTGCCACGGTGACGAAACGGGCGGTGGAGGCGAGCACGAAGGTGCCCTCGGGGATGACCGACTTGCCGCCGGCACCCATCAGCTCGGCGTAGAAGGCGGCGAGGTAACCGATCTCCGCGACGGTCCAGGCGACGACCGCTCCCCACTTCGGGCGGGCCAGGGCGATCAGCGGGATGAGCCACAACACGTACTGCTGGGACCACACCTTGCTGAACAGCAAGAAGGCAGCCACGACCAGGAAGGCGAGCTGGCTGAGCCGTGGACGGCGCGGGGCCAGCAGGCCCAGCATCAGGATCCCGAGGCAGCAGAGGGCGAAGAGCGCGTACGACAGGCGGTTGAGCTCGGGGATGTGGTCACTGAGCCATTGGAACGGGCCCTGGTCGCCGGCCGTTCCCGTGTTCCACTTGCCGTCCAGGTATCGACCGATGTACCAGAAGGTGCCCCAGTCGATCGGCCGTTCGTCGTTGAGCCGGAAGAACCGCAGCCAGCTCTCGTGCCACAGGATCATCACCGGCAGGTTGACCATGAGCCAGGTGACGCCGGCCATCGTGAAGGAGCTGAAGAACGACCGTAGCCGGCCGGTGCGCAACGCCAGGATCAGGATCGGCCCGAGGATGAACACCGGCCACAGTTTCGCCGCGGCCCCTAATCCGAAGAAGACGCCGGCCCACATCGGGTGTCGTTTCACCCACAGGGCCAGGCCGACGGCGAACAGACCGATCGCCAGGAAGTCCCAGTTGATCGTGGCGGTGACCACGATGATCGGGGAGACCGCGAAGATCGCCGCGTCCCACGGCCGGCGGCGCCGGAGCGACAGCACGATCGCCACGCTCATCACCGCCAGCAGGGACAGCACCAGCGCGTTGACGTTGTAGAACCAGCTGCCCTGGTTGATGTCGGGGTGGGTCTCGCCGTAGGCGTGCACCGGCAGGCCGAGCGCACCCATGAAGTAGCCGGTGACGACCGGGTACTCGACGGGGTGGTCCTGATAGGGGACCTTGCCCTCGTTGAGTCCCTCGGCGAAGTAGAGAGCCAGCACGTCGGTGTAGCAGTACCGCGTGTACTGGATGTTCTTCTGCCAGTTGCCGTCCATGCAGGGGGACTTCTGCACCCAGGACAGAGCGAGGATCAGGCAGGCGAGAGCCATCACGATCCGCGGCGCGGTCCAGAACCGGCCGGGCCTGGAGTCCGGCGGGACGGCGTGGGCACCGAGCGGTCCGCCGATGGCTTCGGAGAGCCCGCGCACGAAACCGTCCGAGGTCGCTCTGGAGACGTCGGGCCGTTCTGTGGGTGGTTGGGCGCTCATGTCTTGGCATCATGCCGCATCCCGGGCGCCCGGGGGCCATCGGCCACGTGCGGCACACCGATCTTCCTGAGATCCACAGGTCCCGATAAGGGAGCGGCGCCCGCCCTCGTCGAGAGGATGGGCGCCGCTGTCAGGTCCTGATAGCTACCGGGGGCCTGGTCCGCCACCGCCACCGTTGTTGGGCCCGCCATTGTTGTTGCCGGGGTTCGCGTCGTCGTCGTCGTCGTCTCCGCCGTCTTCGCCGTTGCCGCCGCCCTGGCACAGCGGGTCGTTCGGTGTCAGCTGGCAGAACACGCTGTTCTGATCGATGCCGGGTTGTTCCACCGGCTTGACGCCGTTGCCCTTGGTGGCGTCACCGGTCCGGATGCGCTCCGGGAACTTCTCCTCTTCCCACTTCATCGCCTCGGCGGCGGTCTCGAGGAACTCCTCCCAGATCGCGGCAGGGGTGCCGGATCCGAACATGTTGCCGCCGTCCTTCTCCTTCAGCGGCACACGTTTGCCCGCCCCACCGACCCACACGGTCGCGGCGAGCTGCGGAATGCCACCGACGAACCAGGTGTCACCGCTGAGGCGCTTGGAGCCGACCTTGATCTCCCAGGTGCCACTCTTGCCGACCGATTCCCGGCCCTCGACCGTGTTGCCGGCGGCGCCCGGGATCTTCTTCAGCACACCCAGCAGGTCGGACGTCTTGTCCGCGTCGAAGACCCGATCGCCCTTCTTGCCGGCGGTGTAGCGGACAGTCTCGGTGCCGGTCTTCGGATCGCGCTGGCGGACCTGCTTGACGAAGTGGGCCTTGTGCCGGACACCGCCGTTGACGATGGTGGCGACACCCGCGGCGTGCTCCAGCGGCACCACACGGTACTGGCCGAACGCGACCTCGTTGTCGAAGTTGTTCGCGAACTTGCTCGCGTTCTCCTTCTTGGTGAGGTCGATCTTCTTGCCGCCGTCGGTCCACATCGTGCCGACGCCGGCGTCGCGGGCCGCCTCGATGACCTTCTCCTGGCCGATCTGGTCAGCCATCCAGTAGAACGGGAAGTTGTACGACTTGACGGTCGCGAACTCCAGGTCACAGAAGGTGCTCTTGCCCTGGCACAGCGTCTTGTCGTCGGCGCCGGCGTTGCTGATCACATCGCCGTTCGCCTTCTTCTTGGTCGCGTCCCAGATCGTGTCGAACGAGTAGTCCGCCCGCAGGCCCGCGGCCAGCGTGTAGATCTTGAAGGTCGAACCCGGGGACTGACCACCGCTGCCGTCACTGGGGACGCCGCTACCGTCACCCTGCATGTAGCCGCCGTAGTCGATGCCGTTCGGGTCGTCGCCGCCGTAGTAGCCGAGCACCTCGCCGCTCTTCGGGTCGATGCCGATCACCGAGGCCTGGTACGTCTTCGGCCGCTTGTACATCGGCGACGTCTGGCTCAGCCGGGAGCCGGCCTTCTCGGCTGCCGCCTGCACCTTCGGGTTGATCGTGGTGGTGACCGTGTAACCACCCTTTTCCAGCATCTCCTCGGTGATGCCGAGTTCCTTCAACTCGAAGAGCACGTGGCGCATGACCATGCTGACCGGTTTGTTCTCCAGGGCGTTCTTGGAGGTGGAGGTCGGCGGGTTGACCTTGGGGTACTGCCGCTTGTCGTACTGCTCCTGGGTGATCGCACCCATCTCGAGCATGTTCTTGAGCGTGTACTCCCAGCGCTGCTTGGCCTCGACCTCGTTGTTGGCCGGGTCGTAGCCGGGGTGGGTGTTCGTCTTGTAGGGCTGCTTGATGATCGAGGCGAGGACCGCGGCCTGGTAGACGTTGATCTCGTTCTTCGTGTCCTTCATCACCGTGGCGTTGAAGTAGCCGTTCGCGGCCGACTCGACGCCGTACCGTCCGCGACCGAGGTCGATGAAGTTCAGGTACATGCCGAGGATCTCGTCCTTGCCGTACTCGGACTCCAGCTTGCGGGCGATCACCGCCTCGCGCAGCTTCCGGCTGTAGCTGATCTCTTTCTCGTCAGCCACGTGCCGGGCGTACTGCTGGGTGATCGTCGACGCGCCCTGCAGCTCGCCACCGGTGAAGTTGTTCCACGCGGCGCGGGCGATGCCCTTCATGTCGATGCCGTTGTGGCTGCGGAAGTTCATGTCCTCCGCAGCGATCACGGCGTTCATGATGTTCGGGCTCATCCGCTGGTACGGCACGTTGATCCGCGGCGAGCCGGTTTTCTGCAGCACCTGTGGCGACTTGCCACCGCCCGCGAGGAGGAACGTGTTCATCTGGTCTTCGGCCTTGGGCGGCGGCAGCTTGATGTCGTCGAAGAAGTAGGTGCCTCCGACGATGCCGACGCCGAGCAGGATGACCAGCACCGCGGCGGCCGCGGTCAGGATGTTGGCACGGCGGTGTTTCTTGTCCGCCTTGCCACGGCCCTTCTTACCGCCGCTGCCACCGGAACCTCCGGAGCCACCGCCACCGCCGGGCCCACCCGGGCCACCCGGTCCACCGGGTGACACCGAGGCACGGCCGCCGACCGGGGCGGCACCGACCGAGGCACGGCCGCCGACAGCCGCGGCACCCACCGAGGCACGCCCCGGAGCTGCCGAGCCCACCGCGGCACGGCCCGGTGGCGCCGAACCCACCGCCGCGGACCCTACGGATGCGGAGCCGACCGACGCCCGGGCAGCGGAGGCACTGCCCACCGACGCCCGTCCCGACGAGCCGGGAACCGCGGCGGCACCGGATGGACGTCGATATGCGTCCGGTCCGGGCTTGGCCACGTTCCGTGGTTCGTCGTCAGGCGTGGTAGCAGCGGACGGCCCGGGTACTTGGACCCGGGCTCGTGCGGACTGCGAATCGCCGTACGCGTTCATTCCCTCACACCTACCGGTCGCGGGGGCGCGGTCGAAAGGCCCGGACGGGCCGTCCCGACGCTGCGCCTCGAGCGGGCGTTGTGGGCTGCGATCCCGGCAGCCCCCTTGTCTCTTGTCTGCGTTGACCGTTCTCCGGTCACAAACTCGTACACGTTAGCGAGATCGATCCGGTTCATCTTCATCGCCGAACCTCCCCGCCGTGTGACGTCTGACCTGTCCGGTGGGATCCCCCTCCACCGGACGAGACCATAACGTCGGTGTGCAACATCTCGTCCGCAGCGAGGCCGTCGCGGCCGAGAACGAACCGTTCGATGAGGTGGTTCCACGAGCAGGAACGGCAGACCTCGACGACGAAAACCTGAAACTCACGCAGCGTCATCGCGAGCACCGGGAGCTCGGCCAACTTCCGCGCCTGGCCGGCGGACTGCTTGAGCTCGTCGCCATAGACGTAGTGCACCAGTGTCAGGTTGTCCCGGCGGCAGATCGGGCACCGTTCTTCGGTCGGCTCGCCATGAAAAGTCGCGGCGTTTCGCAAGTAAGGAGACGCGTCGCAGACCTCGAGCGTGCCGATCCGGCCGTTTTTGACGTCACGCAGGACTGCTCGCCTCTGTAGCGAGTAGTCGACAACCTGCCGCTGCGTGCGCATGGCGAAGAGAGTACGCGGTCCCCGCCGCTGCGGCGACCGTCATCACGCAGCGTGGCGCGGCGACTGCGAAGGATGGCCGAGTTGCACAGGTTCGCCTCCCGATCTACGGTTACGATGTATCGGGCCGATACATCGGGATCCAGCTTCGTTCGGGAGCACAGTTCTCGTCCGGGAGCACAGTTCGAGGGAGGGCCAGTGCTCGAGTTGGCGATCCTCGGTCTCCTTCAGGAGGCCCCGATGCATGGGTACGAGCTCCGCAAGGAACTCGCGACCAAACTCGGCACGCTCCGCGCCGCGATCAGTTACGGCACTCTGTACCCCACTCTGAAGCGGCTGAAGCTCGCCGGCTGGATCAGTGAGGCCGAGGCCAGCGACGACATTGTTCCCCCGATGACCAGCAAGCGGGGGCGGGTTGTCTACAAGATCACGGCGGAGGGCAAGGAACACTTCGCCGAGCTCCTCACCCAGGCCGGCCCGGAGACCTACGACGACGCCGGCTTCGGGGTGCACTTCACCTTCTTCTCCAGGACCGATCGCGCCACCCGGCTGCGCATCCTGGAAGGCCGCCGCCGCCGGATCGAGGAGCGTCGCGAGGGTTTGCGCGAGATCCTGGCCCGGGCCGCCGACCGCCTCGACGCCTACACCCTGGAGCTGCAGCGCCACGGCCTGGACGCGTGTGAGCGAGAGGTCCGCTGGCTCGAGGAACTGATCACCAACGAGCGCTCCGGTCGTACCCCTGCCTTCCGTAATCGCGCCGGGCTCACCGGCATCCCTGACCCCGCTCCCGCCGGCGGAACGCCGGCGGCGGGAACGGCTCCCCCAGAAACACCGCGTCCGCACCCGGACCGGCCGTGATGAACAACAAGGAGGCAAACGCGATGGGCTCCGTCCGCGTCGCCATCGTCGGTGTGGGTAACTGCGCCTCGTCCCTCGTGCAGGGCGTGGAGTACTACAAGAACGCCGACCCCAACGACCGCGTCCCGGGTCTCATGCACGTGACCTTCGGCGAATACCACGTATCCGACGTGAAGTTCGTCGCGGCGTTCGATGTGGACGCCAAGAAGGTCGGCATGGATCTCAGTGAGGCGATCGTCGCCAGCGAGAACAACACGATCAAGCTGACCGACGTGCCGCCGACCGGCGTCACCGTGCAGCGCGGCCCGACCTTCGACGGTCTGGGCACGTACTACCGCGAGATCATCGAGGAGTCGTCGGCCGAGCCGGTCGACGTCGTGCAGGCCCTCAAGGACGCTGAGGTCGACGTCCTGGTCTCCTACCTCCCGGTGGGCTCCGAGGAGGCCGACAAGTTCTACGCGCAGGCCGCCATCGACGCAGGTGTCGCCTTCGTGAACGCGCTGCCGGTCTTCATCGCCTCCGACCCGGAGTGGGCGCAGAAGTTCACCGACGCGGGCGTGCCGATCGTCGGCGACGACATCAAGAGCCAGGTCGGCGCCACCATCGTGCACCGCGCGCTGGCGAAGCTGTTCGAGGACCGCGGGGTGGAACTGCTGCGCACGTACCAGCTCAACTTCGGCGGCAACATGGACTTCATGAACATGCTCGAGCGCAACCGTCTGGTCTCCAAGAAGATCTCGAAGACCCAGTCGGTGACCTCGCAGATCCCGCACGAGATGATCAAGAGTGACGTGCACATCGGCCCGTCCGACCACGTGCCGTGGCTCGACGACCGCAAGTGGGCGTACATCCGTCTCGAGGGTCGTTCCTTCGGTGACACCCCGCTGAACGCCGAGCTCAAGCTCGAGGTGTGGGACTCCCCGAACTCGGCCGGCGTGATCATCGACGCGGTCCGCGCCGCGAAGATCGCCAAGGACCGCGGCATCGGTGGCCCGATCCTGTCGGCGTCCTCCTACTTCATGAAGTCCCCGCCCGTGCAGTACAGCGACCACGACGCCCACGCGGCCGTCGAGGCGTTCATCTCCGGTGAGATCGAGCGCTGACCCGATCGCGCTGAGAAGGCCGGCTCACATCGTGGGCCGGCCTTCTCACATCCACGATCGGAGCAGCGCCACTCCCGCCTCCAGCTCCAGGAGGCGGCGTTTACGGTCGAGGCCACCGCCGAAGCCGACCATCTTGTTGCCGGCACCGACCACGCGATGACACGGCACGATCACCGGAACCGGATTGCGGTTGCAGGCCGTACCGACCGCCCGTGCCGCGCCCGGGTCGCCGAGGGCGGTGGCGATCGCCCCGTAGGTGATCGTCTCGCCGTACGGGATCCGGGCTATCTCGGCCCACACCGCCCGCTCGAACTCCGACCCGCCGCGCAGCTCGAACGGCACGGTGAAGTCGGTGAGCTCACCGGCGAAATAGGCGCGCAGTTCCCCGGCCGCCGGGTGGTCGGTGGACGGGCCCGGCCGGGCGGCGAAACGCACACCGACCACAGCTGGACCGTCGACGACCACACCGAGCGGGCCGATCGGCGACTCGATGACGTACATGCGCCAAGTCTGCCTCGTGGGTCCGGTGAAGTTACCGCACCTTGACGGCGTCACCGGCGACCGCGGCGTTGCGCTTCCAGTCGCCCTCGTAGACGGCCTTCCAGACGCCGCTCCGGGTGGCGGTGAATCGCTTGCTGTAGTAGCCCTTGCTGTTCGTGGTGGCGGCACCCCGGTAGGTCCAGGTGGTCGCCCCGGTCGCCTTGAACCAGACCTTCACGGTCGCCTTGGCGTACGTCTTGCCGTTCACCTTCAGCACGCCCTTGGCGGTGATCTTCTGTCCCTTGCGCACCGGCTCGGGCGACGCGTTGAGCGTCAGCTTCGACGGCCGCAGGATCGAGATGTCGAAGAAGGCGGGGTCGATGTATGTGGCCTGGCCGGGTCCGGTGTAGACACCGCCGGACACGATGGCCAGGTAGCGACCGGAGTGGTCACTGCCGCACAGCGGCACCGTGGCCCGGTACGTGGTCGTCGACCCCACCCGGGTGAGGTCCTTCCCGCGCAGGTGGTCGTCGCGGGGCGTGGGACCCTCCAGGTCGACGCGGATTCCGCTCGGTGCCGGGCTTCCGTCCGGGATGGGCGCGCTCAGCACCGCTGTGAAGGTCACATTCGTGCAGCCGGCCTTGGAGCTGAGGACGACGGTGTCCCGGCTGACCGAGGCGGACTTGATGACGATGGCGGGATCCGCGGCCTGTGCCGGTGAGCCGGCCAGGAGCGCGGCGGCGGGCGCGACGGCCAGCAGTGCGGCCAGGGCCCGGTTGCGTACGGCGATCATGGACAGGACGCTACCGTTCCGACGCAAGAGAAGTAAGAGCCGGAAACCGGATGCAAAGATCTGGATCCCTCGCGCGTCATGCCCGGCGGAGGTGACCGGTGAGGCAGTCACTCGAGGATGAGTTCACCGCGTTCGTCGCGGCCCGGGGGCAGTCACTGCTCCGGATCGCGCACGCACTGACGGGTGACCGTGAGGCCGCGCAGGACCTGGTGCAGGGTGCACTGGCCAAGGCGTACGCACGATGGCCGCGCATTCACACCGACGCCGAGGCGTACGTCCGAAAGATCATCTACAACGACCGCGCGTCCGCCTGGCGCCGTCCCGGCCGGCAGAACGAGGTGACGGTCGCCGACGTACCCGATGTCGCCGCGGGTGACCGCCACGATCAACGTGTCGCCGACCGGATCACGGTGCAGCAGGCGCTGCTCTCGCTCCCGGCCCGGCAACGGGCCGTGCTGGTCATGCGCTACCTGGAGGACCGCTCGGTGGAGGAGACGGCTGAGGCCCTCGGTTGCCGGCCCGGGACCGTGGCCAGCCAGGCGTCCCGTGCGCTGGTGAAACTGCGCGACATGGTCGGCGACCGGATCACGTCGATGGGGGGAGCCCGATGAGGGACCTGGAGGAGAGCTTGCGCGACGCCGTACTCGACCTCGCCGACGGGGCGCCGCTCACGGAGAACCTCGCCACCGTGGCGCGGGCCCGCGGCCGGCGGATCCGGCGCCGGCGCCGCACCGCACTCGGCGCCTTCGTCGTCGTCATGTTCGCCGCCGTCGCCGTGCCCTACGTGGCGCTGCGCCGCGAGGCGCCGCAACCGGTGGTGGAGCCGGCCCCGACGGTCACCGTGACGCCCTCGGTGCTCACCCGTGCCCTGCCCGGCTTCAGCATCAAGAGCCCGTACCGGCTTCCCGGCGGCGCGACCGTCAGCATGTTGACGCTCCCCGGCGCCGACGACAGCAAGATGTACGTGTCGCTCGACCGATCCACCGGCCGGTACCGGCAACTGGCCTTCGCCTACGACCCGCTGGGCATGTCGGCGGACGGCAAGCTGTTCGCCGGTTCGACCGGCAGCGGAAAGGTACGCGTTCTCGACGCCGCCGACCGCACGGTGGACACGATCGGCGTCCGGATGCAGTTCGACATCGACTCCAAGCCGGAGTGGTCGCCCGACGGTTCGCGACTGCTGCTGCCCACGCCGGACGGTTTCGCCGTCTACGACGTGGCCACCAAGTCACACCGTGTGTTCGAGAACTCCGCGATCCGCTACTTCTGCCCGGACCTCTGCTACTTCACCTGGCTGCCGAACGGCCGCGAGGTGGCCGTCGGACGCCGGGACGACAACGTGCCCCGCTCCGAGGCCCGGGCCGCCGTCGTCGCATCCGCCGACATCTACTCGGCCGACACCGGAAAGCTGGTACGGAGCATCCCGATGACCGGCGTGCCGGCCAGCACGGACGCCTGGTCGCCGGATGGTCGCTCGGTGCTGGTCAGGGTGCAGGATGAGGACTTCTCGACGTCGACCCGCATCGCGGACACCACCACCGGGGCCCTGCGTGGCGACCCGATCAGCGGCCAGGCGTTGTTCCTGGGCGACGGCCGGATCCTGGCCATCGGCAGCCGCCACGCCGAACTGTTCACCGCCGACGGAATCCCGCTGGAGGAGGCGACGCTGCCGAGGCAGTTCAACGACGCGATCCTCACCGTCACCCGCAATTAGGCGATGTGGCCCTGTTCGCGGGCCCACTTGAGGAGTTCCGCCTCGGCCTCCTCGTGGTCCAGCGGGCCGCGGTCGAGCCGGAGCTCTTTCAGGTGACGCCAGGCCTGGCCGACGACCGGGCCGGGCGGCACCCCGAGCAGCTCCATGATCGCGTTGCCGTCCAGGTCGGGGCGGACCTTGGCCAGGTCCTCCTCGGCCGCGATCCGGGCGATCCGGTCCTCCAGCGCGTCGTAGTCGGCGGCCAGCTGGGCGGCCTTGCGCCGGTTCCGGGTCGTCACGTCGGAGCGGGTCAGCTTGTGCAACCTCGACAGGAGCGGGCCGGCGTCGGTGACGTACCGGCGCACCGCCGAATCGGTCCACTCGCCCCGGCCGTACCCGTAGAACCGCAGGTGGAGAGCGACCAGCCCGACCACCTCGGAGGTCACGTCCTTGGGGTACCTGAGTGCCTTCATCCGCTGTTTGGTGAGCCGGGCGCCGACCACCTCGTGGTGGTGGAAGCTGACCCGGCCGTCCCGGCCGACCGCCTTGGTGGCGGGCTTGCCGACGTCGTGCATCAGCGCGGCCATCCGCAGCACGAAGTCGGGGGCCTCGTCACCCTCCAGACGCATCGCGTTGCTGACCACGATCAGCGTGTGCTCGTAGACGTCCTTGTGCTGGGCGTGCTCGTCGATCTCGAGTTTCAGACCGGCCAGTTCCGGCAGGAACCGGTCGGCCAGCCCGGTGTCGACAAGCAGGCGCAGCCCGGTGATCGGATCGGCGCTGCACATCAGTTTGGTGAACTCGTCCCGGATCCGTTCCGCGGTGATCCGGTCGAGATCAGCGGCCATGTCGCGCATCGCCGCGACTACCGGCTCGTCCACAGTGAAGCGCAGCTTCGCGGCGAACCGGGCGGCCCGCAGCATGCGCAGCGGATCGTCACCGAACGAGATCGACGGCGCATCGGGCGTCCGGATCACCCGGGCGGCCAGGTCCGCGAGGCCGCCGAACGGATCGGTGAACTCGTGCCCGGGCACCGACACCGCCATCGCGTTGATGGTGAAGTCGCGGCGGGACAGGTCGTCCACCAGCGACGTGCCGTAGGAGACCACCGGGTTGCGCGTCACCCCGTCGTAGGACTCCGCACGGTAGGTGGTGATCTCGATGCGGGAACCGTGCTTCTGGATGCCGATCGTGCCGAAGTCGCGCCCGGTCTCCCAGATCGCCTCGGCCCAGCCACTCACCACGGCGAGGGTCTGCTCAGGACGGGCGTCGGTGCAGAAGTCGAGGTCGTCGTTGAGGCCGTCGAGCAGCGCATCCCGGACCGAGCCGCCGACCAGGTGCAGTTCGTGCCCGGCGTCGGCGAAGCGCCGCCCGAGCTCATCGGCGACGGGGGACACGCGGAGCAGCTCGGCTACCGCTTTCTGCTGGGCGGAGTTCAACACAGACATGGGGTCACCAGGGTATCCGGCCTCCGGTTTCCGGGCGGTGGGCGGGGCGGCCGGATGGGCACGGGCCGGTGGGACGGCGGCTGTGGCACCGGGAGTCGTCGCCGGGCAGGATGGCGACATGCCGGTTTCCGAGGTTCTCCGCCTGCTGTCCCAGGACCCCGCCTTCTGGACCGGCGGGACGACCGGCGCCGACGACCTGCCGGAGCAGCTGCACGTCTCGTTCCCGGTGGTGGGCGGCTACTCGCTGGTGCTCGACATCGACCTGACCGGCGGCGACCGGCACCTCGGACTGCGGCGGCCGGCCTCCAGTGAGCCGGTCCAGCTGGGCTGGGCGCCCGCCGACGGTCCCTACCCGGCCGCGCTGCGGTGGTCGGAACTGGAGTCCTTCGCCCGGGTGATCGCGCTGGAGGATCCGATGCTGCCGCATCCGGGGCTGGTGGTGGCGCTGCTGTCACCGTTCGCCCCGGCCGGCGCCGACGACGATCCGGCCGGGATCGCGGCGATACGCGAGGCGGCGTACCGGTCGTTGCGCCGGGAGGTCCCGGCGGTCGTCGTCAGCGGGCCCGAGCAGGCCCCGCTGCCGCTCTTCGCCGACGAGCGATGGTGGCCGGTGCCTCCGGTGCCGTCACCGCAGGTCCTCGATGAGGCCGCGATCGCGGACCTGAGCGCACCGGCCGAGGCGCGGCTCCAGGTCCGCACGGCCTCCCGGTTCCCCCATGAGGACCTCACCGATCTGGTACGCCGCGCGAGCGCCGTTCTCACACTGCTGCCACACAGTGAGGCGTACGCCGGGACGCGTCCCCTGGCCAGACGGATCGCCGACTCGGGTGACCTGGAGGGGGTGCCGGCTCTGCTCGGTGCACTGACCGAGGCGGGCTGTGATCATCCGACCGTGCTGGATGCGCTGAGTGAGCCTCTGGTCCCGCTCGAGGCGTGCTGGATGGTCGAGACCCTGGCCGGGGCGGAACCCGGCACCCTCCTGCGTCACCACGTGTGACTTCTGCCTTTATGGTGGCTCCATCATCGGCAGGGTTCGGGAGGCTTGGGTGAACGGCGGCCTGTACCGCAGTACGCACGCGGCGCCGGACGGTCGGCCTCCGGCACAGGAGGGCGTGACCGTCGTCTCGGTCGAGGAACCGGCCCCGGCGGAACAACCCGGACAGACCGGTGGCGGGAGCACCGCCGGCCAGAGCGCGATCATGGCGGTCGGCAGCCTGGTCAGCCGGATCATCGGGTTCGTCCGCAACGCGCTGATCGGCATGGTCCTGGGCGAGGCGGTCGGTGACGCCTACACCGGTGCCCAGTTCCTTCCCGGTCAGATCTACGAGCTGCTGCTCGGCGGCATTCTCTCCAGCGTGCTGATCCCGCTGCTGGTCCGGCGGCGCAAGGCCGACCCGGACGGCGGCCAGGAGTTCACCCAGCGCCTGCTCTCCTTCTCCGTGGTCATGCTCGGCCTGGCGACCGCCCTGGTGGTCCTCGCCGCCCCGCTGATCACGGCGATCCAGACGAGCGGGGACAGCACCACGCGGGCCTTCCGCGACCTGGTCACCGACTTCTCGTACCTGATCCTGCCGATCGTCTTCTTCACCGGTGTGTCGGCGCTGATCGGCGCCGTGCTGAACGTGCGCGGCCACTTCGCCGCACCGATGTGGGCGCCGATCCTCAACAACATCGTCGTGATCGCGGTGTGCGGGGTGTTCCTGCTGGCCTTCGGGACGGACAAGAGACTGACCCCGGAGAACATCAGCAACGCCGAGCTCGTGCTGATCGGCGCCGGCACCCTGCTGGGCATGGTGGTGCAGGCGATCGGCCTGCTGCCGGCCCTGCGCAAGGTCGGTTTCCGGTGGAAGTGGCGCTGGGCCCCGCGCGAACTCGGTCTCCGCGAGATCGGGCACCTGGCCGGCTGGATGCTCTGTTACGTGGCCGCGAACCAGATCGCGGTCTTCGCGCTGGTCCGGGCCTTGAACAGCGCCGGCGGCAAGGACAACCCCGGTGCGCTCGCCTTCAACAACGTGTTCCTGCTGATGATGATGGCGCACGGGATCATCGGTGTCTCGGTGATGACGGCGCTGCTGCCGAAGATGAGCGCGGCCGCCGCCGAGGGCCGGCTGAGCGAGGTCAGCGACGATCTGACTCGTGGGATCAAGCTGGTCTCCGCGGCACTGGCCCCGATCGTGGTGGCCTACGCCGTGCTGGGCGGGCCGATCGCGGTCCTGCTGTTCCAGGGCGGGCGCATCACGAACGCGGACGCGCTGGACATGGGCACGGTGCTGACCGTCGCGGCGTTCGCCGTGCTGCCCCTGTCGATCAGCTTCCTCTGCACCAACGCTTTTTACGCCCTGCAGGGCAACAAGACGGCTGCGCTGATCAACCTGCCGGTGGTGGCGGCCCGGATCGCCGGTTACTTCGTGCTCGCCGCGGTCCTCGACGCATCCCTGACCGCGGCCGGGATGACCGCCGCCAACGGCATCTCCTACCTGCTGTCCGCGCTGATCTCGCTTGCCGTCCTGCGGCGCCGGATCGGCCGGCTGAACCTCGGTTCGGTGTTCGTGGCCCTGCTCAAGGTGGCGGTGGCCGCCGGGGTGGCGGCCGGGCTCGCACTGCTCGTGGTGCGCCTGCTGCCCGGCTCGGGCGCGCCGGACGGGCGGGTCGAGGCGCTGGTGCAGCTCGCGGCCGGCGGAGCCGTGATCCTGGTCGCCTATCTGGGCGCGGCGCTGGTCCTGCGCGTCCAGGAGGTCAGCCAGGTGATCGGGATGGTCCGCCGGAAGATCGGGCGCTGATCCACCGATATACCCCCCGAACAGGTAATTCCTGACTCATCCGGCATTCGGCCACCTGCTGCGGGTTGCCCGGCACCGGTGCCGCGCCGGGGGGACGACCTGCCGGAGGATGGCCGAGTGCGGGTATGGTCGGTGTCGGCATATGCGCGGGAGCCCGCAGTCCCGGACGCCCGAGAGGCGGCCCGATGAACTTCAGCACCGGCGAACGATTTCCTGCACCGAGGAATGCACCATCGAGGGAGGACTGGTGACCCAGGTCGGCGAAGGCCACGAGACCGCGGCCGACGAGGCCGGACCGGTCTTGACCTTCGGTGCTCCCACCGCCGGTGAGGTTCTGGCCGAGCGCTATCAGCTGGAAGAGCACGTCAACAACGACAGTGCCGGCCGGCAGGTGTGGCGCGGCATCGACGTCATCCTCCGGCGCCCGGTCGCCATGGTGCTCCGGCACCCCGGCGGCGACTCCGCCGTCGAGATGCTCCAGGCCGCCGTCGCGGCGAGCCGGGTGATCCACCCCAACCTGGCCGGCGTCTACGACGCGATCGACGAGCAGCAGCGGGCCTACGTGGTCCGTGAGTGGGTCGACGGCCAGTCGCTGCGTGATCTCGTCGCCACCGAGGGGCCGCTGGACCCGGCCCGGGCCATCTCGATCGCGCACTCGGTGGCCGACGCGCTCACCGCCGTGCACGCCACCGGCATGGTGCACGGCAACGTGCACCCCGGCAGCACGCTGATCGCCGACGACGGCCGCGTCGTGCTTGCCGACGCGCGGGCCGACGAGGCGGACAGCACCGAGTCGGACGTGCGTGCGGTCGGCGGCGTCCTGTATTTCGCGCTCACCGGTCGCTGGCCGCACAACGAGGTGGGCAGCTCCGCGCTGCCCGACGCCAACCGGGACAGCGCCGGCAACCCGTCCGCCCCGCGGCAGATCCGGGCCGGCGTCCCGGCGTACCTCGACGATCTCACCATGGACCTGCTCGACCGCCGGGTGGCGGCGCCGGCCTCCGACGCGCTCACCGCGGAACTGGGCCGGCTCGACGCGGCCGCCGAGGACGAGGAGTTCGAGGACGTCGGCCCGCTGCGGTTCGTCCACGGCGGTTCGTCGTCCTCCGGCGAGCAGATGCGCAGCGCCCCGAAGATCCTGATCGGGGTGGGCGCCCTGATCGTCATCGCGATCATCGGCCTGGTCTTCGGCATCCGGGCGATCAACAACACCAGCAACGCCAGCAACACCGCGGGTGCGGGTGCACCGACGGTCGCACCGACAGGTGACAGCGACGGTGAGACCCCGCCCCTGCCGAAACCGAGCCCACTCAAGATCACCGGCGACATGGTGCGCCTGGTCGACCCGCCGCCGGGTGACCGCGGCGACGCCGATGAGGCCCGGCTCACCGTCGACGGCGACTCGAACACCGGCTGGTCGACGCAAACCTTCTACAACCGCGCCAACTTCGGTAACACGAAGGACGGCATGGGCATCCTGATCAATCTGGGTGAGCCGCGGTCGCTGTCCGAGGTGCGTGTGGCGACGTCGGCGCCGGGCGTGACGATGGACGTGCGGACCGGCACCGAGGACCCCGGCGACAACTCCAACGGTGACAAGAAGCTGCTGCAGCAGTTCAAGTCGCTCTCCGACGAGAAACCGGAGAAGAGCGGCGGCACGAAGTGGATCTACACCGGCTTCGACCCCAACCAGAAATACCAGTACGTCCTGGTCTTCCTGACCGAGCTGCCCCCGAGCGAGGAGGGCGACGGCTACAAGGTCAGCGTCAACGAGATCGAGCTGTACGGCTACTGACACGCAGCGTGTGAGTGAGAGCCGGGCCCCACGGGTCCGGCTCTCACTCGTTCTATGGATCAATAGCCATCGCGGTCGTGGCGGAGGACCCGCGATGGAATAGATTGCTCGCGTGACAGTCCGGGACGGCTTCGGTCGCGACGCCGGCGGGTCGGAGACCGCGCCGAGCGACGCCGATCTGATCCGTGCCCACGTCGACGGTGATCCGACGGCGTTCGCCGAGTTGGTCCGCCGCCACCGGGACCGGCTCTGGGCGGTCGCCCTGCGCACGGTCGGCGACCGCGAGGAGGCCGCCGACGCGGTTCAGGACGCCCTGCTGAACGCACACCGCAACGCGGCCCGGTTCCGGGGCGACGCGGCCGTCACGACCTGGCTGCACCGCATCGTGGTGAACGCCTGCCTCGACCGGCTCCGCCGCCGTCAGGCCCATCCCACGGTCCCGCTGCCGGACGGCCACCGTGACGACGACCGCGCCGGCGGCCCCGAACCGGCCGCGCCGCTGCCCGACCAGGACACCGTGCTCGTCGTGCGGGACGCGCTGGCCGCTCTGCCGACCGAACAGCGGGCCGCCATCGTGCTTGTCGACGTCCAGGGGTACGGCGTGGCCGAGGCCGCCGTCATGCTCGGTGTGGCGGAGGGCACCGTGAAGAGCCGGTGCGCCCGGGGCAGGGCGAAGATGGCGATGACTCTCGGATACCTGCGGGGGAACCGGAACGACGGCGGGACCGTCCCATCCAGGTCGGAAGCGGCGGGAACGCTTCCGGCCGGGCAAGAGCGGAGGGAGCCGCGGTGACGGGCGCCGAGTTCGAGGGGGTCGACATCGACCTGCTCGCCGACTATGTCGGTGGCGCTCTGGACGGCACCCCCGACGAGGAGCGAGTGGCCGGTCTCGTGGCCACGGACGCCGCGTGGCGGGCCGCCTACGAGGCTCTGGAGCCGGGCATGATCGCGGTCGGCGCGGTGCTGCGGGAGTTCGATCCGGAGCCGATGCCCGACGATCTCGCGGCCCGGCTCGACGCGCTGTTCCGGCCCGGGCCCGCAGAGAAGGAGCTCGCGCTGCTGCGGACCACGCCCGCGGAGAAGAAGCCCGCACTGCTGCGGACCACGCCCGCGGAGGAGCCCGCGCTGCTCCGGACCGGGCCCGCGGAGGAGGAGTCCGCGGAGCCCGTACCCGCGAAGGTTGTTGATCTTGATAGTGCCCGTCGCCGGCGGCGGTGGGCCGCACCGATCGCTGTCGCCGCCGCGGTGGCCGCCTTCGCCGGTGTCGGGGTGACCTCGTTCCTCGAGTCGGACGCGATGGACAAGGCGCAGACGGCGGCCGGAGCCGGGTCCGCGGCGAACTCCGACGCCGAGGTCATGACCGGCACCACGGCGGTGGACGGCGTGACGACACGCAGCGGCACCGACTACACCTCCGGCACGCTGGCGAACGCGGCCGGGAAGCAGACCCGGACTTCCTCGTCGATGGATTCACCGGCTCCGGCCGCCGGCGAGGAACCGATGTCGGTCTTCAGTCTGGACCGTCTGGACAGCCCGGCCGCGCTCGCCGAATGCGTGGCGGCGATCTCCCGGCAGAACGGCGGTCTGCTCTCCGTCGAGCTGGTGGACTATGCCCGGTTCGAGGGCTCCCCCGCGGTGATCGTCCGGTTCTCCGCGGCCAACGGCACCTGGGTGTGGGCCGTGGGTCCCGAGTGTGGCGTGCCCGGTGCGGGCGCGGCCGTGCTGGAGCAGGTGCCGGTACGCTGATCGGACTCCCCACGTGAGGTCGGACACCTGGCCCACCGGGGAATGGCGGTTGCCAGCTTGACGTTCTAGCGTGCAGTGTCGCCGCCCTAAACGCGTGCGGCGAAAACAGACTGAGGAGTCGGCAGTGGACGAGGTCCGCAATCTGATCATCATCGGTTCCGGACCGTCGGGCTACACCGCGGCGCTGTACGCGGCCCGGGCCAACCTCAACCCGCTGGTGATCGAGGGCGTGAACTCCGGTGGCGCCCTGATGACCACCACCGAGGTGGAGAACTTCCCGGGACACCGGGACGGGATCATGGGCCCCGAGCTGATGGACAACATGCGGGCCCAGGCGGAGCGGTTCGGCGCGGAGTTCCTGACCGACGACGTCACCCGGGTCGAGCTGACCGACAAGCCGACCGAGGCCGGCACCGAGGGCCTCAAGACGGTCTGGGTCGGTGAGCAGCAGTTCTTCGCCCGCGCCGTGATCCTGGCGACCGGTTCCGCGTGGCGCCCGATCGGGGTTCCCGGCGAGCAGGAGCTGCTCGGCCACGGCGTGTCGTCGTGTGCCACCTGTGACGGCTTCTTCTTCCGCAACCAGCACATCGTCGTGGTCGGCGGTGGTGACTCGGCGATGGAGGAGGCGACGTTCCTCACCCGGTTCGCCGAGACCGTGACGATCGTGCACCGCCGCGACAGCTTCCGGGCCAGCAAGGTCATGCAGAAGCGGGCGCTGGACAACCCGAAGATCAAGGTCGAGTGGAACACCGTGGTCGAGGAGATCCTCGGCAGCGACGGCAAGGTCGTCGGTGTCCGCCTGCGTGACGTCAACTCGGGCGAGACCAAGGTTCTGGACGTCACCGGCGTGTTCGTGGCGATCGGCCACGACCCGCGCAGCGAGCTCTTCAAGGGGCAGATCGAGCTCGACGACGAGGGCTATGTGAAGGTGCAGTCGCCCAGCACCCGGACCAACGTCCCCGGCGTTTTCGCCGCCGGTGACCTGGTCGACCACACCTACCGGCAGGCCATCACCGCCTCCGGCACGGGCTGTGCCGCGGCGCTCGACGCCGAGCGCTTCATCGCTTCATTCGTAGAGCTGTAAGACCCGGGAGGTCCTCGTGGGAGCAACCAAGGTGGTCACCGACGCCACCTTCGCCAGTGACGTGCTGAAGTCCGGCAAGCCGGTGCTCGTCGACTTCTGGGCGGAGTGGTGCGTGCCTTGCAAGAAGGTCGATCCGCTGCTGGCCGAGATCGCGGCCGAGCTGGGTGACCAGGTGGAGATCGTCAAGGTCAACATCGAGGAGAACCCCGAGACCGCCATGGCGTACGGCGTGATGACGGTGCCGACCCTGACCATCTTCAAGGACGGCGAGCCGTTCAACTCGGTGACCGGCGCCAAACCGAAGAGTGCCCTGGTCAAGTTCATCGAGACGGCGCTGTAGAACCCCCGTCGTGAACGCCCCGCGCCCGCACTGGGCCGCGGGGCGTACTCTCCGGGAGGTTGTGTCCTTTCTCGCCCTAGGGAGTCGTGAGTGCGGTCCATCCGACGCGGAGACACCGGTGTGGCTGTTTCCGAGATCCGGTCGATCCTGGTCGGCCTGGAATTGCTCGCCGACGCCGACCCGGACGTCTTCGACGATGCGCTGGAAACCGCGGTCCGTGCCTTCCAGCAGGATCGTGGGCTCGGCGTCGACGGCATGGTCGGCGACGAGACCTGGGGTGCGCTGGACGCGGCCCGCTGGCGTCTCGGCTCCCGGTCGCTGTACCACTCGGTGCCCGACGCCCTCGTCGGCGAGGACGTCCGCGCTCTTCAGGAGAGACTTCTGGAGATGGGGTACGACACCGGCCGTCCCGACGCCGTCTACGGCGCCCGGACCGCCCGTGCGGTGGCCCAGTTCCAGCGCGAGATCGGTCTCGTCCAGGACGGCTCCTGCGGCCCGCAGACCATGAAGGCGCTGCGCCGGCTCGGCCGTAAGGTCGTCGGCGGCCGCCCGCAGTGGCTGCGCGAGGCCGAGGCGTTCCGCCAGTCCGGCCCCAACCTGGTCGGCAAGACCATCGTCATCGACCCGGGCCACGGCGGCGGTGATGACACCGGCGTGGTGGTGCCCGACGGCTCGCTCCGGTGGAACGAGGCCGATCTCGTCTTCGACCTGGCGTCCCGCCTCGAGGGCCGGCTCTCCGCGGCCGGCATGCGGGTGCACCTGACCCGTGGCCCGTCGCCGGCCGCACCGATGAGCGGCGCCGAACGGGCCGCTCTCGCCAACACCCTCGGCGCCGACCTGCTGATCTCGCTGCACCTGGACGGCCACTCCTCCACCGCGGCCGAAGGCGTGGCGACCTACCACTACGGCACCGGCAACGGGCTGAGCTCCACGGTCGGCGAGCGGCTGGCCGCCCTCGTACAGCGGGAGATCGTGGTCCGGACCGGCATGCACGACTGCCGGACCCATGCCAAGACCTGGGACCTGCTGCGTCTCACCCGGATGCCCACGGTCCGGGTCGACATCGGCTACCTGACCTCGCCGGTGGACCGGGTCCGCCTCATCGACCCGATGTCCCGGGAGCAGATCGTCGAGGCGCTGCTCGCCGCCGTGCAACGGATGTACTTCCCCGTCGAACGGGACGTCCCCACCGGCTCGATCGACGTCCGGCAGCTGCGGATGGCCCTCGCCGACAAGAGCTAGCGCTCTTTGTAGCGCTAGTTGTCGGCCGACCTGGTCGCGGTGACCGGGCGGACCGGGCGCAGCAGGGCTTCCGGGCTCATCGAGCCGAGCAGCTTCTCCAGCGCGTACTCGACGTCGGACTTCCAGGACAGGGCCGTCCGCAGCTCCAGCCGCAGCCGCGGGTAACGGGGGTGCGGGCGGACCGTCTTGAAGCCCACCGACAGGAAGAAGTCGACCGGGGCGATACAGGCCGACTGCTCGTCGTTGTCGTCCGGCTTGGCGTCGCCGAAAGCCTCCACAGCCTTCACACCGCGCTTGGTGAGGTCACGGGCGACACCCTGGACCAGCATCCGGCCCAAGCCGCCACCGGCGAAGGCGGGCACCACCGTGGCGGTGGTCAGCAGCGCGGCGTCGGCGCTCACCGGTGAGGTCGGGAATGCCATGCCACGGGGCACATAGGCGGGTGGCGCATACATCACGAAACCGGCCGGCATCCCGTCGACGTACACGAGCTTGCCGCACGAACCCCACTCCAGGAGCGTCTGCGAGACCCAGGCTTCCTTCTCCAGGCCCGGATCACCGGTGGCGCAGGCCCGCTCCGCGGAGACCGGGTCCAACTCCCAGTAGACACACTGCCGGCACGGCCGGGGCAGGTCCTCGAGCGTGTCGAGGGTGAGATTGACCAGGCGTCGCGACATGTGCCGACCCCTTGCAGTTCGAAGACGGAACACGGACCGGACGCCGCCGCGCCCCCGCCGAATCCTACGTTGTAACCACCATGAACGGGAGCAGGTCGGGCAAGAGCCCGGCGGGTCTAGGATCGGTAGCCGACGAACTGTTCTGAGAGAGGTGAGAGCCGCATGACCGGAACGACCCAGGACGATTACACCGATCGGTACGCGCGACGCGTACGCGGGATGACCACATCGGAGATCCGGGCCCTGTTCGCCGTCGCGAGCCGCCCCGAGGTGGTGTCACTGGCCGGCGGATCGCCCTACATCGCCGCGCTGCCGCTCGACGCGGTCGGTGAGATGCTCGGCGAGCTGGCCGCGCGGCAGGGTGCCACCAGCCTTCAGTACGGCATCGGCCAGGGCACCATCGAGCTACGCGAACAGATCTGCGAGGTGATGAGCCTGTCCGGCATCACCGACGCCTCCCCCGACGACGTGGTGGTGACCGTCGGCGGACAGCAGGCCCTCGACCTCATTGCACGCCTCTTCCTGGACCCGGGTGACGTGGTACTCGCCGAGGGGCCGACTTACGTCGGCGCACTCGGCGTCTTCCAGGCCGCCCAGGCACAGGTCCGGCACGTGGCAATGGACGCCGAGGGCCTGATCCCGGCAGCACTCGAGGAAGCCATCGAGGCGACCGCCAGGGCCGGCCGCAGAGCCAAGTTCCTGTACACGATCCCCACCTTCCAGAACCCCGCCGGTGTCACCCTGTCGGAGGAGCGCCGCGAGCAGATCCTCGACATCTGCGAGCGCGCAGGCCTGCTCGTGGTCGAGGACGACCCGTACGGCCTGCTCTCCTTCGAGGGCGACGCACCGCAGCCGCTGCGCGCCCGCCGCCGGACCGGCGTCTTCTACTGCTCCACCTTCTCCAAGACGTTCGCGCCCGGACTGCGCGTCGGCTGGGTTCTCACGCCGCACGCCGTACGCGAGAAGCTGGTCATGATGAGCGAGGCCAACGTGCTCTGCCCGAGTGCGTTCGCCCAGGGAGCCGTCACGCAGTACCTGACGACCATGCCGTGGCGCGAACAGATCAAGGTCTACCGCGAGATCTACCGGGAACGCCGGGACACCCTCCTCGGCGCGCTCGAGACTCTCATGCCGGCCGGCACCACCTGGACCCGCCCGACCGGCGGCCTCTTCGTCTGGTTGACCCTGCCGGAGGGCCTCGACTCGAAGGCGATGATGCCGAGGGCCATCGCCGCCCGGGTCGCCTACGTGCCCGGCACCGGCTTCTACGCCGACGGCACGGGCCGCGGCAACATCCGGCTCAACTTCAGCTTCGCCGCGCCCGACCGGCTCCGTGAGGGCGTCCGGCGCCTCTCCGGCGTCATGCAGCAGGACCTGGCCATGCGCGCCGTGTTCGGCGGCGCCGGCCTCCAGCCGGGCCATCAACGGCGTCGGGGCCCGGCCACCGCGGACGCTCCTGGTCCCGACTTGGCATGATCACCACCATGGGTACGCGTGACGAAGTGCGAGTTCTGATCCTGGCCGGCGGGCTGTCCTACGAACGGGACGTGTCCCTGCGTTCCGGCCGGCGGGTGCTCGACGCGCTGCGGTCCACCGGCCTGACCGCCGAAATGCACGACGCCGACGTGTCCCTGCTGCCCGCGCTGCAGGCCGACCCGCCCGACGCCGTCGTGATCGCCCTGCACGGCGCCACCGGCGAGGACGGGTCCCTGCGCGGCGTGCTCGACCTGTGCGGGGTGCCCTACGTCGGCGCCGATGCGCGCGCGGCCCGGCTCGCCTGGGACAAACCGTCCGCCAAGTCGATGCTGCGCGAGGCAGGCATCCCCACCCCCGACTGGGTGGCGCTGCCCCACGACCGGTTCTCCGAGCTGGGCGCGGTCGCGGTCCTCGACCGGATCGTCGAACGGCTCGGACTGCCTCTCATGATCAAACCGGCACAGGGCGGTTCCGGACTGGGCGCCGCCGTCGTACGGGACGCCGCCGACCTGCCGGCCGCGATGGTGGGCTGCTTCGCGTACGACTCGACCGCGCTCGTCGAGCAGTACGTGACCGGCACCAACGTGGCCGTCTCGATCGTCGACACCGGCAACGGTCCCGAGGCACTGCCGATAGTGGAGATCGTGCCGCGGGACGGGGTCTACGACTACGCGGCCCGTTACACGGCCGGACTCACCACATGGCACGTACCGGCACGCCTCACACCGGCAGTCGCGGACCGGGTGTCGGAGGCGGCGCTGACGGCCTACAAAGCCCTCGGTCTGCGAGACCTCTCCCGCATCGACGTGATCGTCACGGACGACGGGGAGCCGCACGTTCTCGGCTGCAACGTGTCGCCCGGACTCACCGAGACGTCACTGCTGCCGCTGGCGGTACAGGCGGCAGGCGCCGACCTCGGGACGGTGCTGGGTGCGCTGGTGTCGCGTGCGGTGGCTCGGCAGATGTCCTGACGGTTCACAGGTTTCGGTACGCGGAAAGGCCCGGCGGCTTCGCCGGGCCTTTTTGTTTCCTGGTTCCGCTTGCTCGTGTTCGGCTCGCCTGTCTGCGTCGTGTCCGTCCGTGGTTGCCTGCCCGCTGACCTGATTCCCTCCGCGGGCGGGCCGGTCCCGACTTCCTGCGGCGCCTGTCTTTCTTCTCTTTCGCTGTTTCGGCAGAAGGCCCGTCCCAAGTCTCTGGCAGCGCCCAGTCTTCTCGGTGGGCGCAACGGGTTGCTTTCCCGTCCCGGTGCCCAGTGGTTTCCTTCCCGTAGACGTCCGTACTGGCTCTCTACGCAGCGCCGGGTCCCATCTCATTCCGTCAGCGCCCTGCCCTGCCGCTTTCCGCCGGCGGCCAGTCCTACCCTTTTCCCGGCGGTCCGGTCCTACCGCTTTCGCCAGCGCCGCGTGTTACCTGTTCCCGTCGGCGCCCGACGTACCTCTTCCTGACGGCGCCCGACCTGCCTCTTCCCGATCGCGCTCGACCTAGCTTTTCCGACCGCGCCCGGCCTACCTCTTCGCTGGCGGTCCGGTCCTACCTCTTGCCATCGACCCGTCCTGCTTTCCGTTGGCGCCTCGCCCTACCTTCTTGCTGGGTGGCCTTGGGCTGCCTCTTTCCGTCGACGCCTCGGCCTGACTTTGTTGGCCGGCGCCGTACTACACCTCTTTCATCTGCGTCCGTCCTGGCTCTTTGCCAGCGCCCGCCCGGTCTCTTGGCCAGCGCCCGCCCGGTCTCTTTGCCAGCGCCCGTCCTGCCTCTTTCGCCAGCGCTCCGACTCGCCTGCCGCCGAGGCCCGTCCTAACACGTCGTGTTCTACCGACGCTGGTCCGAGTTTGACTCTGACTTTGTTCCAAACGCTCAGCCGGTCACACGGGTCTCAGCTTGCCTCGCGTCCTCTGGGCCCGTTTGCAGCATCGACCCGATATCCGCCGGCGGCGCAGCTGTCCGTAGCCGGATGTTCCCATGGCGGTGACTTGGTGCCCTGTTCGGCACAGGCCTGGCTACGACCTTGCTGCCATGTTCCGCATAGGGCCTGACTGCGTTCTCGGCTGCCCGGTTCTGCACAACTCCGGCTTCGTTCTACGCCTCGGCCGCCTCAACGTCGCCCAGCGTCGATGGACGACGGCCGCCGTCACTCTCGATGTCCATACTGGTCGGAACGTTGATGGTGGCCGGCGACTCCCATTGGATATGAGCCGGCTCAGTGTTGGCCGTGCCCCCGAAGTCAGCAAGCCAGGCGGCGACGAGCGATAGGTTCTCCCGCCACTGCGACTCCGGAACCACCGGCAGGATGTCGTCCCACAGCGACAGGAAGGTCCCGCGCAACTGCAGCCGGCCATAGGGCCGGGCCAGGAACCACATGTGCAGGTGCGCCGAGCCGTCGCCCCAACGATTCACGTGAACCCGGGCCACGCCGTCAAGCGACCGGATGGCCCGCTCGAGCCGAACCGTCATGACACCGAGCTCGGCGGCCAGCAGGTTGGGAAGGTCCCCCAGGTCGAGGTGTGAACGACACTCAAGGATGAGGACCATCGGCAGACCGGTCGGCCGGTCCATGGCCCGTACCCGCCACCGTTCATTGACCCAGATGTAGGAGTCGTCCGGCGTACCGCAAGCCACGCAGTCCGAGGCGTCCTCCCCGCTCCGCGGCGGTTCCACCTCCACCGGCGGAGCGAGCTTCTTGACCCGCATGTCCCCCTCGAAGGGAAACGAGGGCCAGCGAGTGAAGTCGGGCAGAGGGGCGGTGTTCTCAGACACGACGTGACCTTAGCCCAGCCCACTTGCACCTGTCCCGGGTCAATTTCGCACGACGGAGGGACCTCTTCATGTTGACCAGCATGAAAATGAGGCCTTCCGCACACGCGCCCCAAAGTTATCCACAGGAGTTATCCACAGGCACTCCCGTTTCACGTGAAACACGACGTAGAACGCTTGTGCACCCTGTGGATAGAGCAGTGGATGACCCCTACAACATCGGCGTCGTTTCACGTGAAACAGCGACAACCTCAGAATCAACAGCCGCAACACACAGGTTGTGGATAGTGGCCCCCACGCATGTCTGTCATCGGAGAACGACGTTAGACCACACCCCCGTAGCAACGAACCTGGAGCCGAGCCGGCAACCCCCAAGCCGTAGGCGACCTCCACGCCGATCGAAGTCGCCACGCCTCCAGCGATCGACGCAGTACCTACCAAGGAGCGGGGGAAGCCAAGACACCCATGAACGCCAGCCGGCGGCCGTCGTCCTCACAGCGAGCCGAAGGCACTCGCGCCTAAGGAGTCCGGACTGTCGGCTCGGTCGCGGAACAACCGCACTCCTTCAGAAGAGCGCGAGGTGCCAGCTTGCTTGGAGAGAGTCGGAGCTGGTCTCTCGCCCGGTCCCGCCCGCAAGGTAAAACGCCTCCGCTGCAGCGTCAGCCATTGCTCATTTCTTCGGCACTCCATGGTTTAGCAACTCCTGGTTCGGCACTCCGGCCCCCTTGGCGCCCGTCAGCAGTGCCATGGCCACCTTCACCTTCATGAGAAGAAGATTCACACCTCAACGGTGAGCGGGCCCCCTACTGCTCATCAGGATTGTTGCTGGCTCCGCCAGCCAAACCCCCGCACGGGCTAGGTGCTCTTCTCAGCGACCGCACCGACCAGCCCCGGCCCGCAGTCTCCGGCGCGGTTCCGTCCTCGCTGCTGGCATCGGCCACCTACTACGGACCACCAGGTCTCAAAGGCTTCCATCGCCGCAGCTTCACGTCTGATCGCTATCCCCGCATGACGCCCCAGTCCGCGAAGCACAAGCCCTCTCGCCCTCTCGCCCTCTCGCCCTCTCGCCCTCTCGCCCTCTCGCCCTCTCGCCCTCTCGCCCTCTCGCCCTCTCGCCCTCTCGCCCTCTCGCCAAAGTGTTGATCAGCATTTCGTCGCCGGCTCTATTCCAACTGGCTTGGTGTTCCCCGGCGTGGGACCGGGCACTGCCAGAGCCTGAGGGACGTCCGCGCGTTATGGCGCCTGCCCGTAGAGCCATACGCCTCCGCCTTCGACGCCACCAAGGCCCTTCATCGGGGCCGGTCTCAACGCGATCCCCACAGCATGGTTCGGCCTAGCGAACCGCTGCTGTCAGCAATAGCGCCTAGACGACGGGCCAGCCTTTAGCGTGTATCGGAAAGGCTCTACTCAGACCAGTTCGCCAGCCCGGGCTGTACGAGCTGGAGGCAACGTCTGGGCCTACGCGATCTTGCCGCAACTTCGGTGACGTAGTGCTGGATGGTCGAAATCCAGATTGGCCGCTGTTCCTTAATACGTTCCGGAGACCGTTGACATCGACTGCTCAAACATCAGGCGTAGAGCTGCCGGGCTCATTGGGCAGTGCCACAGAGCGGAGCCCACTTCAAACGCGGCCGCAGCCAACGACGCAAAAGGAGTCGTGCCCACCACGATGAATCCGAACAGGTCGGCTGGGCTGGTGTCCGGCCCACGGTTCACGCCCTCAGTGGCCGAATGCTGTCGACTAGCCAGCCTCTAGCCCCTCGGCGTGGGAAATGGCGCACCGTCCGGCGCACCGTCCGGCGCACCGTCCGGCGCACCGTCCAAGCCAAGCAGCCCACCCGTCACACGTCGACCCATAGCTCTATAGCTCTGTTGTTCCGTGCCCGAATACCTGGCGCCTTCTCGAGAGCCTTCGCCAATCAATCCGACTCGTTGAAGCTACGCACGACGACAGAGGTGTGGAGTGCGGCCAGTCCTCGGCATCGCTTCAACCCTGCCATGGCCGCGCAGCAGGTCTCGACCTTAGAAGATCGGGCTCAATCCACGCCGTTGCGCTGAGCTAGAGATCATCGCCATGCCCCCCTTTCAGTGCGTCGGCGACTAATCGCAGCTCTCTACCTGCCGGGCTCAACGTCACGCAGAAGCCGCTCTCATCTCATATCGCCGACCACTTCGCCCGGAACCTCACTCCGCGGAGGGAGCCCACGTGCGCCGTCCTTTGACCCGTTCGGATGGAGACACGCATGCCCGGTGCCCGTTTCACGTGAAACGGGCACCGGGCACCGGGCACCGGGCACCGGGCACCGGGCACCGGGCACCGGGCACCGGGCACCGGGCACCGGGCACCGGGCACTCAACTTCAAGGAGCATGTTTCGTTTCACGTGAAACGGAACGACGTACCTCGAGAGAAGTACCAGCGGCTGACTAAACCGCCAGCCACGCCCGGCCGGACACTCCCGCGCAAGAAAAGCAACGCGGTACCTGCTCGCCCACGGACCCCGCGCTTCGCGGTCGCGGCTGGAGAAGAGCGCGGCACGAATACTTCGAGACTTGCCCTGCGGATTCCCATCGGCCACCGATTGAAAGCCGTATGAGTAATCGGACGAGGCAAGTCCGCTCGGCCCCCGGCTGCGGTGCTCGGTGCTCAGTGGTCACTGTTCGGTCCAAAGACCTTGGGACTCTTGCTGTGCGTGCTGCTCTACCGTCGGCCCTCAGGCGCACCTTGTCACATGTCTACCCATTGCAGTGCAGGACGGTCCGGCTTGTTCCGCGACCATAGGTTCGCGTCACCTGCGTCGCCTTTGCGCTCGCCCTAGGTCGGCTGTGGAATCGCCCGCCACGATGCGAGCCCTCCAACCAGCCCCAAAAGCCTCCCGTCCTAGGGACCCCGCAACCGCCCGTCCAAGGCGCCCCGGGGTTTCACGTGAAACGTCGCCGGGCAAACGCCTTGTCCGACAGGCCACGTCTGCGCCTCGGCGTCATGTCCGTCCTCCGTATACACCGTAGACACCACATCCCCGCTCGGAAGAAATGCCTGGATCTGATGCAGTCCCATCAGCTCATGATCTGTTTTCCCATCGCGAGCACTCCAAGCGCGTGCCCTTCACCGTTTGTTCAAGTTCAGCTGGATCCGACTGCGGTATGAGCGAGGGCCATAAGGACCACCGCGAGCCCTACTACGCGAAACCGTCAGGCCGCGCGTCCAGCCACAGCTGGGCCTCCGAGGTAGGCTCCGCCGCTACTAGCGACGGACAGATCAGCCACCTTGGCAGCTACAAGGACGTAGACAGGCGGTCGGCAAGCCTCCGGCGGAACACTCACGGAGCCGCAAGTATCGCCACCTTGCCGACGTAGGAGATCGAGCTCTCAACGTCCCCTGACCGCCTTGGCCGCGGCAGCATCGCACCATCCCGCTGGAGCAAACCAACCGCTAGCGATGGTGAGCGTTCCGGCGACCGCACACGGGCTGAGACCCCCTCGGCATACGGACCGGGGAGAGGCATGTACTGGGCCCTCATCACAGCACATAGGTTCGCCTTCACTCCAGACCAGGATTTGTCATCAACAGTCGTCGGCTGCTCCGCTTCCCTTCGGACTCTCCAGCCCCATCGAAGTAGCGATCAAACCTACGTCGGTCCGACGCGTAGGCCCCGAACAGTGCCACTAAGAGCCGGCAATAGGCGACCGCGGCGTATGGCTCGGCAAGGCTGGAACAACTGGCCACCGAAATCCGCCTAGGGACGGACCGATCTACCGACTGAGCGCTCACCGGGCTGGCAGAGCAGAGGCTGGTTCCCCCTGCCAATGCGGAGCAACGTCGACGGCCTGTGGGCTAATCAATCGTATGCGGACCAACTATCACCAGCAGTTTCATGCGTCCTGCAAGGCGCCCAAGGGTCTGCGCTCCAAGTGGATGGGTGCGGCGGTCGGCCTCCCACAGCGTCATCTTCAAGACCAGCGTGGCGTTCCTTTCCAGTTTCGGCCTGTCGCGTGTTTCACGTGAAACGAGGCATGTACCCCGTCGAAGTCCGCACGTTTTAGCCAGGCATATTCAACGCAGTCCGACATGGCTGAGCTTGACGAGACGTAGCAGCAGGATCGGCGAGGTGGCAGCCGGCCCCAAGACACGGCTACGCCTTCTCATGTCGAGCCGCGCTTTTCAGGGCGCCGTGCTCATCAGCCGACAGGAGCCCGAGCCATCAGTCGACAGGCCCGAGCCATCAGTCGACAGGCCCGAGCCATCAGTCGACAGAAGCCGGCTCATCAGCCGACAGAGGCCGCGCCCGTCAGCCGACACTTCTCAACAGTGCCTTATCGGATGCTGCCTGGAGTGGACAAGCAGGCTGACTCGACGCCACGCACAGCTTGGTCGTGCTGACGTGCATCTCCTCTTGTCGGCAGCAAGCCAGCAAGAGGAGCAAGGCGCAGAGGGATCAGCCGACAAACTCGCCGAGCGCCAGAGGCGAATCTGCCCGCACCTCGAAGCGAGGCCGTTGATGCCTTGCCATAAGCGACGCAAACGCGACTGGATGATCGCGAACGCCAGGCGAGCCGCACGGGAAAGACAGACCTGAACCGACCCGCAAGCATCACGTCTGCCCATGCCTCGAATTGAAAACGCCCGCAGGGGCGCCTGATGCGCATCGATGCGATCCCCAACTTCGGTGCCCGAGTCACCGGGTTACCAAGCCGGCGATCGGCAGCCAGGTCATCCCAAGAAGAGGCAGACCGATATGACGAAGACTTCTCGCAAATATTCGAAGCGGCCAGCCTACGAGATTCCGCCCCTCGCCGGAGCTAGCAGAAGCTTCGACCGCGGCCTTCGGTGAAGGTGAGCGAGCAGGATCACCATCAAACGGCGACTGACGTCAACACATACGAACGGCCTCAGAGCGTTCCAAGGCTGGCTCACAGCTTGTCAGCGTTCGCTCGAACCAGAACTCACGTTCTGTCAGAACGATTCTCCTGGGATTTTGACCAAGGCGTAGGAGCGAGAACGCGACGATCAAAACGCGAGTTTTGCCCTCTTCGCGAAGTCAATCCTCGCCAGAGCAGCAATACGAAGGAAGCCGACCGGAAAAGTCGCCAGGCATGAGGCGAAGACCGTCACCGACACGACGTACGCGATCGGCGCCGCCCGCCGAGCCATCGCGGTAGCTTGCGCAGCACCGCAAGGACAGCACGGATCCAAAGACTAGAGAAGGGACCGAAGCGCACCGACTACCCATGGCACTCCGGACACGGATGAGCAAGAAGACACAGGTGCACGAGAAATCGGCCAAACAGAAAGGCGCGTGAGGGGTCACGCGCCTTCAGGACCGTCAGCGAGGGATCACTCTTGCGGCTCGGCCCCGTCACGAACCGAGCCCTCTTCCTCCACGCCGATCATGCTGACGATCCTTTCCAGGTCGTCAACCGTCGCGAACTCTATCGTGATCTTGCCCTTGTTCCGGCCGATGTCGACCTTGACCCGGGTGTCGAACCGGTCGGACAGCCGCTCGGCCAGATCGTTGAGCGCGGGCGCATGCACCTTCGCCCGCCGGGCCGGCGCCGTCTTCTTGGCGATGGTGTCCTCGGAGGCGGCCAGGTGCACGATCTCCTCGGTGGCCCGCACCGACAGTCCTTCGCGAACGATCCGTTCGGCGAGGGCGTCCTGGGCGGCGCTGTTGTCGAGGCCGAGCAGTGCTCGGGCGTGGCCGGCCGACAGGATTCCGGCGGCGACCCGTCGCTGCACCGCAGCGGGCAGGTTCATGAGTCTTATCGTGTTGGAGATCTGCGGCCGGCTGCGGCCGATCCGCCGCGCCAACTCCTCGTGCGTGGCTCCGAACTCTTCGAGTAGCTGCTGGTAGGCGGCCGCCTCTTCGAGCGGGTTGAGGTTGGCCCGATGGATGTTCTCGAGCAGCGCGTCCCGGAGCATCGCGTCGTCCGGGGTGTCCCGGACGATGGCCGGGATCGTCTCTCTGCCGACAGCTTGGGCGGCCCGCCAGCGGCGCTCACCCATGACGAGCTCGTACCGGCCGTCGCCGAGTTCCCGAACCACGATGGGCTGGAGGAAACCGACTTCCTGGATGGAGGTCTTGAGTTCTTCCAGTGCCTCTTCGTCGAAGACGTGCCGGGGCTGTTTGGCGTTCGGCTCGATCGCTGACACGGGCAGTTCGGCGAACCGCGCCCCGGGCACCGGCGCAAGTTCCTCGTCCTCCGGCGAAGAGGACGACGGCTGCGGTGCAGACGAGGAGGACGCCGCCGTATCAGGCGCGTCGGATACCGGCGTGGTGACCGGTTGCTGGACCGGCACCGCCGACGCCGGCTCGGCGAGTGGCTCGGGCAGCACCTCGACAGCGGGAGCCGCCGACTCACCAGCGGGTGCCGTCGGGATCAGTGCGCCCAGGCCGCGGCCCAGGCCACCCCGCCGGTTCTTCATGCCGTGCCTCCCGTGTTGACACCACGCACTGCGAGTTCCAGGGCCGCCTCGAAGTAGCTGGTGGCTCCTCGTGAACCCGGATCGTAGGTCATCACCGACTGGCCGTAGCTGGGAGCCTCCGATACACGCACGTTTCGGGGGATCACCGCGTTCAGCACCTTCGCGCCGAAGTGGTTCCGGACATCCTGTTCCACCGCATCTGCCAGTCGCGTACGCCGGTCGTACATCGTCAGCAAGATCGTAGATACATCGAGGGTGGGGTTGAGGTGCTGACGCACCAAGTTGATGTTGTTGATCAGCTGATTGAGACCTTCCAGGGCGTAGTACTCGCACTGGATCGGGATCAGCACCTCCTGTGCCGCGCACAGAGCGTTGACGGTCAGCAGGCCGAGAGAAGGCGGGCAGTCGATGAAGACGTAGTCGAACTTCTCGGGGTGACCGGCGATGGCCCGGGCCAGCCGGGACTCGCGGGCGACCACCGACACGAGCTCGATCTCGGCGCCGGCCAGGTCGATGGTGGCCGGCACACAGAACAGGTTCGGGATGCCTTCCACCTGCTGGGCGACCTCGGCCAAGGGCACGTTGTCGATCAGGCAGTCGTAGACGTCGGGTACACCCGCATGGTGGGGCACATTCAGACCGGTGGAGGCGTTCCCCTGCGGGTCCAGGTCAACCACCAGCACACGGTTACCGTGAAGCGCCAACGCCACAGCGAGGTTGACCGTCGTGGTCGTCTTCCCGACGCCGCCCTTCTGGTTGGCGACGCAAATCACCCGGGGGTGGTCTGGGCGCGGCATGATGATCTCGCCGCTCGGGTTGAGGATCTGCACAGCTCGCAACGCTTCCATAGCAAGGGGCGGATCGTCCTCATCCGGCGCGGGCGTTTCACGTGAAACATGCTCGGGGGACTGAACGGGGACCCCAGAAGTAGGAGCACCGGAGGCCGGAGCCGCAGCCATCGACCCCACGCCGGGCATCGGCGCACCGTACTCATACGCCGGTGGGGAGTTGTACCCGCCCGCCGTCCGGGGCTGCGGAACGTTTTGATCGCCAGCGTGCAGCCCGCCCACGCTCATTCCCGACGGCCCGTCGAGAGGCGACTCGGTTTCACGTGAAACACCGTACTCATGCACCGCTTCATCCCTGATGGTTAGGAAGGGGTTGGCCGGCAGAACGTGCGCTCCGGCTGGGAGATCCGGTCCACACTATCGACATCCGGCCAGCCTACGGGTGTCGGGCATGTGTCGCCATGGTCGTCCGTCCGACGAAGCGAGCACAACACCGCTCCATCGTCTTCCAACGACGCCGCAAAGACCATGACGCCGGGCACAACCATCCGCCAGAGAACAGGCACGACGGCAGACAAGCCCGAAAACCTGGCGATCGTACGGTCTAAGCCCTCCCACAACCGCACAGCACCACCCTGACCGCCCCGGTCGGCCCGCTGAAAGCGCCGTTGACGCCCCTGACGCAACGTTTACTCCCGCGGGTCAGGCCGGACCGATACCAGCGGCACGCAAGCACTGAAGGCCTTCCGAGGCCTTGTGGATCAGCCTCGGCGACCGCGGCCACCGCGGCGGCCACCACCCGCGCGAGTCGATCCGGACGAGGACGACGATGAGGACCGCTGCCGCCCAGGAATCACGTGCCGTTCCTTGACGATCTCCACCACGGTGGTGGGCGGCTCGATCAACCCGTTCCCGCAGAGCCGGACGACCGGCTCGGCACCGCCGAGCGCAGCGATGGCCGCGGCGCTCTGCGCGATCTCCTCGGCTGCCGAGGATCCCTTCATCGCCAGCAGCCGTCCACCGACTGCCGCCAGCGGCAGGCACCAGCCGGCCAGCTTGTCGAGCGCAGCCACCGCCCGAGCGGTGACCACGTCTGCACCCGGAAGCGTCCCGACGACTTCCTCAGCCCGCCCGCGGACAACCGTGACGTTGTCCAGTCCGAGCACGTCGACCGCCTCGTCGAGGAAGGCGGTACGCCGGGCGAGTGGTTCGACCAGCGTGACATCGAGGTCCGGCCGGGCCACCGCGAGTACCAGTCCGGGCAGACCGGCGCCGGATCCGACGTCCATGACGGAAACACCCGCCGGGATCATCTCGGCCATGACGCCGCAGTTGACCAGGTGGCGTTCCCAGAGCCGCGGGGTCTCGCGGGGCCCGATGAGCCCGCGCACGACACCTTCGGTGGCGAGCAGTTCGGCATAGCGGCGGGCCAGTGACAGCCGGTCCCCGAAGACGGAGCCGGCGGCGGCCGGAGGCGCGCCGAGTTCCTGCAGGGCAGTGGATGGGGCGGGGAAAGACGACGGCCCGGGCGTCGTGTCGCCCGGGCCGGTGTCACCCGCGCCGTAGCGGGTCTCCGTCACGATCAGTCCGCCACCCGCACCACGATGCGCCGACTGGGCTCGACGCCTTCGGACTCGCTCTGCACGCCCGGGATCGCGTTGACCACGTCGTGCACGCATTTGCGCTCGAACGCCGACATCGGCTCGAGCCGGACCGGTTCGCCGTGCTCCTTGACCTTCTCGACGGCGTTACGGGCGACAGCGCCGAGTTCCTTGCGCCGGGCCGCCCGGTAGCCGCCGATGTCGAGCAGCAGGCGGCTGGGCGATCCGGTGGCCCGGAAGATCGCGAGGCGGGTGAGTTCCTGCAGCGCCTCGAGGGTCGCGCCCCGCTGGCCGACCAGCGGCTGGAGACGGCCGCCGACGACCTCGACCATCGGGCGGCCGGCCGAGACGAGCTCGTCGATGTCGCCGTCGTAGTCGAGGATGTCCAGCAGACCCTCGACGTAGTCCGCGGCGATCTCACTCTGCCGGAACAGGTCGCTGTCCGAGGCGACGCTCTCCGACTTCTTGGCCTCGTCGGCGCCGGCCGGCTCGGCAGCGGTGGCTTGCTCTGACGAGTCGGCGGAAGGGGGAGTGCTGGTGTCGGTCACGGTCTCATCTCCGTTGTCATTCGGCCGGACCGAAATCGGTCCGCGTTTTCCCGCGCGGTGAAACGCGGGGAGGTCTCTGATCCCTGGGAGAGCGCTCGGGACGCGGTACGGGCCCCGAGCCGCGATCATCCCTTGGGTTTGTTCGCCGGCCGGGCGCCCTTCTTGGGATTCACCGGTTTGGCACCCGGCTTGGGTGCGAGCGCCTTGGTGTCGACCACCGGACTCACGACCGGCTCGGGCTGGCTCTTGCGGCCGAACAGGCCACCGGTGCGGGCCGGCTCAATCGGGCTTTTCAGGCCGGCCGGGCCCTTGGTGCCGGGCGCGGGGCGGGTACCGGTGCCGGGCTTGTTGGCCATCTGCGGCGGCGGGAACTTGCGCAGCACCCACTGCTGCTGAGCCAGGGTGAACAGGTTGTTCGTGACCCAGTAGATGACGACACCGATCGGGAACAGAGCGCCGGAGAACAGCAGGGTGAACGGGATGCCGTAGAGCATCAGCCGCTGAATCATGAGCTGCTGCGGGTCCTCGGCCCAGCCGGTCTTCAGAATCATCTGGCGCTGGGTGAGGAACGTGGTGGCCATCATGACGAGCACCAGGACGGCGGCCAGGATCTTGACGGTGGTGCCGTCGGCGCCGAGCGCGGCCAGCTCGCTCGCCGAGGAGCCGAACTTGGCGCTGATCGGGGCGTTGAACAGCTGGGCCACGGCCGCGCTGTTGAACTGGTCGAGCGGCCATCCGTACAGCTGCTTGTTGGTGTCGGAGATGGTCGGGTCCAGGTGCTGCAGCACGTGGAAGAGGCCGAAGAAGACCGGGATCTGGAGGAACATCGGAAGGCAACCCATCAGCGGGTTCGCCTTCTCCACCCGGTAGAGCTCCATCATTTCTTTCTGGAGCGTCTCGCGGTCACCCTTGTGCTTCTCCTGGAGCGCCTTGACCTTGGGCTGCAGCGCCTGCATCGCGCGCTGGCTCTTGATCTGCTTGACGAACACCGGGAAGAGGATGACGCGCAGCGTCACCACCAGGAAGAAGATGGCGAGGATCCAGGCCCAGTTGGTGCCGAGGATGCGACCGTCCGGTACGCCGATCGCGTCCCACAGGGAATGCCAGCGCAGAAGGATCCACGAGATGGCGTAGTAGATCGGGTCGAGACTCAATCTAAGCTCCAGTCACATCGGCAGGACGGTGACGGATCGGCTCAGGCACCGGGTCATACCCGCCAGGGTGGAAGGGATGGCATTTTAAGAGCCGCCAGATCGCCAGGCGCGTACCCCGGAGAGCACCGTGCTGTGCCAGGGCTTCCTGGGCATAGGCACTGCACGAGGGGTAGAAGCGACAGCGTGCCGGCAGCGCCGGACTCAAGTATCGACGGTACGCGACGACCAGAGCCGTCAGGAGCCGGGCGGCCAGGCTCATCGCGGCCGCCGTGGCCGACGGGCGGAAGCCAGCGCGCCCTCCAGGTCGGCGCCGAGAATGGCGTAGGTGGCGTCGGCCGCGGGAGGTAGTGCGCGGACAACCAGGGACGCGCCCGCGGGAAGTTCGGTCAGCAGCGGCCGGACGAGGTGCCGGAGGCGCCGCTCGACCCGGTTGCGGACGACCGCGTTGCCCACCGCCTTGGACACGACGAAGCCGGCGCGCGCCGTGGAGGCGAACGCCGGCTCGTCGACAAGCAGGTGGACGACCAGGGTTCCGCGGCCGGCTCTGCGGCCACCGCGAATCGCTGCGGCGAAGTCCGCGCTACGCCGCAGTCGTTGCGCTGCGGCCAGCACGACTACCTGGGCATTCCGACCGGGCTAGCGGTCGGCTCAGGCCGACAGCTCGCCGCGGCCCTTAGCCCGGCGGGCAGACAGGATGGCACGGCCGGCACGGGTGCGCATGCGCAGCCGGAAGCCGTGGGTCTTGGCACGCCGGCGGTTGTTCGGCTGGTAAGTGCGCTTGCTCACGTCAAAACTCCGTCTTCGTACTACGACTCTGGGGGCATCTTCCGCTGCAAGACGCCACTTTATCAGAGCGCGGCGGAGCAACCGCCCAACCCTACGCAGGCCCCCTTGGACGGTCAACCATATCCTGGTCCGGCACGCCGACATGGGCGAGCACCCCGGGTCCACCGGGTCCTTCCGTGCACAAAGTGAATCTTTTCTTGGCTCTGACCGGGGGATGGCCCGGACGGCGGTTGTAGTCCCCCTGTTGCCGCTGTTAGCGTGCGCGGTTGCTGGTCTCACCGGCCGTTCGCACACCGCGGGGCGGCGGCCAAAACCGGACAAGCAGGTGGATCGTTCGCCACGGTGAGCCTGTTTACCGCCCGCGCCACGACAGGCTCCGGTAAATCTGCCGACCATCCGGCCGGGAGCGGCCACCGGCACCGACACAGGTTGTGGATAACCTGTGGATAGCCGGTGGCGCCGCGCGTGTTCAGCACGTTAACTGTGCTGGGTCGGGGGGAGCCGTCCGGTCGCCCGCACGGGCGCCGGAAGGCACAGGCGAAAGGCCGGACAAGGCCCACCGGGGGTCGGTGGCGATGGGGGTGGCGCGGCGGTGGCCGATCAGGTCGACCTGGGCACGTTGTGGCGTGACACGTTGGACGAGTTGTCCGACGAGATCGCGTCACGGCAGCAGCGCGCCTATCTTCAGTTCACGCGCCTGCGGGCGATCGTGGAAGACACCGCACTCCTATCAGTTCCGGACACGTACACCCGGGACATCATTGAGTCCCGGTTGCGCCCGGCGATCACCGAGGCACTGACCAAGCGGCTCAGCCGGCCCATACAGGTCGCCGTCACGGTCCGCCCTCCGGAGGACGGTTCGGGGATGCCGGGCACCGTCTACGGCACGCCTGCCGAGCAGGCTTCGCCGATCGTCGAGGCCCAGCCACGGCACTACGCCGATCCCGGGCCCTACCAGCCGGAGCTGCCGGGTTACTCCGGCCCCCAGCGGATGCCCGACCCGCCGTACCAGCAGGCGGCCTTCGGCCCGGCCGAGCACACGCCCGAGCCCTACCCGACCGGGTCCGCCCAGCACTCGGCACCGCAGGCGCCGTACGCCCGTGGGGTGCCTTCGGCGCGCGACGGCCAGGAGGCGCTCTTCGCCGACCCGCTGCCGCAGCAGATGCCGCCACCCGCGGCCAACCGCTCCACGGCCGCGCGCCCCGGCGAGAAGGACGCGCCGAACGACGCGGTGGCCCATCGGATGGCGGCCGACGCCGCACAGCTGCGGGAGAACCAGCGTCACCGGGACGACCGCCCGATGCAGATGCCGGACCGCCGCGACGACGTGCCCGTCCGCGCGGGCGACAACGGTCCCGGCCGGCCGCCGCTCGACCTGCGAGGTCCCGGCGCCTCGCCGCGGCCCGGCGGGCAGGACGGCAACCGGCTCAACCCGAAGTACATGTTCGAGACGTTCGTCATCGGCTCGTCCAACCGGTTTGCGCACGCCGCGGCCGTGGCGGTCGCCGAGTCGCCCGCGAAGGCGTACAACCCGCTGTTCATCTACGGCAGCTCCGGGCTGGGCAAGACGCACCTCCTGCACGCGATCGGGCACTACGCCACCACCCTGGGTCACGCGCGGTCGGTGCGCTACGTGTCGACCGAGGAGTTCACCAACGATTTCATCAACAGCCTGCGCGACGACAAGACGCAGGCGTTCCAGCGGCGCTACCGCGACGTCGACATCCTGCTGATCGACGACATCCAGTTCCTGGAGAACCGCGAGCGTACGCAGGAGGAGTTCTTCCACACCTTCAACACGCTCCACAACGCGAACAAGCAGATCGTGATCAGCTCCGACCGCTCGCCACGGCAGCTGGCCACCCTCGAGGACCGGATGCGGACCCGGTTCGAGTGGGGTCTGCTCGCCGACATCCAGCCGCCCGACCTGGAGACGCGTATCGCGATTCTGCAGAAGAAGGCCGCGCAGGAACGCATGTATGCCCCCGACGACGTGCTGGAGTTCATCGCGTCGCGGGTCTCCAACTCGATCCGCGAGCTCGAGGGCGCCCTCATCCGGGTGACCGCGTTCGCCAGCCTCACCCGTTCCCCGGTTCAGCTCTCGCTGGCCGAGGAGGTGCTGCGCGACTTCATGCCGGACGGCGCCGGCCCGGAGATCACCGCCGACCAGATCATGGTGTCGACCGCCGACTACTTCGGCGTCTCGCTGGAGGACCTGCGCGGCCATTCGCGCAGCCGTGTGCTGGTCAACGCCCGCCAGGTCGCCATGTACCTCTGCCGCGAGCTCACCGATCTCTCGCTGCCCCGGATCGGCCAGGCCTTCGGCGGCCGCGACCACACCACGGTCATGCACGCCGACCGCAAGATCCGGCAGCACATGGCGGAGCGCCGGTCGCTCTACAACCAGATCGCCGAGCTGACCAACCGGATCAAACAGAACACCTGAGTCGTACGCCCGGAACGGCCCGCAACCACACCACGAGGTTCCGGCCTCGCGTCTTCGGCGTGGCTGCGCGGTACCGCGCGTCCCTCGCCGCCGGGCTGCAGCCCACTCACTGATGGCAACTGCGGGATCCGATCCACGCCGCGGCGCCTCCACCGCCTTCGGTTCATCACGTGGGGCGTCCTCGGCACCTCGATTCCACCGGCGGCCGGAGGACCCGTCCCCGGCGCGGCAACTCGGCGCAACAGCGGGCCGACGACCATGGGCGACGTGCTCGGGCGCGACCTGCTCGCCGTCCGGTGTCCGTACCCGATGAGCCCTCGACCGCAGCGGACCCTCGGTCGCTCCTTCGGCTGGTGACGAATTTCGGCGGATCCGTGCTGTGGAGAACCGGGACCAGCAGCCTTCCGCGCCGACATGTCCGTCGTCCACAGCGACGTGGCACGCAGGGACGACCTTCGACGTCCGCAGGGCGGATCCGGCGCTTTCCACAGGTCAACCACGATCGGGTGACCCCGTCCTGAGCTGGTCTTTCGCAGCATTTCAGGAGTTGTCCACCGGTTCTGCACGGGGTTGTCCACAGCTTGTCCCCAGATCATCCGCCGAACGGCCTTCCATCGACATCGTTCACTGCCAAAGATCGAGGGTCCTTAAAGGCCTTTTGTCAACGCCGCGACGTGACAGTTTCGTGCCAACGTTGTCCACACTCGTCCACAGGCGTCCACAGGCTCTATCCCCAGACGGTGGAAAACGCCTGACACCTATCTCCACAGATGTGGACCAACCCTGGGGATATCGATGTGGACAGTCACGGAGAGCAACAAAAGATCTCACAGGCTGTGGACGCCTGTGGATTACCTGTTGAAGGTTCTGGGGACGACGCGTCGGTAGCGTTCCTGCGTAATCCACAGCGCAGGGGATAAAACCAGTGGATAACCGGTGGATAGCCTGTGGGCAACGGTGGACAACCATCGCGACGGCGGGTGCCTGTGGATGCAGACCCCTGGTTATACCCCGGTTGCCCACATGTGAATCACCGGTGGATAACCCTGTCACCAGCGCAAACGCGGGTTCTCCACAGTTTGCACAGGACCGATGAAGACGACTAGTTATCTCTTCTAAGAGAACAAAAACCAATCATCAGCGTTGTGGAAGGTGTGGATGCTCGGCTTCCGGCTCGACCGGGGTCGGGGAAGCTGGGCATCGGAAGCAAGGCTTGGCGTCCCGCACTCCTGGTGGTGTAAGAAGCCGGACCAGGGCCGGGCAACCGCCGGTACGGCCGGAGCCATAGAGTTCAGGGGGGTCCATGCCCCTGTATGAGGACGCATCGCGGAGGACAGCATGAAGTTCCGGGTGGAGCGAGACGCGCTCGCCGACGCCGTGGCGTGGACAGCCAAGAGCCTGCCCAGCCGGCCTTCGGTGCCGGTGCTGGCCGGCGTCCTGCTCCGGGTCACCGACAGCCGCTTGCAGGTGTCGGGCTTCGACTACGAGGTCTCCAGCCAGGTGACGGTGGAGGTGCAGGCCGACGCGGACGGCGCCGCCCTGGTCTCCGGCCGCCTGCTCGCCGAGATCACCAAGGCGCTCCCGGGCAAGCCGGTCGACATCGCCGCGGTCGGTGCGCATCTCGAGCTGGTCTGCGGCAGCGCCCGTTTCACCCTGCCGACGATGCCGGTGGAGGACTATCCGAGCCTCCCGGAGATGCCGTCCAGCGCGGGCACGATCGACGCGGCCACGTTCGCCTCAGCGGTTTCCCAGGTGGCGATCGCCGCAGGTCGGGACGAGACCCTGCCGATGATGACCGGTGTGCGGCTGGAACTGAACGGCTCGACCATGGCGCTGCTGGCCACCGACCGGTACCGCCTCGCCATGCGTGAGATCGAGTGGACCCCGGACGACCCGGAGATCAGCCTGAACGCGCTGGTCCCGGCCAAGACGCTGAACGACACCGCGAAGGCACTGGGCCCGATCGGCGGCTCGGTGACACTCGCTCTGGCGCAGGGCAGTGCCGGCGAGGGCATGATCGGTTTCGCCGGTGGCGCCCGCCGCACCACGAGCCGCCTGCTCGACGGCGCCAACTACCCGCCGGTGCGTTCGCTGTTCCCGGCCGCCCACAACGCCGAGGCGCGTGTTGCCGTGTCGGCGCTGGTCGAGGTGGTTCGTCGCGTTGCGCTGGTCGCCGAGCGGACCACTCCGGTGCTGTTGAGCTTCAGCGAGGACGGCCTGGTGGTCGAGGCGGGTGGCACCGAGGAGGCCCGCGCCAGCGAGGCGATGGAGGCCGAGTTCACCGGTGAGCCGCTGACGATCGGCTTCAACCCGCAGTACCTGATCGACGGTCTGCAGAACCTGGGCGCACCGACCGCGTTGCTCTCGTTCGTCGATGCGTTCAAGCCCGCTGTGATCTCCCCCGCTGGCGAAAGTGGCGAAATCATCCCGGGTTACCGCTATCTGATCATGCCGATCCGGGTCACTCGCTGATACTGAGCTTTGAACCAATCGCTCATCTAGGGAGATCACCATGCAACTCGGCCTGATCGGTCTCGGCCGCATGGGTGGCAACATGCGGGAACGACTGCGTGCAGCGGGGCACGAAGTAGTCGGATTCGACCAGAACCTGGAAGTAAGCGACGCTGCCAGCCTCGCTGAGCTGGCCGAGAAACTGGCCGCGCCGCGGGTCGTCTGGACCATGGTGCCGTCCGGCAAGATCACCGAGGACACCATCAACCAGCTCGCCGAGGTCCTCGAGCCCGGCGACATCATCATCGACGGTGGCAACTCCAAGTTCACCGACGACGCCCCGCGGGCCGAGCGGCTGAAGGTCAAGGGCATCCACTACCTGGACGTCGGCGTCTCCGGCGGTGTGTGGGGCATCAAGAACGGCTATGCGCTGATGGTCGGTGGCGAGGCCGACAAGGTCGAGCACTGCAAGCCGATCTTCGAGGCGCTCAAGCCCGCCGGGGAGTTCGGCTTCGCGCACGCCGGCACCCACGGTGCCGGCCACTACGCGAAGATGGTGCACAACGGCATCGAGTACGGCCTGATGCACGCGTACGCCGAGGGCTACGAGATCCTCAAGGCGTCGGAGTACATCCACGACGTGCCCGCCGTGATCAAGAGCTGGCGCGAGGGCAGCGTCGTCAAGTCGTGGCTGCTCGACCTGCTCGACCGGGCTCTCGACGAGGACCCGGAGCTGGAGGCGCTGAAGGGTTACGCCGACGACACCGGTGAGGGCCGCTGGACGGTCGACGAGGCCGTGCGTCTCGCGGTTCCGGCGCATGTCATCGCCGCGTCGCTGTTCGCGCGTTTCCAGTCCCGCCAGGACGACTCGCCGGCCATGAAGGCCGTCGCCGCACTGCGCCAGCAGTTCGGCGGCCACGCCGTCAAGCGCTGATCCATGCACGTACGCCGGGTCGAGCTCACCGACTTCCGCTCCTACGAGCGGGTAGCGGTCGATCTCGACCCCGGCGTGTCCGTGCTCGTCGGCCAGAACGGCATGGGCAAGACCAACCTCATCGAGGCGCTCGGGTACGTGTCCGCTCTGGACAGTCATCGGGTGGCCACCGATGCGCCACTGGTCCGGGCCGGGGCCGCGTCGGCGGTGATCCGTTGCGCGATCGTCCACGAGGGACGCGAGTTGCTGGTCGAGCTGGAGATCGTGCCGGGCCGGGCGAACCGGGCCCGCCTCAACCGGTCGCCGGTGCGCCGGCCGCGCGAGGTGCTCGGCGCGCTGCGGATGGTGCTGTTCGCCCCCGAGGATCTGGAGCTCGTGCGCGGTGATCCGTCCGAGCGCCGCCGCTACCTCGACGACCTGCTGGTGGCCCGGCAGCCCCGGTACGCGGGGGTGCGCGCCGACTACGACCGGGTGGTGAAGCAGCGCAACGCCCTGTTGCGCAACGCCTACCTGAACCGCAAGGTGGGCGGCACCCGCGGCCAGGACCTGTCGACGCTGGCGGTCTGGGACCAGCACCTGGCCCACCACGGCGCCGAGCTGCTGGCCGGCCGGCTGGAGTTGTCCGCCGCGCTGGCCCCGCACCTGACGAAGGCGTACGACGCGGTGGCTCCCGGCCGGGGAGCGGCGGCGATCGCCTACGCGTCCCGGCTGGGTGAGGCACTGCCGGTGGACCGGCCCGCCCTGGAGGCGGCGATCCTGGACCGGTTGCACGAGCGCCGGCCGGTGGAGATCGAGCGGGGTATGACCCTGGTCGGCCCGCACCGTGACGATCTCGCGCTGAGCCTGGGCGACCTGCCGGTGAAGGGCTATGCGAGCCACGGGGAGAGCTGGTCGTTCGCGCTGGCGCTGCGGCTGGCCGCCTACGACCTGCTGCGCTCCGACGGCATCGAGCCGGTGCTGGTGCTCGACGACGTGTTCGCCGAGCTGGACACGCAGCGGCGGGAACGACTGGCGGCCCTGGTGTCCGACGCGGCACAGTTGCTCGTGACGTGCGCGGTTCCGGAGGACGTGCCGGCGAGCCTGCATGGTGCGCGCTTCGACGTCGTGACGGGATCGGTGAGCCGTGTTTCCTGAGTCCGGACGTGACCAGGCGCCAGAGCCCCCTCAGAGGCTTGCTGAGGCTCTCGGGGATCTCTGGGCGGGGGTCGATGAGGACCGCGAGTTGCGGGGCTCCTCACGGGGCGCTGAGCCGGTTGCGCCTTCCACGGGTGGGCCGGGCGCCGGCCGTACGCCCGCAATTGATCCTCCACAGCCTGTGGACAAGGAAGGCCTGGCCGGGCCGGACCTGGCTCGTGCCGTGCTCGACGCCGCTCTGGCACGCCGCCGTGAGGCGGCCCGGACGCCGCGCCGCACCGGGTCGGGCAGGGGCAGTGGGAAGCGCCTGCGCGGCTATTCGGGTCCCGGCCCGGACCCGCGCGACCCGCAGCTTTTCGGGGCGATGCTGGAACGGCTGGTGAAGGCGCGCGGCTGGGAGAAGCCGAAGGCCGAGGCGACCGTGTTCGGCGCCTGGGAGCGGGTGGTCGGGCCGGACATCGCCGGGCACAGCCGCCCGGTGCGCCTGGAGGCCGGGGTGCTCACCGTCGAGGCCGAGTCCACCGCCTGGGCCACCCAGCTGCGGATGCTGGCGGCCACGCTGCTCCGCAAGATCGCCGGCGAGGTGGGCAACAACGTGGTCACCCGGCTCAACATCCATGGGCCGGCCGCGCCGTCCTGGAGCCGTGGGCCCCGGCGGGTGCAGGGCCGCGGACCGCGGGACACCTACGGCTGAAACCTTTCCGGCCCGGTGTGCGTCTGATCGCGCATGACTGTGCATCTGCGCCGATTCCTGGTTCTGCTGCTGCTCGTCCTCGCCCCGTTGCCGGTGTCCGCGCGACCGGCCTGGGCGTGTTCGTGCGCTGACAATCCCGATCCGCTGGGACGGTCGGAGACGGCGTTCGTCGGCGTGGCGGAGGACGTCGACGGCTCCTGGTCCGGCAACGAGGTCGAGGTGCGGTTCGCCGTGGAGTCGATACTCAAGGGCGACGCCGGCGCTTCAGTGACGCTGATCACCATGAAGGATTCGGCGTCCTGTGGATACGGGTTCGTCGAGGGCGGCCGATACCGGGTGTTCGCGAGCGGGGGCGAGACCAACCTGTGCGACGGCAACGAGCTGCTGTCCAGCGGGCACCCCACCGGCGACGGCACGGACCGCACCCTGATCTTCTGGGGCGGCACGGTTCTGGTGCTGCTCTTCGTCGCCGGCGGAGTGACCTGGCTGGTCAGGAAGTCCTAGTAATCGGCGAAGATCGCGAAGCCGCGTTCGGCGCACCGGCGGTAGAAGCCGGCCAGGACGGCCAGTTCGGTGCGCGCGAAACTCCAGTGCGGCGAGTTGCCGGCGTCGTCGCGCAGCGCGGCGAGCCGCTGGTCCAGCCAGCGCAGCTGCTGGTCGGCGAGCCGGCCCGCGGAGATCGCGGTCCGCAGGACCTCGGTGACGGTGTCGAAGGTGACCAGGTCGCCGAACTTCTCGTGGCCCTCGACGAACCGTTCCAGGCCGCCGGCGATCCAGGCGCAGCCGTCCGGGTCGATGACCGGGTCCTCGTCCTCGGCGGCCGCGTCGGTGGCGTAGAGGACACCCTCGAGACCGAGGAGAAGATCGACCAGCTCGGTGTACGCGGTCGCGCGCACCGTGCCGGTCTTGGCGATGTGCAACGCGAGCGCACCGGTCGGCGCGGCGATCTCGGGCCGGTCGGCGATCGTTCCGAAGTCGACGAACTCGGCGGGAGCCACCGGGTCGTAATACTGGTTGGTCCGCGGCCAGTGCACCGCGACGTTGTCCAGGCCCTTGTCGTGCGCCATCCGGGGCCACCCCTCCTCGACCTGTCCTGCGACCACCCGGGAATCTCCGGCCCGCGCGGGCGAGGTTACGACACGGGCGCGGGACGCTGTCGAGCAGTGTCGCAGTGAGTGCCGGGCGAGCATCGCAGGCGCGCCCGGCCGCCGGAACTGCCGCAGCGTTTGCCATTGCGTGGGGCGACTGTGCCGTGTAGGGGAATACTTGGGTAGCGCCTTGAATCGCTCTCCGGCAGTCTCAGGCACCCGGAAGGGGTGCCGGACCCTCGCCGACTCGTTCCGGCGGAGTAGAATCGACGGCGACCGGGAAAACTGTGCATGAGGTTGCGGACGGCTACCAAGCCAGTCCTCATCGTCACGCTATGCGGTTTTTCCAGCCGATCACGATCCGCGGGACCGTCCGCGGTCGCCGGCGCGCATGGTTCCACCGGTGGCCCGCTCTTTTCCGCGGTGTCACCTCCGGTTCCTCGCGTGCGCCCGCGCCGCTGCCGACGGCCCCGACAACCCCGCTGCGGGGCCTCACGGCCCGGCGCGAGAAAGTGGCCGAGGGTGTCAGAGAATCAGCAGGAATACGGTGCCGGCTCTATCACCGTGCTCGAAGGCCTGGAAGCGGTCCGCAAACGTCCCGGTATGTACATCGGCTCCACCGGAGAGCGCGGACTGCACCACCTTGTGTGGGAGGTTGTGGACAACGCGGTGGACGAGGCGCTGGCCGGCTTCTGCGACACCATCGACGTGGTTCTGCTCCCTGACGGGGGCGTCTCGGTCACCGACAACGGCCGTGGTTTCCCGGTCGACCTGCACCCGACACTGAAGAAGCCGGGCGTCGAGGTGGCGCTGACCGTGTTGCACGCGGGTGGCAAGTTCGACGGCCAGGCGTACAAGGTCTCCGGTGGTCTGCACGGCGTCGGCGTGTCCGTGGTGAACGCGCTGTCGACGCGGATGGCCGTCGAGATCCAGAAGGACGGCTTCTGGTGGCGGCAGAAGTACGACTACTCCGTTCCCGGCGAGCTGGTGAAGGGTGAGCCGACCGACAAGCTCGGCTCGACCGTGCAGTTCTGGCCGGACCCGGACATCTTCGAGACGGTCGACTTCGACTACCAGACGATCTACCGGCGTCTCCAGGAGATGGCGTTCCTCAACCGCGCCCTCACCATCAACTACACCGACGAGCGGCCCGACCAGGTCGACGAGAACGGTGAACCCCGCAAGGTCACCTTCATGTACGAGGACGGCATCGCCGACTTCGTGCGGCACCTCAACGCCACCAAGAGCGCCATCCACAAGACCGTGATCCAGTTCGACGCCGACGCCCCCGAGGAGGGCATGGCAGTCGAGATCGCGATGCAGTGGAACGAGTCGTACGGCGAGTCGGTCTACACCTTCGCCAACCGCATCAACACGCACGAGGGCGGCACCCACGAGGAGGGCTTCCGCGCCGCGCTGACGACCATCGTCAACAAGTACGGCGTCGAGAAGAAGTTCCTCAAGGCCGACCAGAAACTGTCCGGTGAGGACATCCGGGAGGGCCTCGCCGCGATCATCTCGGTGACGCTGGCCAACCCGCAGTTCGAGGGCCAGACCAAGACGAAGCTCGGCAACACCGACATGAAGAGCTTCGTGCAGAAGGTCTGCAACGAGCAGCTGGCCGACTGGTTCGACCGGAACCCCGCGGACGCCAAGCTGATCATCACGAAGGCCGACCAGGCCGCCCGCGCCCGGATCGCCGCGCAGCAGGCCCGCAAGCTCGCCCGCCGCAAGTCGCTGCTGGAGTCCGGTTCGATGCCGGGCAAGCTGGCCGACTGCCAGTCCACCGACCCGCGTGAGACCGAGCTGTTCATCGTCGAGGGCGACTCGGCCGGCGGTTCGGCCAAGTCCGGCCGGGAGAGCCGCATCCAGGCGATCCTCCCGATCCGCGGCAAGATCCTCAACGTGGAGAAGGCCCGGATCGACCGGGTGCTGAAGAACAACGAGGTCCAGGCACTGATCACGGCCATGGGCACCGGCATCCACGACGAGTTCGACATCTCGAAGCTGCGGTACCACAAGATCATCCTGATGGCCGACGCCGACGTCGACGGCCAGCACATCCAGACGCTCCTGCTGACCCTGCTGTTCCGCTTCATGCGGCCGCTGGTCGAGCAGGGTCACGTCTACCTGGCCTCCCCGCCGCTCTACAAGCTGAAGTGGAACAAGCGCGGTGACGACGCGCAGTACGCGTACTCCGACCGCGAGCGTGACGGCCTCATTGCACTGCGCCAGCAGAAGAAGCCCAACGCGAAGCCGGACGACATCCAGCGATTCAAGGGTCTCGGCGAGATGAACTTCCATGAGCTGTGGGACACCACGATGAACCCGGACACCCGCACGCTGCGGCAGGTGACACTCGATGACGCGGCCGTGGCCGACGAACTCTTCAGTGTGCTGATGGGTGAGGACGTGGAGGCGCGGCGCTCGTTCATTCAACGCAACGCGAAGGACGTCAGGTTCCTGGACATCTAGGTCCGGTGAGCCGTATCCACAGCGTGAGCCTGCTTTCCACAACGTTATCCACAGCTAAATGCCGGATCTGGCCGCATTTGCCCGGCATCACCTTGAGTAAGGGTTAAAAGTGACTGACACTCCCGAACCGCCGGACGTCAACGAGACCACACAGGACACCGGCGGTGGTGTGACCCAGCGGGTCGAGCCGGTCGGCCTCGAGGTCGAGATGCAGCGCTCGTACCTCGACTACGCGATGAGCGTCATCGTCGGCCGCGCGCTGCCCGATGTCCGCGACGGTCTCAAGCCGGTGCACCGCAAGATCCTCTACGCGATGTACGACGCCGGCTTCCGCCCGGACCGCGGTTACGTCAAGTGCGCCCGCGTGGTCGGCGACGTGATGGGCAACTACCACCCGCACGGCGACTCGTCGATCTACGACGCGCTGGTCCGGATGGGCCAGATCTGGTCGCTGCGGTACCCGCTGATCGACGGCAACGGCAACTTCGGTTCGCCGGGCAACGACCCGCCGGCGGCCATGCGGTACACCGAGGCGAAGCTCTCCCCGCTCGCCATGGAGATGCTGCGGGACATCGACGAAGACACCGTCGACATGCAGGACAACTACGACGGGCGTACCAAGGAGCCGACGATCCTGCCGGCCCGGTTCCCGAACCTGCTGGTCAACGGGTCCGAGGGCATCGCGGTCGGCATGGCCACGAAGATTCCGCCGCACAACCTGCGCGAGATCGCCGCCGCCGTCCAGTGGCAACTCGACAACCCCGAGTCGGACGAGGCAACCGCCCTCGAAGCGATGCTCGAGCTCGTGAAGGGGCCGGACTTCCCGACCAAGGGCCTGATCGTCGGCCAGTCGGCGATCAACGACGCGTACCGGACCGGTCGTGGGTCGATCCGGATGCGCGCCGTGGTCGAGGTGGAGGAGGACGCCCGGGGCCGGCCGTGCCTCGTGGTGACCGAGCTGCCGTACCAGGTGAACCCGGACAACCTCGCCGAGCGGATCGCCGAGCTCGTCAAGGAGGGCAAGCTCACCGGCATCGCCGACATCCGGGACGAGTCGTCCGGCCGTACCGGCATGCGGCTGATCCTCGTGCTCAAGCGCGACGCGGTCGCCAAGGTGGTGCTGAACAACCTCTACAAGCACACCCAGCTCCAGGAGACGTTCGGCGCCAACATGCTGGCGCTGGTCGACGGGGTGCCGCGCACGCTCAACCTGGCGCAGTTCATCCGCTACTACGTCGACCACCAGGTCGAGGTCATCCAGCGGCGGACGGCCTACCGGCTGCGCAAGGCCGAGGAGCGGGCCCACATCCTGCGTGGTCTCGGCAAGGCACTGGACATGCTGGACGAGGTCATCGCCCTGATCCGGCGCTCCCCGACCGTGGAGGATTCGCGTCAGGGCCTGATGACGCTGCTCGACGTCGACGAGATCCAGGCCACCGCGATCCTCGACATGCAGCTGCGCCGCCTGGCCGCCCTGGAGCGGCAGCGGATCATCGACGAGCTGGTGAAGATCGAGATCGAGATCGCCGACTTCAAGGACATCCTGGCGAAGCCGGAACGGCAGCGGGCGATCATCTCCGACGAACTCAGCGAGATCGTCACGAAGTTCGGCGACGACCGGCGTACCCAGATCATCCCGTTCGACGGCGAGGTTTCCATGGAGGACCTCATCGCCCGGGAAGACGTTGTGGTGACCATCACACGAACCGGTTACGCGAAGCGGACGAAGACCGATCTGTACAGGTCACAGAAGCGTGGTGGCAAGGGTGTGAGCGGCGCCACGCTCCGCCAGGACGACATCGTTTCCCACTTCTTCGTCATCTCGACCCACGATTGGATGCTGTTCTTCACGAACAAGGGCCGCGTCTACCGGGCGAAAGCCTACGAACTACCCGAAGCGAACCGGGTGGCGAAGGGGCAGCACGTCGCGAACCTGCTCGCCTTCCTCCCCGACGAGCACATCGCGCAGATCATCCAGATCCCGAATTACCAGGTCGCGCCCTACCTTGTGCTCGCCACCAAGAATGGTCTCGTGAAGAAGACGCGCCTGGAGGAATTTGACTCCAACCGCAGCGGTGGCATCATCGCCATCAACTTGCGGGAGGATGACGAATTGGTGGGCGCGTCGCTGGTGGCACCTGAGGAAGACCTGCTGCTGGTCTCCAAGAAGGCACAGGCCATCCGCTTCAACGCGACCGACGAGGCCCTGCGGCCGATGGGCCGCGCGACGTCCGGTGTGATCGGCATGCGGTTCGGCGACAACGACGAGCTCCTTGCGATGGAAGTGGTTCGTGAGGACATGGATGTGTTGGTCGCCACCAACGGTGGGTATGCGAAGCGAACGCCCATCGAGGAGTATCCGGTGCAGGGACGTGGCGGTAAGGGGGTGCTGACCGCCAAGATCACTGAGCGTCGTGGTGGACTTGTCGGCGCTCTGGTGATCAGCCCGGAGGATGAACTGTTTGCCATCACCAGCAATGGTGGTGTCATCCGGACTCCCGTGAAGCCTGTACGGCGCACACGGGATCGGAACACAATGGGGGTCAAGCTGATGGACCTCCCAGAAGGTGTAACCATCGTGGCGCTTGCTCGCAATGCCGACGAGCCTGACGAACAGGACTAGTTGATGCCGGAGACACAGGCGAAGTCGGGGGGCCCCGGAACCTCAGCGACTCCGGACGATGCGGCGAAGAAGGATGCTGCCGCACCGTCCGGGCGCGAGACCGCAGGGCGTGCCTCTGTCCCCGCCGAAGCCCCGTCCCCGCCGAAGTTCACCCGGGCGCCGGGCATGGCCCCGCCGCCGGGTGAGCCGGCTGCCGGCAGTGCCGACGGCGCCGACACCAAACGCCCGGGCGGCACGCAGCCGCCGGTGAAGGGCTCGGCCTCGGTGCCGGTCGTCACCAAGGGAAAGGGTGCGGCGCCGGGGACGACGTCCGGTCGTATCCCCGTCAGCGCTCCCGCCACGTCCCAGGGATCCGCGCCGCGGCCGGCCGCCACGCCGGCCGCACCACCCGCGGCCGCACCCGGTGCCACCAAGCAGCGCACCGGGTCGTCGGCACCGGCCGCCGGCGGAGCAGCGGCGGTCGGCGCGGCCCGCGTCACCGAGGCCGTGCGGTCCGCCCGTTCGACGGTGTCTTCGGCGGCCGCCCGCGGTCCTCGTCGCGCCCGGCTGAACCTGAAGCGGATCGACCCCTGGTCTGTGATGAAGTTCTCGTTCGCCGTGTCGATCGTGCTCTTCATCGTGGTGGTCGTCGCTACGTCGGTGCTCTACCTCGCCCTCGACACGATGGGTGTGTGGAGCTCCGTCAACGGCAACCTGCAGGAGCTGGTCAACGCCAGCGGCGGCACCGACGGCGGCGCCTCCACCGCGTTCCGGATCACCGCCTGGGGTGTCATCGGCACGTCGATGCTGATCGGCGCGGTCAACGTGGTGCTGTTCACCGCACTGGCCACACTGGGCGCGTTCATTTACAACGTTTGTGCCGATCTGGTCGGCGGTATCGAGCTGACACTCGCCGAACGGGACTGACGTGCGGCATCGGGTTGCGGGTACCCCCGCTTTGGAATCTCGCAACCCGATGCGGTAACGTTCTGTTCGCAGGTGAGGGGCTATAGCTCAGTCGGTTAGAGCGCAGAGCTGATAACTCTGAGGTCGCTGGTTCGATTCCAGCTAGCCCCACGAGTGACCGGGTGGCCCTTGTCCGCAGAGATCGCGGACCGGGGTCACTCGTCATATCTCCTCCGGAGGCCGAGCCCCCGGAAACCCCGCATCACGGTGATTACGATGGTCCCGACTCGCGGTTTCCGTTGGGTCGTGCGTTTTCGCTCCCGCTGGGGTACGAATAAGCAGGTTCTTCCGTGACGAGCGGTTAGGGGTAGCAGTTCAGTGTTGAAGAAGCTCCTCATCATTGCCGGTGTCGTCGGCGTGGCGGCTCTGGTGGTCAAGAAGGTCAAGGCCTCCAGCGACGAGCGTGCTCTCTGGCACGAGGCCACCACCGCTCCTGACCTGCGATAACGTAGGTCACGGGGCCCTAGCTCAACTGGCAGAGCACCGCCTTTGCAAGGCGGGGGTTAGGGGTTCAAGTCCCCTGGGCTCCACTTTTATGGCCTCTCACCAGGCCAAACGTAAGTCCAAGATCGTTGGGACCACATGGGGACGATCTCAGCCCAGGTCCCACCGGCCCGCGACCGCTTCTTTCAGGGTCTCGCCGACGATCCCCCGGCGCCTTTCACGGCGTGGCCAGAAGTGCACGTAGGTTTCCAAAGTGATCGACAGCGTGGAGTGCCGTAGCGCCCGCTGAACGTCCTTCGGGTCCGCGTGATTAATGATCAGCGTGGTCGCGCAGAAGTGCCGCAGCGCGTGAAAGCCGCCGTGTTCCTCCGGCCAGCCCGCCGCCCGGCGCCACTTCACCCACTCCGACGACCATGTACGGTCCGTGAACGGATTGCCGTGCACCGTGGTGAAAAGCAGCGGCACTCGGCGCCTGACTACAGGGCCGGAGGTGATGTCCGGCATCTCGACCTCGACCGGCGGGAATTCCTTCACGTGGTACGCCAGGGCGGCGGCGACCATCGGGTCCAGGTCCACGGCGCCCGCAGCCGGATCGAACGCCCGCACGCCCTTGGGCAGGCTGAGATAGAACCCGCCGTACTCCCTGGGCGCGTAGCGCAGCTGCTGGACCACATGCAGCTCCTCGTTACTCGTGTCCAGGCAGAGCGGCCCCAGCTCGAAGCCGAGCGCTTCGCTGATGCATAGGCCCGGCGCCCGCCCCGAGTTAGAGCAGGCCGTGATATCGCTCGGGCACTTTGCCGAACAGGCGCAGCAAACAGTTGAGCCGCTCGTAGGAGCAACGCCGGGTAGTTCCATCACTCGCCCCACGGCCGGAAACATCGACGAGTCCCTCGAGCTTGCACCGACTGGACCCGGGTTCGCATACTCATGCCAGCGATGTCGGTCGCGCGGAAGGGTGGTTCGACATGACGAACACACGTGCGGGCCTGGCCCGGACGACCGCGCGGGTTTGGTGGTCGGTAGGGACCGTGCTCGTCGCGAACGGCGCTCTGGTGACGATGATCCTTTCTGGCCGGTTGCGTCAGGTCACCGGCGACGGCGGCTGGTTGGTGCCGATCGACTTCATGCTCGGCCCGGTCGGTCTGGGCGCCCTCACGGTCGGACTGGCCGTAGCCCTGAGAATCGCGTGGCGTCAGCGCGCCACAGCCGGGCCGCCGGTCACCGGGATCGGTCGGGGGATCGGGGCCACCGCGGTCGGTTGGGCCCTGGCGATCGGACTCGACGTCGCCGCGACGATCGTCGTCTTCTACATGTAACTCTGACCCGCTCTGCGGCCGATCGTCGTCACGCGTCACCACGAGCAGGTGACGACGCCGGCCGGAACCGCTGGACAGAGCATCGGTACGACTGGTCGAGGATCGTTTCAGGGTGCCGGTGAGCGGTTTTGCTTGACGCCTGCTCTCTCACGGAACGCGAGCAGGTCGAGGGAATGCGGCCGTGCCGGGACGCGCCGCCACCGAGGCCGACCCGACTCCGACCGAGGGGCCGGTCGGTGGTCGCGGTCAGGCGGTCACGGGAGTGCTGGGCCTGGCCTCGCGCGGGGTCCGGAGCTCGGCCCTCCGCCTGCCCCGGACCGTCCACAATGAGGGCACCGGCGGATTTGCCGGCTTGCTGACCGGGATCGCGCGTCAGAGCGGGGTGTCCGGCTACCCGGGTGACGGCACGCAGCGCTGGCCGGCTGTGCATGCCCGCGACGCTGCAGTCCTCTTCCGGCTCGCCCTGGAGCGGGCGCAAGCGGGCACCGTCTGGCATGCCGTGGGCGATGAGGGCGACCAGGTGCGGGATATCGCCGCGGTCATCGGCCGGCGACTGGGCCTACCCGTCGAGTCCGTGCCGGTGGAGACCTACGGCCCCCTCGGCGTCATCTTCGCGGCCGATCAGCCGGCGTCCAGCGCTCACACCCGGCAAGCGCTCGGCTGGGAGCCGAAGCACCCGAGTCTGCTGGAAGATCTGGAGAACATCCAGCCCTGATCCGCACCTCCGAGCAGTAGTGGGTGGTCGCCGGGGCGAGGGAGGAATGGCCGGTGGGTTGCGCCGCCGCCGGCCGGTGCCAGTGGCTGCGTGAAGGTCGCGGCGACCACCCGGGCGCAGGCCGCAGAGTCGCATGACGCATTCGAGCGCCGACAATACGGCTGTCCGGCCGAGATGATCCGGTAAGGCATTCCTTGACCGTTTCGGTTCCAGCACGGCTGACCGTGGCACTTGTGGAAAACGTCATTCGCGACCGCCCACCCACGCTTGTCCGGCTGCCGTTAACCATCACAGGGGCGTTACGGACCATCGATCTTTGATCTACTGGTCGGGTGAAACGCCGTTCGGTCCTGCTCCTGCTGTCGCTCGCTTCCGTTGCCGGGTGTGGTTCGCCCGGTTCGGCATTGCCGCTCCCCTCGACCTCTGCCGTACCCGACTTCGGCTGGCCTGACCGCAACGAGGATCTGACCAGTGGGTTCTGCTTCACCCTGGTGCGGGGCATCAAGCCGTACGCGCTGATCGAGCGCTTGGGCGGCGAGGAGCTGGAACGCGTCGAGTGGCACCGGGTGATCGGGCCGGGAGACGGTGAGGTGGGCGTTCGGAGCCGGTTCTTCATCGCGATCGGCCGCGTCGATGACTGGTCGGTGATCGTCGAGGACAACGGGACGCTCGGCATCACGCGGAAGATCGTGGAGCCGTTGTCAGCGGGCGGTGGCGAGGTCGTCGCGTACCGCGGTGGTGGTGGTCGTCCGGGGCGTCTCATGGTGTTCCGTGACGGAGATCTCGCCCTGGACCTGGACACGTCGGCACCGGATCGGCCCACCGGGTCCAGCCCGGACGAGTTCCGGCCGGATCTGCTGGCAGCGGGCCTTTCCGGGAGTACGGCGGCAGCCGAGCCCACCGCGGCGGCACTCACCTTCCTGGCCGCACGGACCGGCGTCGCGCTGACCGCCGAGCGGGTGGAGGAGATGACGTATCTGCTGGTCACCGTTCCGCAGGTGTAGGTACGCATTTGCCCCTACTTCGCATGTGCCGGTTATCCACAGAGGAATGACAGAACCCTGCGTTGCTGGGTTGCGCCGGTTAGCCTGCATGTCGTGAGCGAACGAAGACGGGCCGCCGCTGTGATCGTGCGGGACGGCCGTGTGCTGATGGTGCACGAGCGGAGCCGGCGATCCGGTGGCGGCGAGTGGTGGACCCTTCCCGGTGGCGGCCTGGAGCCCGGTGAGACGGCCGAGGAGGCCGTCCGGCGCGAGGTGTTCGAGGAGACCGGGCTGATCGTCAGCGACACGCGCTACGTGCTGGAGATGCCCTACCCGTCGGGCATGACGTCGGTCTTCGCGGTGACCGTCGCGGACGGGGAGCCACGGGTCGGGCAGGACGACGGCTTCGGGCCGGAGCAGCTCGGCGTCGACTGGCTGCCGGTGCCGGAGTTGCCGATCGAGACCAGCGGCGTGCCGGTGCCGCCGCTGATGGTCGTGCTTCCGACGCTCGCCGGTCATGCTGACGGGGTCGAGCCGGCCAGCGGATCGCTGGATTCGACTGCCGGTTCGGACTCCGGCCGGAGCGGCGACGCGACCGCGACGGCGCGACGGCGCTCCACCACGAAGTAGACGCAGGCCGCGGCGTACCCGGCGGCCAGCAGAAGGCCGAGGGTGCGGACCGGCGGGGGTGTGAACGGTGCCGTGGTGGTGGCGGCCGCGATCAGCGTCCAGCAGGCGAGCAGGACGGTGTTGACCGTGTCGGTCCGGTGCCAGCTGATCTGGGACCGGCGCCGCGCCTGACGTTGGATCTCGACGACGAGCGCGTGCGCCATCACCATTGCCAGGAAGCCGAGCAACAGGACCGCGAAGACCGAGTGATGTCCTCCGGAAACCGCCACCAGTGCGGTGGCACCGGTCATCAACGCGAGACCACTGATGGTCCCCACGCGTGCTTGTCGACGGTCCTTCACAACCTCTGACGATCGGCATGATCGGGCCGAATCTGAGCCCTTTCCAGGAGCGGTCCGGCCGTGGGCGGGTTCACACATGCCGATTCGGCTGCGCCGGGGAGAAACAGACGCTAGTGCGGCCCTGTCATCACTCGCCGTCCAAGTGGGTAAGGATGGCGGCATGATGGGAAGCCTGCAGACCGAGATTGCTCAGACCCGTCCGGACCTGTTGGCTCCGCCGGTCGCCAAAGCATTGGCGGTCTGGTCGCCGGAAGGCCCGATCGACGCCGACCACGTGCTGGTCGCTCCGATCGATCCCGGGCTGGCGGACACGGCGGCGTTCTGCGAGGCGTACGGGGTGGAGCCGGCCGAGTCGGCCAACTGTGTGATCGTCGCCGGCAGCCGTGGCGGGGTCACGAGGTATGCGGCCTGCATCGTTCTGGCCACGACGCGTGCCGATGTGAACGGTGTGGTCCGTCGTCATCTCGACGTCCGTAAGGCCAGCTTCGCGCCGATGGACGACGCGGTGTCGCTGACCGGGATGGAGTACGGCGGCATCACCCCGATCGGGCTTCCGGTCGACTGGCCGGTCCTGGTGGACAGCCGGGTGGTCGCCATCCCGCACGTGATCATCGGCTCCGGAGTGCGGCACAGCAAGATCGCCATCGCCGGCCCGGCGCTCGGTGTCCTGCCCGGCGCGGAGGTCATCGAAGGACTCGCCCGCGAGACAGCCTGACGTCGCGACGTTCGTCTATGTCGTTTCACGTGAAACCTCATAGACCGGCGTTGGCGGCCTCGCGTCGGGTGATCTCCTCGAACGCGGCGAGCAGGGTGCCCGATTCCTGGGCGCCCGGCACGATGTACTTGCCGTCGACGACGAGGGTCGGGACGCTGCTGATCCCGAGCGCCCGCGCTTCCTCGAGGTCGGTACGCACCGCGCTGGTCCCGGCCGCTGATTGCAGATGAGTCAGCGCGTTCGCGGCGTCCAGGCCGATCGATCCGGCGATGGTGGCAAGGGCCGGTAGCGACCCGATGTCGATGCCGTCGGTGAAATGAGCCCGCTGCAGCGCGTCGAGCATGTCCGCCTGCCGTTCCCGGATCGCCGCCCAGGCGATCAGCCGGTGTGCGGCGAAGGTGTTGGCGGCGATCGCCCGGTCGAGGTGGAGGGCCAGCCCCTCGCTCGCGCCGGTGGCGGTCACCCGCGCGAACATCTCCTCGGTGCGGGCCGGGTCGCCGACCTTCTCGATCATCACCTGCTTGATCGGACGAGCCTCCGGTGCGGGCGCGGCGTTCAGCTGGTAGGCCCGGTAGGTCACCGTCACCGCTCCGTCGAAGGCCGCCAGTGCCCTCTCGAGCCGGGTCCTGCCGATGTAGCACCAGGGGCAGATGACGTCGGACCAGACCTGAATATCCACGTCACTCCGCTATGAGGGGGGTGGCCTGCTCGGCGACCTGCCGCTTGAGGCGTGCCAGGACCGCCGTGCCGCCACGCACCCGCAACGGGCTGATCGCCTGCGCGAGACCCATCCGGGCATACAGATCAGCGGGTACGCCCAGGACCTCCGCCGCGGTGGCACCGGCCAGGCCCTCCGCGAGAATGCCGGCGAACGCGCGAGTGGTCGGTGCCTCGGGCGGACAGTCGAAGTGCGTCACGACCGTACCGTCCGGCTGCACGATCGCCTTGAGGAAGAACTGCGTCTGACACTCCGGAACCTGCTCCATGCCCTCGTGCCCGGCCAGGTCCGCGGGCAGCGGCGGCACCGCGTCGGCGAACTCGAGCAGCATCTCCAGTACGACCTCGCGAGGAGCGGAGGCGAAGTCGTCGACGATTTCAGCCAGCTTCGGCGGCATGTCACTCACGACATCGACCCTACGCGTCGATCACCGTATCGACCGCTCCGCTCAGGCCGCCGCCGAGGAGGTGGGCATCAGGGCGATGTCGCTGAGACTGAGGATCCCGACCAGTTTGCGGTCCGCGTCACAGACCAGCAGACGGCGGACGCCCCGGTCGCGCATCGCCTGGACCGCCTCCTCCACGGTGGCGCTCTGCTCGATCATCAGGAGCTCCCGGCTGGAGATCGAGGCCAGGGTGGTGGTCACCGGGTCGAGCTTCTCGGCTATCGCGCGCACCACGATGTCGCGATCCGTGACGATGCCGGCCATCGTCGGCCCCTGGGTCACGACCACATCGCCGATGCCCTGATCTCGCATCACCTGAGCGGCCTCGTCCAGGGGGGTGTCCTCCGGCAGGTAGACCACCCTCCGGGTCATGGCGTCCGCGACCAGTCTGACCATGCCTCTGCCTCTCCACCGCCGTTGAGTCACCGTTACCCGAGCCCCGCCGTGATTACACGCGCCACATCCACAAGGGGGACGTCCCTTCGTTCCTGTGTCCGGCGGTCGCGCACTTCGGCGTACCCCTCGGAAAGCCGGCGGCCCACCACGACGCACCGCGAGATGCCGATGAGCTCGGCATCGGTGAACTTGACCCCGGCCGAGACGTTGGGCCGGTCGTCGACGAGCACCCGCAGCCCGGCCCCGGACAGCGTGCCCGCCAGGGTGAGAGCGGCCTCGATCTGGCCGTCCTTGCCGGCCGCCACGACGTGCACGTCGGCCGGTGCGATCGCGGCCGGCCAGGTCAGACCGCGGTCGTCGTGGTGTTGTTCGGCGATGGCCGCGACCGCGCGGGACAGCCCGATGCCGTAGCAGCCCATCGTGGGCCGGACCGGTTTGCCACCGGAGTCGAGGACGTCGACCTTGAACGCGTCGGTGTAGCGGCGGCCGAGCTGGAAGATGTGGCCGATCTCGATACCGCGGCGCATCGAGAGGGTGCCGGCTCCACAGGCCGGGCAGGGATCGCCGGGCCGGACGACGGCCGCCTCGATCGTGCCCTCAGGGGTGAAGTCCCGGCCGCAGACCACGCCGGTGGCGTGCCGGCCCGGCTCGTTGGCGCCGGTCAGCCACGCGGTGCCGGGTGCGACCCGTGGATCCGCCAGATATCGGATCTTGAGGTCCTGCGGTCCGATGTACCCCTTGACCAGGTCGGGACGGGATTCGAAGTCGTCGAAGAGCGTCGCGGTGGCCGGGGCCAGGGCCGCGTCGAGCCGCTTCAGGTCGACCTCCCGGTCGCCGGGCAGACCGATCACCAGAAGTTCCGGATCGCGGCCGGGGTGGTGCACGGTGACCACCACGTTCTTCAGGGTGTCGGCCGCGGTCCAGTCGGACCGGCCGCCGAGCCGGCGCTCGTTGGCGAGATCGACCAGGGAGGCGATGGTCGGTGTGCCGGGGGTGTCGTGCACCTCCAGCGGCCCGGCGGTGATCTCGCGTGCCGGCGGTGCCGGAGTGGTCACGGCCTCGGTGTTGGCGGCGTAGTCACAGGCCGTGCAGCCGACGTAGGTGTCCTCGCCGACCTCGGAGGTGGCCAGGAACTCCTCCGAGGCGGAGCCGCCCATCGCGCCGGACACCGCCGAGACGATCGCGTGGTCCAGGCCGAGCCGGGCGAAGATCCGCTGATAGGCGGCACGCATCCGGCCGTACGCCTCGATCAGTCCGTTCTCGGTGAGGTCGAAGGAGTAGGCGTCCTTCATCAGGAACTCGCGCCCCCGCAGCAGGCCACCCCGGGGCCGGGCCTCGTCGCGGAACTTGGTCTGGATCTGGAACAGCAGGAGCGGGAAGTCCCGGTACGAGCCGGTCATGTCCTGCACCAGCAGCGTGACCATCTCCTCGTGGGTCGGGGCGAGCAGGTGATCCGCGCCACGTCGGTCCTTCAGCGTGAAGATGTCGTCGCCGTACTCCGTCCAGCGGCCACTCGTCTCGTAGGGCTCGCGGGGCAGCAGCGCGGGGAAGGAGATCTCCTGTCCACCGGCCGCCCACATCTCCTCCTGGACGACGGCGACGACCCGGTCGAGGACCAGTTTTCCCAGCGGGAGCCAGGTGTAGCCGCCCGGGGCCGCGCGACGGACGAAGCCGGCGCGAAGGAGGAGACGATGACTCGGCACCTCCGCGTCCGCTGGCTCCTCGCGCAGGGTCCTGAGGAGCAAGGTGGACATCCGAAGCAGCATGGGAACCGAGCTTAGGGACAGGTGACGGGGAAGACATCCGGATATCCCCCTGAACAGGCGCTAGCGTGACAGTCATGACCGTTGCCAACGATCCGGCGCAGGCGCTGCAGGCGTACGCGCATCCCGACAAACTGGTCACCACCGAGTGGCTCGCTGCGAACCTGGACACTCCCGGCCTGGTGGTCGTCGAGTCGGACGAGGACGTGCTGCTCTACGACACCGGTCACATCCCCGGCGCGGTCAAGGTGGACTGGCATCTGGAACTCAACGACCAGATCAGCCGGGACTACCTCGACCCGGCGGCGTTCGCGGCGATGTGTGCCGCCAAGGGCATCGGCCGCGACGACACGATCGTCTTCTACGGCGACAACTTCAACTGGTGGGCGGCGTACGCGCTGTGGGTCTTCAGCCTGTTCGGCCATCGTGACGTACGGCTGCTGGACGGCGGCCGGCAGAAGTGGGCCGCCGAGGGCCGCACTCTGACCAGGGAGAAGACCCTCCGTCCGGCCGCCGACTATCCGGTGCCGGTGCGTAACGACGCCGAGATCAGGGCGTTCCGGGACCAGGTGATGGGCCACATCTCCAGCGGGCGGCCGCTGGTCGACGTCCGATCGCCGCAGGAGTACACGGGCGAGCTGACCCACATGGAGGCCTACCCTCAGGAGGGTGCGCTGCGCGGCGGGCACATCCCGGGCGCGGTGAGCAAGCCCTGGAAGTCGGCAGCGAACGAGGACGGCTCGTTCAAGCCGCACGACGAACTGGTCAAGATCTACCGTGACGAACTCGGCCTGGAATCGGCGGACGACATCATCGCCTACTGCCGTATCGGCGAGCGGTCCAGCCACACCTGGTTCGTGCTGCGCTACCTGCTCGGTTATCCACAGGTCCGCAACTACGACGGCTCGTGGACCGAGTGGGGCAACCTGGTCCGGGCCCCGATCGCGAAGGGGTCCGAGCCCGGCGGCCTGAGCTGACGGTCCGGAACAAGGAAACGGCGCTGCCTCCGGGCAGCGCCGTTTTTGCATGAACCGATTTCCGGTCCGTCGGCGATAGTCCAGATGTGCGAGCGAGAAGACCGGTCAGCGACCAGAGCAGCGACGCCGAGTTGCTGCGCGCGATCGCCGCTGGGGAGACCGCGGCGCTGCGCCTGCTGCACCACCGGCATGCCGGCTGGCTGCGCGCCCGGCTGCGCCGGCGCTGCGGCGATCCCGACGTGGTCGACGCGGCGATCCAGGACACGTTCGTCGCGGTCTGGAAAGACTCCCATCGGTACGAGGAGACGACAGCCGACGCGGCGGCCTGGCTCTGGACCATCGCCGTCCGCCGCCTGCTCTCGGCATTGCGGGGACCGGCGCACCGCTGGCTGAGCGGCCCCGCCGACGACCTTCCGGACGTCACCACCACCCCGTCCGCCGAGGAGCTGGTGCTGCTCGGCGTGGAGCACGGTGCCCTGGGCCCGGCACTGGACCGGCTCTCCCCCGAACTGCGCCGGCTGATCGAGGCGACCGCCCTCGACGGCCTCTCGGTGCGCGAGGCCGCGAAGTTGCTCGGCATTCCCGAGGGCACCGCGAAAACCCGGCTGATGCGGGCCCGGACCAGGCTGAGGGAGCTGCTCACATGACCACCGACTGGCACGTCGACCCGGGCCTGCTCGAACAATACGAGAACGGCACCCTCGTGCCGAGCCGCGTCATGGCGGTCGAGGCACACATGCTGAGCTGCGCCGACTGCCGTGGCCAGGTGCCGGCCGACCCCGCCTGGCTGGACGGCAACTGGTCGGCGGTCTTCGACGAGATCCACGCCCCGCGCGTCAGCCCGATCGCACGGCTGCTCACCCGTGCCGGGCTGCCCGGACACCGTCTGCGGCTGCTCACCGCCACGCCGGCGCTGCGCTGGTCGTGGCTGCTCGCCACGTCCGCGGTGCTGGCGCTCGCGGTCGTGGCGGCCTGGCTCGGACGCGACGGCTCGCACCTGATCGGCCAGACCTTCCTGGTGCTGGCGCCGATCCTGCCGGTGACCGCCGTCTCGGGTGCTTACGGCCCGCCCGCCGACCCGATGCACGAGATCACCGGGACCACACCGGCCGCCGGGCCGGCCCTGGTGCTGTGGCGTGCCGTGTCGGTGATCGGCGTCGCCGTCGTGATGGCGGGAATCGCCGCCGTGCTGCTGCCCGGCCCCGGGTGGTACGCGGTGGCCTGGCTCCTGCCGGCGCTGCTGCTCTGCACCGGAACGCTCGCGCTGGCCACCAGCCTGACCCTGCCGTTCGCGGCCGGTGCTCTCGGCACGCTCTGGCTCACCGCTGTCCTGATCGTCGCCGGCACCACCGGGGACCTGTTCGTGCCGTCCGTCTTCGGGCCGGACGCCCAACTCGCCTATCTGCTGGCCGCGGCAGTGTCCGTGGCCGTCCTGATCCAGCGGCGCCGCCGCTTCGACCTCGGGGAGAGCCGATGACCACCGTGACCCTTCAGGGCCTCGGCAAACGCTATGGCCGAACCACCGCGCTCGACTCCGTCGATCTGTCGATCGGGGTGGGTGTGACCGGCCTGCTCGGGCCGAACGGAGCCGGCAAGACCACGTTGCTGCGCTGCCTGGCCACCGCGCTCGGCCCGGACACCGGGACGATCCGGGTCCACGGCCTCGACCCGGCGGTGGCGGCGCAGCGTACCGAGGTGCGGCGCCGGATCGGCTACCTGCCGCAGAATCCCGGCCTCTATCCGAACTTCACGGCGTACGCCCTGCTCGACTACGTGGCCGTCCTGAAGGAGATCACCGACAGGCGGCAACGGCGTGCCGAGGTGCGGCGGGTGCTCGACGAGGTCGAACTCACCGACCGTGCCAGGACCAAGGTGCGCAAGCTCTCCGGTGGCATGCGGCAGCGGCTCGGCCTGGCGCAGGCGCTGCTCGGTGACCCGGAGCTGGTGATCCTGGACGAGCCGACGGTCGGGCTCGACCCGGAGCAGCGAATGCTGTTCCGGGCACTGATCTCGCGGCTCGGTGAACGGCGTACGGTCCTGCTCTCCACCCACCAGACCGAGGACGTCGGCGCCCTCTGCGAACGGGTCGTGGTGATGAGCGGCGGCCGGGTCGTCTTCGAGGGCGGCCCGCGCGACCTGGCCCAGGTCGCCGAGGGGCAGGTGTGGCTCTCCGAGACGCCGCCGCAGGGCAACGCGGCGTACTGGCGCAACGCGGACGGGCTCTACCGGACGCTGGGCCGGCAGCCGGACGGGGCGGAGGCCGCGCGGCCGTCCATCGAGGACGGATATCTGCTGCTGCTCGGCAACGTCGCGGTCACCGAGGCGATCCGATGACGGTGACGGCGGAACGCATCGAGCGCCCGGCCCCGACTGCGCGGACGGCGACGATCGCGCTGGCCCGAGCGGAGGCCCGGCGGATGTGGCGCAGCCCGCTGCTCTGGATCGGCACCCTGTTGACCGTCGCGCTCGGCGTCGCCTGGATGTGGACGCGGATGCCGTCCTGGGAGACCTTCCACGAGAACGCCGGCGTGGCCTCGATGCTGCTCGCGGCCTGGCTGCTGATGGCCGGGCACCTCGCCGCCGGCCGTGATCGTCGTGCCGGCGCCGAGGAGAGCACCCGTACCCTTCCGGCCGGCCCCGGCAGGCGTGGCCTCGCCCTCCTGGTGACGGTGCCCATCGCGGCCGTCGCCGGCGCGGTGGCCTGTCTCGCTGAGTTGTTGCTTCTGCTTCCCACCTGGCCGGTCGGGCCGTACGACCCGTGGGTCGCCCTCACCTTGATCGTCATCCCGGCCATCGGCGCCGGAATCGGTGTGCTGATCGGCCGGGCTCTGCCCGGTGTCGCGGCCGGTCCACTCGCCGTGGTCGTCCTGGTCGCCGTCATGTTCATGTTCATCTTCGTGCCGAACGATCCACAAAGCGTCATGACCCACCTCTGGCCGGTGGTGCATGTCAACTGGAACTTCGGACTGCCCCGTCCCACCGGGTGGCACCTGCTGTACCTCGTCGGCGTACTGGTCGCGGTCATCGCGGCCAACTGCCGTCCGGCCGCGCCGAGAAGCGCGATCACGGTCACCGTGCTGGCGATCCTGCTCGCCGGATTCGCGGTCCAGCGGGAGGCCGCCGAGACTCCGGACGCGATCCACACGGAGGAGGTCATGAAGTACGTCGCCCCCGAGACCCTGGACTGCCGGACACACGAGGAGGTTCGTTACTGCGCCCTCGACGGATATGGGGCGTGGATCCCGTACTGGCGTGAGGCAGCCGAACCGGTGGCCGACCTGCTGCCGGCCGGGGCGCAGCGGCCGTCGATCCGGCAGATCAGCACCTCCGACAACCTGGTGCCGATGCAGGCGGGACATCCGGAACTGCGGGTCGGTGACACCTGGGGGCGGGTCGGCAGCTGGGCGGAGGACTCCCGGGTGCGGTTGACGCGCGACTACGCGGCGACCGCCGTGGGGCTGCTCCGGCGGGACGACCCGGAGAACTGGCGCAGTTGCGACGGATCGGGCCAGCACCGGACCGTGGTCGCCCTGTGGCTGCTGGAACAGGCCGCGCCGGGCAAGGGGCTGACCGTGCCCCGGATCCGCTACGGCGATGCCGAGCGTCAGGCCGCGGAGGTCCTGCTGGCCAAGCCCCGTGCGGAGGTGCAGAGCCATCTCGCCGCGCACTGGTCCGGGGTACTCGACCCGGCGGCCACCCCGCTGGCCGCTCTCGGCGTGACGATCACCCCGCCGCCGATCCCGTCCGAGCCGGCGCCTCCGATGGAGGGGTCGACGACGTCGGACGACCGCGGGGTCTGCCGGTGACCCGGTTGCTCGCGTCGCACCTGGTCCGGACGATGCCGGGCTGGACCTTCCTGATGGCGGTGCTGCTCGCCGTGGCTCTGCAGTTCCCGGCCCTGCAGTCGGAGCCGCGGGTCACCATGGTCCTGGCCGGTCTGCGGCTCGCGGCCGCGGTACTCGGCGCGGCCGTCGGCTTCGCCCTGCCGGATCTGATGGCGTCCACACTGGTCACACCGGTGGCGCGATGGCGCCGGCAGTGGCTGCGGATCGCCATACCGCTGATGCCCGCGGTCATCATCTGGGCCGGGCTGTACATGACCGTCCGGCAGATCGCCGGACCGGCGGTGACCTGGCCGCACGGGTTCGTGATCCTCCAGGCCGCGGTGTGTGGCCTGCTGCCGGTGGCGGCCGTGGCGGTGGCGGCCCGTCATCGGGACGATGCCCTGGGCGGCCTGGCCGGTCCGCTGGCACAGTGCGTCGCGCTGGTCGGCACCCTGTTCTTCATCGGGCGCGGCTCCCCCTGGCCGCCGCCGGCCACCACCGACTGGACCACCGCGCAACGCTCCTGGCCGGTCGCGTTGGTGCTGGTCGTGATCGTTCTGCTGGCCGCCAACCGGGAGACCGTGCGCGCCGGCCGCGCCTGACGGTGGATCTCTGACCGCGACGGTGAGGCGACGGGGGCCGTCGCGGTCAGCGAAACTCGATGATCCACAAAGCGATATCGGTCTGATTTTGTCGGTGCCACCCGGTACCGTGCCGCCCGTGAGCAACACGTTCCAGGTCGACCTGCGGGGCATTGTCGACCTGCTCAGCCACCACCTCTACGCGAGCCCCCGCGTCTACGTCCGCGAGCTGCTGCAGAACGCCGTCGACGCGATCACCGCGCTCGGCCCCGCGCACTCCGGCGTGGTGTCGGTCGTCTCGAGCACCGGCACCGGTGACGGCACGCTGCGGATCGACGACAACGGCATCGGCCTGACCGAGGCGCAGGTGCACGAACTGCTCGCCACCATCGGCCGCAGCTCCAAACGTGACGAGCTGGGGTTCGCCCGCCACGAGTTCCTCGGCCAGTTCGGCATCGGCCTGCTGTCCTGCTTCCTCGTCGCTGACGAGATCCGGGTGCACACCAGGCGGGACGGCGCCAGTCCGGTTCTCTGGACCGGGTTCTCCGACGGCCGCTACACCGTCGGTCCCGGCGCTGAGCGTGAGCCCGGCACCACGGTCACCCTGATGCCGCGCCGCGGTGCCGAGGAGTTCCTGACCGGCGAGACGGTGACCGATCTGGCCCGCACCTATGGCTCCCTGCTGCCGGTCACGGTGACCGTCGACGGCCGGCGGATCACCGCCGGCACGCTGCCGTGGGAGCTGCCGACCGAGTCCCGCCTGGCATACGCGGAACGCACCCTCGGCTTCCACCCGTTCGACGTGATCGAGCTGAACGTGCCCGCCGCCGGCCTGACCGGCGCCGCGTTCGTGCTGCCCACCCCGGTCAATCCCGCCAGCCGTGGCGGTCACCGGGTCTACCTCAAGCGCATGCTGCTCTCCGAGAGCATCGAGGGCCTGCTGCCGGACTGGGCGTTCTTCGCCCGCTGCGTCGTCGACAGCACCGAGCTGCGTCCGACCGCGAGCCGCGAGGCCCTCTACGACGACGGCATGCTCACCGAGACCCGGGAGGCCATCGCCGACCAGCTGCGTGGCTGGCTGATGCGGTTGTCGACGACCGACCCGCGTCGCCTCGGTGAGTTCCTGAGTATCCACCATCTCGGCGTGAAGGCACTGGCCCTCCACGACGACGAGATGCTTCGCCTGGTCGAGCAGTGGTACCCGATGCAGACGAACATGGGTGAGGTCACCCTCGCCGAGTTCCGGTCCCGGCACGGCGTCCTGCGTTATGCCGCGACCGCCGACGAGTTCCGGCAGCTCGCCGGGGTCGCGGCGGCTCAGGACATGGGTCTGATCAACGGCGGTTACGTCTACGACGCCGAGCTGATCCAGCGGCTGGCCTCGATCGACGGCGAGGTCCGGGCGGAACGGCTCGACCCGACGGACCTGACCACCCGGTTCACCACTGTGGACGCCGAGGCCGAGCTGCAGATGCGCCCGTTCCTGGCGGCCGCCCAGCGCCGGCTGGACCGTCTCGGGTGCGAGGTCGTGGTGCGGGCCTTCGACCCGGTCACCCTGCCGGCGCTCTATCTGGTCAGCCGGGCGGCGGCGTTCAACGACGAGTTCACCGCGAGCCGCGACAAGGCCGACGACCTGTGGGGCGGAGTGCTCGACGCGCTGTCCCGGACGGTTCCGACGGACCGGCCGCAGCTGGTGCTCAACCACCGTAATCCGCTGATCCGCCGGGTGGCCGCGCTCGGTGACGCCGAGCTGGCCGGTCTCGCCGTGGAATCGCTCTACGGGCAGGCGCTTCTGCTCGGCCACCATCCGATCCGCCCGTCCGACGCGGCGCTGCTCACCACGTCGTTCCTGGGTCTGCTCGACCGGGCCGTGCCCGAGGAAGGATCCCGATGAAGACCGCACAGGATCTCTGGCAGCTGCTCGGTGAGGCCCGGCAGATGCCCTACGGCGCTGCCCAGATCGCCCTGGTCGACGAGCTTCTCCGGCATGTGGACACGGCCGACGATCCGGCCCTGAGGTTCTATGCCCGCCTGTTCGCCACCACCGCCTACATCTACGGCGGCGAACCGGTCCGGGCCTTCCCGTCCTTCTCCTGGTGCGTGGCCGATTTCGATCGGAACCCGAGCCCGTACCACGAAGGCGGGACGCACAACCTGCTGTGGCTGTTCAAGAACATGGTCCACTCGATGACCAGGTTCCCCGAGCTGCCCCTGGAACGCACCTATGCGGTTCTCGACGACATGGAACGGCGGTACAGGGAGAGCGGCCACGGCCTGCAGCCGGTCTACAAGCACCGCTACCTGGTCGCCTCGCACATCGGGCGGACCGAGGAAGCCGAGGAGTGGTTCCGGAAATGGCAGGCCGCGCCGCGCAACCGGCTCTCCGACTGCGCCGGATGTGACCCCACCACGCTTGTCAGCCACCTCGTCGCCGACGGCCGTTTCGAGGAGGCGGCCGAGCTGGCCGCGCCGGTTCTCGCCGGTGACCTGTCGTGCTCCGAGCAGCCGCAGAGCATTCTGAGCGAGCTGATGGTGGTCTACCTGCGGACCGGCCGGCTGTCCGAGGCGGCCGACGCCCATCGCCGGTCCTATCTGGTCGAGCGCAACAACCTGGCCGACCTGTGGGGCATTGGCGACCACATCGGCTTCTGCGCCCGTACCGGCAACGAGCACCGCGGTCTGGAGATCCTGCAGCGGCACATCGACTGGCTGGATCGCGCGCCCTCGCCGGCGGCCGCGATGAACTTCGCCGCGAGCGCGGTGCAGCTGCTTCGCCGGCTCACCGCGATCGGGCACGGTGACACCCCGGTGCGCCGGGCCGACCGGGCCGACGCGACGGCAGCTGACCTGGCCGGGGAACTCGAGACGTTCGCGCTGGACCTGGCGGCCCGGTTCGACGCCCGCAACGGCACCGGCCATCAGAGCGACGTGATCAGGTCCGTGATGTCCGCCGAGCCGTACGGCGTACATGTCCCGCTCTCCCCGACGGCGCGCCGGGCCGTGGCGCCGGAACCGGAGCCGGTGCCGGCACCCCGGGCCGAGCCGCTGCCGGAGATCGGCGACACGGCGACGGCGGCCGAACTGATCGAGCTGGCCGAGCAGCACTTCCGCGGCGACCGGACGGACGCGCTGCGTGCGATCCTGACCGCCTACGACGCCAGATTCGCCGAGCCCGGCGATCCGGCGCTCGCGGCCCGGCTCTGGGCGATGCGTGGCTTCGTCCTGCCGGACGAGGCGACCGCGGAGACGGCGACGGCATGGGAGCGGGCAACCGAGCTGTTCTCCTCAGCCGGCGACACGGCCCGGGCCAGCGCGATGCGGGCCCGGCTGGCGTTGTACCTGGCCCAGAACGACGGGCTGACGGCTGAGGTGCTCGCCACGGTCGAGGCCGACGTGACGGTGCAGCAGGAGCAGGGCGACCCGGAGAGCCGGGCGGCGGCTCTGTTCCGGCTGTCACAGGCGTACCGGATGACGGACCGTCTCGAGGAGGCGAACGACACGGCCGATCGCTCCGACCGGGCCGCGGCGGAGGCCGGCGAACCCCGGCTCGTGGCCTATCACGCGATGGCGCGGGCACAGCTGCGGGCGATGGCGGGTCGCCGGGACGAGGCGCTGACCGCGGCCCGGGCGGCGCTGGCGTTCTATGCCGACCACGGGCCGGACCAGGAGCACGCCGAGGCGGCGATGGTCTTCGGTCAGATCACCGACGATCCGGCGGAGATCGTTGCCGCGCTCGGGGTGCCGCTGGCGTTCGGCCTGGTCGGTGCGGCGTTGCCGGCCCGGATCCGGCGGGGCCGGGCACTGCTGCACCTGGGCCGTGCCGAGGAGGCCATCGCCGACTTCGTCGAGGCGGTCGCGTTCTGTGCGGAATCCGGCGCCGAGGAGCACGGTCTGTTCGCCCGGCAGGAGCTGGCGCAGGCCTATCACCAGGCGGACCGCCCGGCCGAGGCGGCCGAGGTGGCCGAGGAGGCACTGCTCGGTTTCGAGCGCCGGGGTCTCGAGGAGCCGGCCGGCAACACCCGCTTCCTACTCGCCGCCGTCTACCGCGACCTGGGTGACACCGACCGGGCGCTGATGATCTACCGGGACCTGGTCGAGAGGTTGGCTGACAATCCGGCCGGTCGTGGCCAGGTCGCCGAGCTGGCCGGTGAGCTGCTCTACGACCTGGACCGGGACAGCGAGGCCGCGCTGACGTTCCGGGCGGCTGCTGAGGCGTTGCGCGAGGCCGGTGACCCGGCGGCCGAGCTGCGCGTGCTGCGCCGGCGCCTGATGGCACTGAACTACGCGGACGAGGTGCCCGAGGCCGAGGAGGTCATCGAGCTGGCCGCCCGCCGGTATTCGGAACTGCCTGCCGAACTTGCCGCCGAACCGCCGGTGATCTGGGACCGGGCGGTCTTCGCCTTCGAGATCGGCAACCTGCTGATGCGCCGCGGACGCTATGCCGAGGCCGTGCCGCACCTGTCCGGAGCGCCCGAGAGTCTGCGCGGGATCGGAGCCACCGACGATGCCGATCGGGTGGAGGGCATGCTGGCCGAAGCGCTGTTCCGGTCCGGCTCCGCGGTGGAGGCGGAGCGGGTCCTGAGCGCGCTGCTGAAGCGGATGCGGCCGGATGCGCCGACCCGGGATCTGGCCACCGGGCTGTATGACGAGGTCCACAAGGCGATGACCGGGCTGAACGACCGTTAAGTGAGGTCTTGACATCGGGTTACAGTTGCCAGGTGACGACGGTAGATCAGCGGCACCGGACCACCCCGCCGGCGCCGAGGCGGCGGTCGCGCCGCGACGAGATTCTGGAGATCGCGGTGGGCCTGTTCGCCTCCCGCGGCTACCACGGTGTGTCGATGGACGACATCGGCTCGGCTGCCGGCGTCACCGGCCCAGCCCTCTATCACCACTTCGCGGGCAAGGAAGCGATGCTGGTCGCCGCGCTGATCCCGGTCAGCGAGGGCCTGCTGGAGGGCGGCAAGGAACGGGTCGCCAGGCATCCGGAGGACGCGCAGGCGGCGCTGGCCGACCTGATCGACTTCCATGTCGACTTCGCGCTGGCCAATCCCGCGGTCATCGCCCTGCACCTGCATGAGCTGGACCGGCTGCCGGAGGATCCGCGCCGGCAGATCCGGCGCCTGCAGCGGCTCTATGTCGAGGAGTGGGTGAGCGTGCTGTCCCGGCTGCGCCCGGAGCTGCCCGCGCCGGAGGCCCGGGTGCTCGCGCACGCGGCGTTCGGTCTGATGAACTCGACGCCGTTCCTGGGCGGTGAGGTCGACCGGGTGCGGCGTGCCGCCCTGTTGCGGGACGCCACGATCCACGCTTTGATCGGCCACTGATCGATCCGGGTGCGTTTTATCGGGCCGGAATGCCTGGTGAGCCGGGAGTTGCTGTCGAGCTTTCTTCGTGCTCTTTCCTGCGATCATTTTTCTGATTTGTGCGCGTGACTTTCCGCTTGCTCGCGTCGTTACCAATACCGAGTGACCAATACCCCCCTGTTCCGGATGTTCGTAGTGAACAGGTCTGATCGGTCACCGTATCGACGACGAGGGGCAGATCATGACGGATCGGGAGGCCGCGGCGACGAGCCGATCGGCACGCCGGTCCTCGGCGATCACCCACGGCGGCTCCCCGCTCATGCCGTCCCACAGCCAGGGGGCGGAGCGGCGGGCGGAGCGCCGTACGCAACATGTCGCGACGGTGGCCCGATGCGCACCCGCGGTCGGTGAACTCCTGCAAGCGGCCGCCCAGCCGCCGGAGTCCGCCGGCGCGCTGCAGCGCACGTCGGCCGCACCCCCGCGCACCAGCGGGGCAACGGTGGGCGACCGAGCGCTGCCCGCGCCGTCGGCGGCCGCGACACGAACCATGACCGAGCCGCCGGCGGGTACTCCGCCGGAGGCTCCGGCACGGGTGCCGGGCTCACCGGCAGGCCCCGGCCGCCCGGCCGGCGCCGGCGAGCCGCCACCGGGACATCCTCGGCGATGACGGGACCGATCCGGCCGTCTCGCCTGACACCAGTGGCATCGCCACACCTCGCCGACGCTTTGTAGCGCGTCCGGGCCGCGCGATTCCCCAACCGCTTGCGAACAGGCGGCGAATCGTACGAAGGCTCGAAGGCTTCACTTCCCGCAGCTCGAAGCGTCACCTCGTGGGCGCACGTCGACAAGCGGAGCCAGGGCTGGAGAATCCGCGCCATGGCACCGCTGCGCCCGAAAACGGGAACCAACTGAATACGCGGATTTCATTGTTGACCATTTGTGAAAGGCATCCCTTTTCTAATGAAGAAGACTTGGGTTCGTAAGACTCTGAGTGTCGGCGTCCTCGCCGCCGGCGCTCTGCTGCTCGCGCCGGCCGCCATGGCGCAGGCCGACGTCGACCAGGCCACGTTCGGCAACTTCGGCACCCTGAACGGCACCCAGGTGGCCATCCCCGTCACCGTGCCGGTGAACCTGGTCGGCAACTCGGCCGGTGTCCTGGGCCAGGCGCAGAGCTTCGGTGTCGGCGCCAACCAGGTCGAGAGCGGCCGCAAGGGCGCCGGGACCCGTCAGGCCTCGTTCCAGAACAAGGGCACTCTGAACGGCACCCAGGTCGCGGTTCCGGTCACCGTTCCGGTGAACGTGTCCGGCAACGCGGCCGCGGTCGGCGGCAAGGCGAGCGCCACCGGCGTCTCCGCCAACCGGGTCGAGAGCACCAAGGTGACCGAGAACGGCTGGGGCGGCGTCGGCGGCTTCGGTGGCAGCGGCACCGACCAGGTCAGCTTCGGCAACTACGGCACGCTCAACGGCACTCAGGTGGCTGTGCCGGTCACCATCCCGGTCAACGCGTGCGGCAACTCGCTTGCCCTGGTCGGCGGTGCCAGCTCCTTCGGCGCCTGCGCCAACCAGGTGGGCCCGAACTTCGCCCGCAAGGCCCCGCACCTGGCCGAGAGCAAGGGCAAGAAGGCCGCCAAGCGGACCGAGAGCGGTTCGTGGGTGTGGCCGGCCGCTGCGGCCAACCAGGCCAGCTGGGGTAACCACGGCACCCTGAACGGCAGCCAGTTCGCGGCGCCGATCACCGTTCCGGTCAACGCGTGCGGCAACTCGCTCGGTGTGCTCGGCTACGCCAGCGCGTTCGGTGCCTGCGCGAACCAGGTCGGCGGCGGCATGGCGTACCAGAAGCCGGTGCAGTGGGTGAAGCCGCTCATCCCGGTCCAGCCGGTCTACCCGGGCTACCCGCTCGGTGACGACTGCGACGACTGGAAGGGCCACCACGGCGACGTCAAGGACGACTGCGGCGACAAGGACGGCGACGTCCGCGGCGACCAGGGCGGCTACAACGACGGTGACGTCAAGGGCGACAAGGGCGGGTACGGCCAGGGCGGCAACCGCGGCAACGACGAGTACCCGGCCGGCGACGCCGACGAGTACCCCGCGGACGAGGTCCCGGCCGACGAGTACCCGGCCGTCGACGACGACAAGGGCTACGTGAGCCCGGACAAGTACGGCGACAAGGTCGGTGGCCGCAGCGCCGAGAAGTCCCCGTCGACGGGCTTGACCCGCAACCTCGGCGGCTTCGGCTCCGCCGGCCTCGGTGGTCTGGACCTGCTGAACACGCTGCGCTGACCCGGCGCAGCGGCAGATCGGGTTGCGCCGGTCCCGGGCGCGACTCGCATCGGCTCCCTCTGGCGCCGATGACCGCCGGCACCACTCCACGGTGTCGGTAGCAGTGAAAACGGGCGGGAGTCCCCAGTGCCTGGGGGCTCCCGTCCGGCATTGCCGCCGTCCACAGCGTGAGATAGCCTAACGTTCGTTAAGGTTTGCGCCGTCGGATGCGGATGCGGGGTTGAGATGGTCGACTTCCGGCTCGACAAAGAGTACGAGGAGTTGCGGGACAGCGTGCGGCAGTTCGCCCGCGAGCAGGTCGCACCGGTCATCGCCGAGCACTACGAGAAGAAGACCTTCCCGTACGAAGTCATTCGCCAGATGGGCAGTATGGGCCTTTTCGGGCTGCCCTTCCCCGAGGAGCACGGCGGGATGGGCGGCGACTACTTCGCGCTCTGCCTGGCTCTGGAGGAACTGGCCAGGGTGGACAGTTCGGTCGCGATCACGCTGGAGGCGGCGGTCTCCCTCGGCGCCATGCCGATCTACCGGTTCGGCAGCGACGAGCAGCGCAAGCAGTGGCTGCCGCGGCTGACCAGCGGTGAGGCGCTCGCCGGGTTCGGTCTCACCGAGCCGGGCGCGGGTTCGGACGCGTCCGGGACGCTGACCCGGGCGGTGCTCGACGAGAGCACGAACGAATGGGTCATCAACGGGACGAAGGCGTTCATCACGAACTCCGGCACCGACATCACCTGCCTGGTCAACGTCATGGCGGTGACCGGTACGAACCCGGACGGCAGCAAGGAGCTGTCGACCATCATCGTGCCCTCCGGGACGCCCGGGTTCACCGTGGCGCCCGGGTACTCCAAGGTCGGCTGGTGCGCCTCGGACACCCACGAGTTGTTCTTCGACGACGTGCGGGTGCCGGCTGCCAACCTGCTCGGCGAACGCGGCCGCGGGTACGCCCAGTTCCTGCGCATCCTCGACGAGGGCCGGATCGCGATCGCGGCCCTCTCGGTCGGCCTGGCTCAGGGTTGTGTGGACGAGTCGGTGACCTACGCGAAGAACCGCAACGCCTTCGGGCACCCGATCAGCGACTACCAGGCGGTCAAGTTCCTCATCGCCGACATGGACCTGCGTGCGCACACGGCCCGGCTCGGCTACTACGACGCCGCCTCGCGGATGCTGGCCGGCGAGGACTTCAAGCGGTACGCGGCGATCGCCAAGCTGAACGCCAGCAACGCGGCCATGGAGAACAGCCGCTGGGCCACCCAGGTGCACGGCGGCTACGGCTTCATGAACGAGTCGGCGGTGGGCCGGTTCTACCGGGACGCCAAGATCCTCGAGGTGGGCGAGGGCACGTCCGAGGTGCAGCGCATGCTCATCGCCCGGGGCCTCGGGCTGTAACCGGCGAAGATCGTCAGGCGGGCAGTGCGGTTTCCGCACTGCCCGCCGTTGCGCATGGGTTGACCGCGTCGCGGATGGTGCGCAGCGAGTCGAGCAGCTCGGCCAGTTTCTGCTCGGGCAGCAGGCCCACGTACCACCGCTGGACCAGCTCGAGGTGGCCCGGCAGGACGTCGGAGAGCCGCTGCATGCCGGAGTCGGTGATCACCGCGTAGGAGCTGCGGCGGTCGCTGGGACACGCCTCGCGGCGGACGAGGCCACTGCGTTCCATCCGGTCGACGACGCGGGTGACGCCGCTGGTCGAGAGTGTGGTCTGGCCGGCCAGGTCGGTCATCCGCAGGTGGTGGCCGGGGGACCGGGCGAGCCGCATCAGCACCTCGAACTCCACCTGTGACAGGCGATGCTCCTCGAACTGCGCGGAGAGCCGGTTCATCAATCCCGTGTACGCCTCGGCGAGCAGTCCGACTGCGGTGAGGCGTGGGTCGTCCAGGTCCTTGTTCACGTGTCCAACTCTAGCAGGCACTTGACAGGAGGAATATTGTCGAGCATATAGTTGCTCCGTCAGACAAGCATCCCGCAAAGCTTCGAGAGAAGGCAGTGTCATGACCGTCAGCACCCGTCAGTTCGAAGGCCTCCAGATCCCCGCCGCCGGCACCTACGAGCTGGACGCGGCGCACAAGCGAGTCGGCTTCGTGGTCAAGCACCTCATGGTCAGCAAGGTCCGCGGCCAGTTCGCCGAGGCCACCGCCACCATCGTCGTCGGCGACAACCCGCTCGACTCCTCGGTCACCGCGTCGATCAAGACCGCCAGCGTCGAGACCGGACAGGCCGACCGGGACAACCACCTGCGCACCGGTGACTTCTTCGAGGTCGAGAAGTACCCGACCATGGAGTTCCGCAGCACGGGCGTCAAGTCGCACGCCGGTGCCGAGTTCGTGCTCGACGGTGAGCTCACCATCAAGGACGTGACCCGGCCGGTCGAGCTGGTCGTCGAGTTCGAGGGCGCCACTACCAGCCCGTACGGGCAGCATGTCTTCGGTTTCAGCGCGTACACCGAGATCGACCGCGACGACTGGGGCCTGTCCTGGAACGTCGCCCTCGAGACCGGCGGCTTCATGGTCAGCAAAAAGGTCAAGATCGAGATCGAGGGCGAGGCCGTCCTGCAGCAGCCGGCCGCCTGACGATCCACACTCGACAGCGCCGCCCGGGTTGCGGGCGGCGCTTTTCGAATCTCTGGCGGTCCTCTTCCCGAGATGGCAGGGTGAACCGAGCGCATGCGTTCGGTCACAGAGCGGTGATCGACGTCGGTTTCGTCCTCAGCCGTCCCCGGGAGGGCACATGGGCAAGGATCTGGTGACCGCCGTTTTCTCGCCGCACGATCGGGTGCTCTTCCGCCGGAGAGTTCGTGACTGTCTCGGCGCGCTGGCCGGGATGATGAAGTCCGAGCCGTTCGAGGCGGACGGCCCGACCGTCGGCCTGGAGATCGAGATCAACCTGGTCGACGCGGACGCCGGCCCGGCCATGCGCAACGCCGAGATCCTGGCGGACCTGGACGACCCACGATTCCAGCCCGAACTCGGCCGCTTCAATATCGAACTCAACGTGCCACCCCGGCGTCTGTCCGGCGACGGGCTGGCCGAGTTCGAGAAGGACATCCTGGACGCTCTGCGTGGTGCCTCCGAGTGTGCCCGCAAGGACGAGTGCCACCTGCTTCTGATCGGCATGCTGCCGACCCTCGCGCCCGGCCACCTGGTGCTCGCCAACCTCTCCGACAACGAACGCTTCCGGGCACTGGACGCCGAGATCGCCGGCGCCCGCGGCGACGACTTCCGAATCGAGATCAACGGCGCCGAGAAGCTGGTCAGCACCAGCGACACCATCGCGCCAGAAGCCTCCTGCACCAGCACCCAGTTCCACATCCAGGTCGCGCCGCAGGATTTCGGGCGCTACTGGAACGCCTCACAGGCCATCGCCGGTGTTCAGCTGGCGCTCGGCGCCAACTCGCCGTTCCTCTACGGGCGCCGGCTCTGGGCCGAGACCCGGATCCCGTTCTTCGAGCAGGCCACCGACGCGCGGCCGGAGGAGTTCAGCGCGCAGGGCGTACGTCCGCGGGTCTGGTTCGGCGACCGCTGGATCCACTCGGTCCTCGACCTCTACGAGGAGAATGTCCGATACTTCCCCCCACTGCTGCCGGAGCTCAGCGACGAGGATCCGGCCGCGGTGCTTGCCTCCGGCGGCATTCCGCAGCTGTACGAGCTGCGCCTGCACAACGGCACGGTCTACCGCTGGAACCGGCCCGTCTACGACGTGTCCGGCGGGCGCCCTCACCTGCGGGTGGAGAACCGGGTCCTGCCGTCCGGCCCGACCGTGGCCGACCTGGCCGCGAACGCCGCGTTCTACTTCGGACTCGTGCGGCAGCTCGCCGAGGAGGACCCGCCGGTCTGGTCCTGCCTGGGGTTCGCCACCGCGGAGGCGAACTTCCGCACCGGCGCCCGGGACGGCATCGACGCGCGACTGACCTGGCCGGGCCTGGGTGAGGTGGCGGTCACCACCCTGGTCCGGGACGTACTCCTGCCACGGGCGCGCAGCGGCCTGGACCGGTTCGGCGTGCATCCGGCCCAGCGCGATCGGCTGCTCGGCATCATCGAGGACCGATGCCGGACCGGACGCAACGGCGCCACCTGGCAGACCGAGGCGGTCCGTGCAGCAGAGGCGCGCGGACTGAACCGGCCCGCGGCACTGCGCGAGATGACGCAGCGCTACCTCGAGCACCAGCGCTCCAACGAGCCGGTGCACACCTGGCCGCTCTGAGCACTCGTCCGGGTGAGGTCCGGATGCGCCACGCGCCCGGACCTCGTCCGCTCACTTGCCGGAAGCCGGCCTTTCCGGGTTGATCCGGGCGACTGTCGGGTTCGCCGGGGGCGGCGTGATCGTCTGCCGGGCCGGCTCGCCGTTGCCGTTCTTCCGTTTCGCCGGCGGACGGCCGGACGGCTTCGCGGCCGCGGCGATCTCCGGGTCGGCGACCGGCGGTGTCGCCGGCTTCTCCGGGGCGGTCGCTCGCTGGACCGGTGCGCTTGCCCGGGCGGCTGCCTTCGCCGCCGGCTGCGGCGTCTCGCGTGCCTCGGTCTTCGGCGCGGCCGGCTGCGGTACCGCGGGCAGGGCCGGCTTCTCCGTACGGTCGAGACGGCTGCGCCATCCCTTGCCGATCCCCACAGCCAGCGCGGACCCGCCGATCCCGGCGAGAACGGCATAGGGCGCGATGAGGTACGCCGACTGCAGCGGCCCCATCGCCTGGGTCAACTGTGGAGCGAGAGTGAGGAACGAGAACGCCACGAGCAGCGGCCCGACCGCGCCCGAGATCGCCGTCCCGAGCCCGAACTCGCCCCGCGCCACCGCCGGACCGGCCGCCACCAGCCCGATGGCGAACGCCGCGCCCAGGGTCAGCAGCGCGCTCGGCCAGTAGATGCCGCCGTACTGCACCGGGTTGACCGATTCGGCGAACTGCCAGCTCGTCAGGTAGGTGGCGGAGTCCTCGCGGCCGGACAACTCGGCCACCACGCCGGCGATCGCGAGCGCCCACAGCCAGAGCGCCGTCCCGATGAGGTTGGCCGCCACCGGACCGGACGACACCGCCCAGAACGCGACCACCAGCCCGGCGAGCAGACCGGCCAGGGCGTAGCCGCCCGCCATGACTTGCGGGGAGAGGGTGTCGTCGCGGACCGCCTCGCGGGCCGGCAATGCCACCAGCGCGACCGCGACGAGCGCGCCGAGTGCCGAGGAGAGCGCCAGGACGAACCGCCACAGCGCACGCCACCGGCCCGGGAACTCCGCCCGCAGCCGCCCCGCGATCACCGCGCCGAGGACGGTCGCACTCGCCGTGATCCAGGTCGCCCAGCCGAGACTGCCCAGCCAGACGCTGTCCGCCTCGGCGGCGGTCACTGGCCAGGTGATGACGCCAAGTCCATACCCGAGACCCAGTTGGGCGGCGCCGGCGCCGGCCGCGATCCCGGCCGCCGTGGCGGCTTGTGAAGTCCAGCCCTTTTCGGCCATGTCGCGCACTGTACTGCTCGCCGCCGATGTCTGGGAAATGCTCTCGTACGTCGCTTTCTCCTGGTGGAAACCACACCCGTCCCGCAAGATTCGATACCTTGACGCTGCGGCGAGTACGGATGTGCGGAGCGGAAGGAACGCGGTGATGCCTGAGGAACGCGATTCCGAACCCGTGGACGAGCGTCCGGAGCCGGACGATGGTGACCGTGACGTGTGGACCGGCCGGGCCGGTGTCCGGCCCGCCGGCGCCGTGCCTCGGAACCCGTACGAGGAGGAGGGCGACTGGGCCGACCCGGGACAGCCCGAACCGTCCGGCCGGTGGTGGGCGCCGATCGCGGTCGGCAGCATCTCGCTGGTCCTTCTCGCCTTGCTCGGATTCGGGGTCGTGGTGGTCTTCCAGAACATGGGCGATGACGCCGGGACGCCGGACGCCACTCCGACGGCAGCACGATTGCCGACCGCGACGGAACCCGGTGTCGCCACACCTGCCCCGACTGTCACCACGACGACGACCGAGCCGGCCGATCAGGAGGTCAACGTGCCGGCACTGCGCGGCATGCCCTTGGCGGACGCGCAGGCGGCACTGACCCGCAGCGGCCTGGGATGGCGGGTGATCAGGCGGGAGAGCGACGCCGAGCCGGACACGGTGATCGACTGCGATCCCGCGGAAGGGCAGCAAGTTCCGTCGGACACCCGCGTCACTCTGATCGTCGCCGCTGGGAGGGCGGGCACGCCGGCGTCGCCGGCGCCCGTGAGTACCACGCCCTCGATCGGCGTTACCGACTAACGGTGAGTGGTACGGACTGTCCGGGCGGGTAGAACACCTGGACGTGTAGCGGGCTGGCGGGCGTTGCGCACCCGGGGATCGGGTGCCTTGCCCACCGGGCGCAAGCCGTTGACCTGCACGAAGATGGATCGGCGTTCGACTGCGTCACCGGTTGAGTTCAGTTCGTAGCCGTCCAGCCAGACCCAGCCCTCATACGTGGGCCAGTCATGGACCCGGATGACCCGGAACAGCATCGGTGATGCGAATTGAACGCTCGCCGCCTTCGTCACATGGATGACATCACCGGACCGAGGTAGAACCACGTCATCTCCTGCCCTGAGACTCGTGTGGAGGATTTGGTGACAAGTGCATCAGTTTGCCGTCTGAGTGCACTTTTGCAAGCCTTCGACTGATATGACCATCGAAGGTGGTTGCAGAACGTCACTACCGCCGAACAACCCCACCCGTGTCAGGGCGAAAGTCCGAAGAGGACTTCCCTAGGCTCGGCGCCCCGTGATGGACGTCGTCTTGGTACTTTTTGCCTGTCTTGCCCACGTCTCTCAAGAACATTAAGTGACGCTGGCCCTACGGAAAGATTGCACCACCAGTCCCGTCGATGCAAGTTGCATGTCACGCTTCCGTGATTCTCCGTGATCATCCACTGTGCTTGAAGGATCATGAGCGGGTCGGGAGACTGGGTAGGTGAATCGACGCCGCAGTCCCACCCTCCGTCGACGCCGCCTCGGTGTGGAACTGCGCAGACATCGTGAGGCGGCCGGCGTGACCATCGACGTGGTGGCTGAGCGGCTTGGCTGCTCGCCGTCCAAGATATCCCGCATCGAGACCGGACATACCAACGCCAGCGCCACTGACGTAAGCGACATGTTGTCGTTTTATGGCGTTAACCCGGACATTGTGGAAACCCTTGTCGAAATTGCGCGAGACGGTCGCCAGCGCGGCTGGTGGCATCCCTACTCGACCGTCCTGAACAGCACTTATGTCGACTTCGAGGCCGGTGCAAGATCAATTAGGACATATGAGCAGCAGGTCATTCCCGGCCTGCTGCAGAGCGAGGACTACGCGGCGGCTCTCATTGGATCCGCCCGATGGGATGACACCGATCAGAGAATCGCGCAACGGGTCCGCGTCCGCATGCAACGCCAGTCGTTGTTGATTCAGGACGATCCAATCGATCTCTGGGTGGTGCTCGATGAAGCGGTGGTGAGTCGGCCGGTCGGTGGCGATGCGGTCATGCGCGGGCAGTTGCGACATCTGCTCGAGTCGGCCCGTCTGCCGAACGTGACTCTCCAGATCCTGCCGTTCGCCGTCGGTGCACACGCCGCGATGGACGGAGCGTTCGCGATCCTCGACTTCCCCACGGACGGAGACCCCGCCCTGGTGTTCGCCGAGAACGCGGCCGGTGGGGTCTTCCTGGAGAAGGACGACGAACTCCGTACGTACCGGGAGGTGTTCGACACCATCCGGGCCGCAGCCCTGGATCCAGAGGCGTCCAGCGACATGATCAAGATGCTGGTAGAGGAGCCATTGTGGAAATCGAGGCGAAGGGCCTCCGAGTCGATCTGAACCAGGCTCAGTGGTTCAAGAGCACGCGAAGCGGCCCCAACTGCGACAACTGTGTCGAGGTCGCGTTCGTCGGTGAGGCGATCGCGGTGCGGGACTCGAAGAACCCGACGGGACCGGCACTGATCTTCACGTCGGCCGAGTGGGACGCGTTCGTCGGTGGTGCCAAGGACGGCGAGTTCGACCTCTGAGAACGTCGGCACGGCCGGCCCGGCGAACTGATCCGCCCGGGCCGGCCGTTGCTATTTGCCCGATTTTGCCGTCGCTGTGTGCGACCCGCCTCGTTGAAATGTCCAAGCGCGGACCGGACCGCGCCGTTGGCCGGGACAACATCACTGGCTGTCGCACACCGCTGTCTCAGCGCGGCTGAGACAGCGGCACGTGACAGCCCGAACGAGGCAAGGCAGACAGATGACGATTGGTTCCGAGAACCTCAGCAACGGTTCGTCGACGGCGCAGGACCGGTTCAGTGGCGGAGTGAGCGCGTACCGGCAGGGCCGGCGGGAGGCGGCACACTCGTCCGACAGCGACGGGGAACTCGTGTCGCGTACCAGCTCAGGGTTGCCGACCCGGTCGCCCGGGCGGTCGCACAGCAGCATCGAGCCGACGAGCCCGCTGGACCGGGCCGCCAGGCTCCCCTCACTCGACCTGCACGGTCTCAGCGACCCGGTCTTCTCGGCGTCCGGCTGGAGCGACTCGTCGAGCCAGTCCATGGCTGACCACCCGCTGCTGCGGGGTCTGCTGCTGGAACTGCCGGCCCGCGGCACACTGCCGCCGTCGGAGTGGCTGGACCGCTGGTTCGAGGCCGCCCGATCCATCCTGGAGCTGCTGTACGTCCAGGAAGCGAAGAAGCAGTAAGGAACATCAGTCAGCGGACGCCGGCCGGGATCCGCTCGCGATCCCGGTCGAGCCGTGCCAGCGCCAGCGGGGCGAGGCGGCTGTGCCGAAGGCCGGCCCGGATCCCGATCAGGGCCACCGCCAGCACGATCGTGATGACCGCGATGCCCGCCACCGCGGTGGCCTGGCCACCCGGCAGGGCCACCACACCGGCCGCGATCGGCAGGCCCACCAGTGCGGCCAAGCCGGTCACCTGCAACGGCGCGGCCAGCAACGGGTGTGCTGCCGCGGCACGCAGAGCCGGCGGAACCGGTGTGAGCGGCGCGGTGGCGAACGCCCCCGAACCACGCCGGACCCAGCCGAGGCGCCGCACGGTAGCGGTCAGCACGATGAGGGCCGGCACGGCCGGAAGCAGAGCGGCGGTGGGTGCCGCCGACAGACCGGGGATGACCCCGGAGACGAGTGGCACCGCGGCGAACACCGCGACACCCGCGACGACGAGCGCGGACAGCAGCCCGGCCCGGCGGCGGAGCTGACGGGCGGTGCCGACGGCCGACATGCCGTCGGCGAGGAGCCCGGCGGCGAGCCAGACTGCGGCAAGGGTGCCGATCAGGATGACGTCCACAGCGGTGTTCACATCGACAGCGTTCACCGTTCACGCCAGTTGCGAAACCGGGAAATGCCCCGACGAGGTACCCCTACGGGTGCGATATCACGTTCCGTGTCTGCCTTGTCGCTCCACGCCAGGAAAGCCGTGGACGATGTGGACAAAGCCCGCAATCAAAGAGTGACGCGCGCCTCACTGTCGGAACAAAGATCTTTTGGGTCAGACCGCGAACTCGTGGACCGGTTCGGTCGCCGGTGCGGGCGGAGCCGCCTTCCACAGGCCCAGCTTCTGCGCGCCGAGCCGGCTCAGGTAAGCCGGATTCAGAAGGATGTACCGCTTCCACAGCCGCTTCGGCTCCAGGCCCAGACGCCACAGCCACTCCAGCGCGTACTTCTGCATCCACGCGGGCGGGTTCTTCAGCAGGCCGGCGTGATAGTCGAAGGCGGCGCCCACGGCCAGCAGCGGCATGTCCAGCAGCGGCCGCATCGCGTAGGTGAAGATCTCCTGCCGCGGGCAGCCGAGCCCGACCAGCACGATCCGCGCGCCGGACGCCTTGATCCGCTCGGCGATCGCCTCGGGCTCGCCCGGTTGCGACTTGCGGAACTTCGACGCCTCCACCCCGGCGATCTTCAGGGCCGGGAACATCCCCTGCAAGGCCGGCACCAGCCGCTCGAGTGTCGGTTCGGTCGAGCCGTACAGGTAGATCGGCAGACCCTCGGCGGCGGCCTGCTCGACCACCTTCAAGGTCAGGGTGGGCCCGTACACCCGATCGGTCAGCCCGGCGCCGTGCAGCGTGTTGAGTGCCCACCGGACCGGCTGCCCGTCCGGTGTGACGAGGTCGAAGGAGTTGAGCCGCGCGTTGTGCGCCGGATCCTCGACACCGGTCATCACGCCGTGCACGGCCAGCGCCGTGACAGCGAAGCCACGGTGTTCCCGCGCCGCTTCGATGATCCGTGCCGTAGCAGTCGCATAGTCGGTCGCATCCACAAGCACACCGAGCACATTGCGCTTGCCCTGCCCGACACCCGCACCAGTCGCCGTCACGACCGAACTCCACCCTTGAGGACCGAATAAGGCGGCGAGCATAACGCTCCCCGGAACTTCACCCGAAAGTTGACGCCGGCTTCCCGCTTCCCGAGCAACCATCGGCCAGTCACGGCTGAACCCACAATCCCCGATTCGTGTCCGGCAGGCTCAGGCCGTACCGCCAAGGGGTGGAGATCCGCACCCACAGTGCCGAACCACCCACCGCAAGCAGGTCACCACCAGCGACCAAGGTCATCAACCGCAACCGATCCGCCGACCGCAACCAAGGTCACCAACCGCGACCGAACCGCCGAGCGCAAGCACCGTGATGCGGGGTTCCCGGGGGCTCGGCCCACGGGGTAGATATGACGAGGGCGACCCCGGTCCGCGCTTCCCGCGGACACTGGTCGCCCATTCGCTCTCGTGGGGATGGGGGGAGTTGAACCCCCACGTCCTTTCGGACACACGGACCTGAACCGTGCGCGTCTGCCATTCCGCCACATCCCCATGTGACTTTCCGCCAAGATCATACATCTGATCTTTTTGGCTGAAGCTGACCGGTCGGGCCTGCTTCTTGTTACTGGCTGCGACAGACTACGCTGTCGCACGTCACCTAGCGAGTTGATATCGCCCCGGCAACGGAGGAAACATTAGCACGGCGTTGCGGGGCGCCATACGAGGGTCAGAAGTGCCGGCTGCTCTTGGGCTACAGATGCGCAAGCGGTCGCCGGATACCATCATGTCCTCGGAACCCGAGGAGGAGCCGGTGAGCGTGCTGCAGCGCTTTGAAAAGCGATTGGAAGGCCTGGTCGAAGGGGCCTTCGCCAAGGTCTTCAAGGGTGTCGTGCACCCTGTGGAGATCCTGAATGCCATGCAGCGGGAGGCCGAGGCGCACAAGGCCATCCTGGCCGGTGGGCGCACCCTCGTGCCCAACCGCTACGTGATCGACCTGTCGCCCTACGACCACAGTCGTCTGGCGCCCTATGCGGCCGCGCTGGCGCAGGAGCTGGCGCAGTCCCAGGCCGAGTTCATCGGCGAGCAGGCCTGGACCGTGTACGGCGACGTGATCGTCGAGATCGAGCGTGGCGACGGCCTGGACACGGGCATGTTCCGTGTCACGGCGGAGGTCTACACCGGTGGCGAGGTCGCCCCGGTGCAGCAGCCCGCCTACGACGCCGGCCCGCAGTATTCGCCCTACGACCAGCAGGGTGGCTACCAGCAGCATCACGGTGGTCACGGCGGCCCGCGCAGTGTCGGTCTGGTCTCCGGTGACGGGCGGACCTATCCGCTGCAGATGGGCTCGACGGTGATCGGTCGTGGCGACCAGGCGAACCTGCGTCTGCCCGACGTCGGCATCTCCCGCCGGCACGCCCGGCTGGACTACGACGGCAACCAGGTCGTGCTGACCGACCTGGGCTCGACGAACGGCACCATGGTCAACGGCCAGCGGGTGTCCGCCGTCGCGCTGAACCCGGGCGACATGATCCAGCTCGGGACGACCACGCTCACCTTCCGAGTGGACGGCTAGCAACCTTGCCCGAATTCGTCCTCACCGTCGCCCGGTTCGGATTTCTCATCCTTCTGTGGATCTTCGTGTTCACGGTGGTCGGGGTGATCCGGCGGGATCTCTTCGCAGGCGGCCGGACCAAGAGCATCGTCGCCAGCCCTCGGGGGGTGGGTGGCGCGGTGCTTCAGGGCCGGCCCGCGAAGGCGAAACGCGGTAAGGCAGCGCGGCAACTGGTCGTGACTGCCGGCAACCTGGCCGGCACGAGGATCACACTCGGTGAAGCCCCGATCACGATCGGGCGGGCTGAGGATTCGACGCTCGTCATCACCGATGACTTCGCGTCGGCCCGGCATGCCCGGCTGGTGCCCCGTGAGGGTCAGTGGTTCGTCGAGGACCTCGGCTCGACCAACGGCACCTACCTTGATCGCGGTAAGGTCTCCGGACCCACTCCAGTCCCCCTTGGCGTTCCGATCCGGATCGGGCGCACTTCTCTCGAGTTACGGCCATGACCCTGACCCTGCGCTATGCCGCTCAGAGCGACCGCGGTCTGATCCGAGACCTGAACCAGGACTCCGTCTACGCCGGGCCGCGACTTCTCGCTGTCGCGGACGGCATGGGCGGCATGGCCGCCGGTGACGTCGCGTCCAACATCGTCATCGCTGCGATGGCCCCTCTCGATGACGACGTCCCCGGGGACGCCATGGTCGACGCCCTGCGGCATGCCGTCGGGACCGCCAATCAGCAGCTGCGCGACACCGTCGACGCCAACCCTCAGCTGGAGGGGATGGGGACCACGCTCACCGCGGTCCTCTTCTCCGGCAGCAAGTTCGGGATGGTGCACATCGGCGACTCCCGGGCGTACCTCCTGCGCAAGGGTGAGTTCGCGCAGATCACCAAGGACGACACGTACGTCCAGATGCTGGTGGACGAGGGCCGGGTCAGCCCGGAGGAGGCGAGCAGCCATCCGCAGCGTTCGCTGCTCACCCGTGCGCTGGACGGCCGGGACATCGACCCGGAGTACTCGGTCCGCCAGGTGCTCAAGGGCGACCGTTACCTGATCTGCAGCGACGGCCTCTCCGGTGTGGTCAGTGGTGAGACGATCGCGCAGACGATGCGCGAGCTGACCGACCCGAAGGCGTGCGTCGAGCGGCTGGTGCAGCTGGCGCTGCGTGGCGGCGGACCGGACAACATCACGGTCATCATCGCCGACGCCATCGACAAGGACATCGTCGAGCAGGCCCCGATCGTGGGCGGCGCCGCATCACTCGACCGGGGCAACACCACGGTCGCGGACAGCTCCACCTCGGCGGCGCGGGCCGCGGCCCTGAAACCGCCCCGCCCGGCGGCCCAGCCGGAGCCGGCGAACGGTTACGACCGTGACGCGGAGCCGGCCGGTCACCCGGTGCGGACCGCCCTGCTGGTGCTGGTTCTGCTCGCGGTGCTCGGCGGCGGTCTGTGGGCCGGCTGGCGATACACCCAGGATCAGTACTACGTCGGAGCCACCGAGCAGGGGCAGCTGGCCATCTTCCGGGGAGTGCCCGGACAGGTCGCCGGCATCGAACTGTCGACGGTGAGCGAGACGAGCACGGTTCAGCTGGACGACCTGACCACGGCCGCACAGGACCGCGTCAAGCAGGGCATTCAGGTCGCCGATCAGGCCGCCGCCCGGACCGCGCTGACCGACCTGACGGCGGACGACCCGTCCAACGCGAACCTGAAGCCGCTCTGCGCCGCTGCCGGCACGACGCCGTCGGCCTCGGCGACACCGACACGGCCGGTCAACGCGAGCCCGCCGACCGCCTCCGCTCCGGCTGCCTCCGAAAGCGCTCCGCCGACGGTCGACCCGGTCGGGTGCCGGACCGTCGACTGAGCACGGCCTACACGTCTGGGGAAATTCTTGACCGCGTCCGCCGTACCGGCTCCCACGCCCGCCTCCACGGGCGAGATGTCGCGTATCCGGGGATTGAAGACACGCCGCAACGCCGAGCTCGGGCTGCTGGTGTTCGCCATGCTGCTCGTCGCGGCGTTCGGTGCGACGGTGGAGGCCAACCAGTTCGACGAGATCCGTCCTGGCTTCTGGCTGCCCGCCGCCCTGATCGGCTCGCTCTTCTTGGGCCTGCACATGGTGGTCCGATTCACCGCGCCGTACGCCGACCCGGTGCTGCTGCCGTCGGTGGCACTGATCAACGGCATCGGGGTGGCGTTCCTGCGCCGTCTGGACATCGCAAAGGCGATCGCGCAGGGGACACCCGAACCGGGGCTCTTCGCCGACACCAGCGGACGTCAGCTGGCCTGGACGCTGCTGTCGCTGGTGCTGGCCTCGGTGCTGCTGCTCGTGCTGCGCGATCACAAGGTCATCTCGCGGTACGCCTACACGCTCGGCCTGGTCGGCATCGTGCTGATGATGATCCCGGCAGTGCTGCCCGAGGACTACTCCGAGGTCAACGGCGCGAAGATCTGGATCAGGTTCGGTTCGTTCTCGATCCAGCCCGGTGAGTTCGCCAAGCTCGCCCTGGTCTCGTTCTTCGCGTACTACCTGGTCCGCAAGCGCGAGGTGCTGTCCCTGGCCAGCCACCGATTCCTCGGCATCGACTTCCCCCGCGGCCGCGACCTCGGCCCGGTTCTGACGGTGTGGCTGTTCAGCCTCCTGGTCCTGGTCTTCGAGAAGGACCTCGGCACCGCGCTGCTCTACTTCGGCCTCTTCGTCGTGACGCTCTACGTCGCCACCGAACGATCCAGCTGGCTGATCATCGGTCTGATCCTGTTCTTCGGTGGCGTCTACGTCGCCTACCTGCTGGGCGCCGCGGTCGGCGGGCCGTTCGCCAACTTCTACGACCGGGCCGAGCTCTGGCTCGATCCGTTCTCCCAGGAGAACTACAACCGGGAGAGCGGCAACAGCTACCAGCTGGTGCAGGGCCTGCTCGGCCTGGGCACCGGCGGTCTGTTCGGCACCGGTCCGGGCGCCGGGTCGCCGGGCAAGGTGCCGGAGGTGCGGACCGACTTCATCTTCGCCGGCCTCGGTGAGGAGGTCGGCCTCTTCGGTCTCTCCGCGATTCTGATCATCTACCTGCTGATCGTGGAGCGCGGCCTGCACGCGGCCCTGGCGGTCCGGGACTCGTTCGGCAAGCTGGTCGCCGGCGGTCTCGCGTTCACCCTCGGCCTTCAGCTCTTCGTCATCCTCGGCGGCATCACCGGTCTCATCCCGCTGACCGGTCAGACCACCCCGTTCCTCTCCGCCGGTGGCTCCTCGCTGATGGCGAACTGGTTGCTGATCGCCATGCTGCTACGGATCTCGGACGCCGCGAGGCGCCCGGCGAACACTCCTGCCGAACGGGCCGGCGGGCCCAAGAAGGCACCCACCCAGTTGCACGGCGCCATGACGGAGGTGATCAAGCCGTGAACGCCCCTCTCCGACGCTCCGGCGTCGTCATCCTCGTCCTCTTCGCTCTGGTCTTCGGCAAGTTGAACTGGGTCCAGGCGTACAAGGCCGACGAATACCGCACCGACCCGCGGAACAACCGGGTCCAGGTCGCCGAGTACGAACGTCCCCGCGGCGTGATCGAGGCCGGCGGTCAGACGCTTGCCTCGAACACCGAGACCGGGGGCGAGCTGAAGTACCAGCGGATCTACCCGAAGAAGGAGGTCTACGCGCCGGTGATCGGCTACAAGCCGGTCAACCTCGGTGCGACCGGCGTCGAGAACTTCGAGAACGACATCCTCTCCGGCTCCAGCGACAAGCTCTTCGCGGACCGGGTCAGCGACATGTTCACCGGTGACAAGACCGGTGGCGGCAACATCGTGCTGTCGTTGATCCCGCGTGCCCAGGAGGTCGCGTGGAAGGAGATGGTCAACAACGAGCGCGGCGTGAAGAGGGGCGCGGCGGTGGCCATCGACCCGGCCACCGGGGCGATCCAGGCGATGGTCTCCATGCCGAGCTACGACCCGAACCCGCTGGCCAGCCATGACGACAAGGTCGCGGTGGCCGCCTATCGGAAGCTCGACTCGGACAAGGGCCAGCCGCTGTTGAACCGGGCCGTCGCCAACACCCTGCCGCCCGGCTCGGTCTTCAAGGTGATCATCTCGGCGGCGGCACTGGAGTCCGGCCAGTACAAACTGGACACCGAGGTCCCGGCGGGTGCCGTCTACCAGGAGGGCGGTGCCACCATCCGCAACTCCGCGGACGAGGTCTGCCCCGGCGACGAGATCACTCTCAAGGAAGCACTCACTACGAGCTGTAACACCGCGTACTCGAGGATGGGCGTGAAGCTCGGCCGCGATGTGGTGATTAACACAGCGAAGAAGTTCGGCTTCGAGGACGAGTCACTCCGTGTAGGAGACCTGGAGGACCTGAACACGGGCCTCAGCGTGGCGGCCAGCCGGACCGGCGCGATCGCCAACCAGGACGGCAGCGTCGACAAGGCGGCACTCGCCCAGTCGTCGCTCGGCCAGCGTGACGTGCGGATGACCCCGCTGCAGGGCGCGCTGATCGCCTCCACGGTGGCCAACGACGGCAAGCAGATGCGGCCCTACCTGGTGCAACAGCAACTCGACTCGGACCGGCGGGCGATCTACGCCGCCAAGCCGAAGGTCCTGCGCGAGCCGATCACCTCGGATGTCGCCGACGGCCTCCGGGAGATGATGATCAGTGTTGTTCAGAACGGCACCGGTAAGAATGCCAAGATCAGTGGCTTGAGCGTCGGAGGCAAGACCGGCACCGCGCAGAACGCCGAGGGAGCCGACGACCACGGATGGTTCATCGGGTTCGCGTACGACAAGGACGGTAAGCCGGTGTCCGCGGTGTGCGTCATGCTGGAGAACGTGCCCGGTGGTCACGCGAGCGCCGAGGCAGCCCGCATCGCCGGGCTCATCATGAAGGCCGCCGGCCGGGGAGGGGACTGACATGATCCGCCCAGGGGTCATGCTCGGTGGGCGATACCGCTTGGAGGAGCGGATCGCCGGTGGCGGCATGGGTGATGTCTGGCGTGGCATCGACGACGTGCTCGGCCGGACGGTCGCCGTCAAGATTCTGCTGCCCGCTCTGCTCGACGAGCCCGGCTTCGCCGAGCGCTTCCGGGGCGAGGCGCGGACGATGGCCACCATCAACCACCCGGGCGTCGTGGACGTCTACGACTACGGCAGCGATCAGGAGATCGCCTTCCTGGTCATGGAGTACGTGGAGGGTGACGCTCTCTCCCGGACGCTGAGCCGGGTGGGCCGGTTGACCCCGGCGCGCACCATGGCGCTGGTCGCACAAGCCGCCGACGCGCTGCAGGCCGCGCATGGCAACGGCATCGTCCACCGCGACGTCAAACCCGGGAACCTTCTGGTACGCCCGAACGGCACCCTGGTCCTCACCGACTTCGGTATCGCCCGCTCTGCCCTGGTCGGGCAGCTGACCGTGGCCGGTGCGGTGCTCGGCACCGCTTCCTACATCTCTCCGGAGCAGGCCGCCGGCGACGTCGCGACCGCCGCGTCCGATGTGTACGCCCTCGGCGTCGTCGCCTACCAGTGCCTGTCCGGCCATCGCCCGTTCGACGGGGCCACCCCGATCGAGATCGCGATGAAGCACGTCCGGGAGACACCGCGTGCGCTGCCGGCCGACATCCCACCCGCGGTGCGCGCCATCGTGGAACGGGCCATGGCCAAGGACCCCGCGGCCCGCTGGCCGAGTGCGTCGGCGATGGCCGCGGTGGCCCGGCAGGCGGCGTCCTCGCTGACCACCGCCCAGCAGCCGGTTTCGCCGCAGCCTCCGCAGGTGCACAACTCGCGTCCGACGAGCGCGCCGCCGAACCGTCCGCAGTCGGGCGGGCCCACCTCGGGTGCGGCCCGTGCCTCAGTGCCACATCGGCCGGTGTCGGGTGCCCGCGGCGCGGCGTCGGTTCCGTCGCCGCCGCAGATGGCTCAGCCGATGTCGCCGCCGGCCCCTCCGCCGTACCGTCCGCAGTCGGGTCCACCGGCCAACGCCTACCACGTGCCGGCTCCCAAACAGGAGAGTTCGTTCGGGCGTCAGGTGCTCGTGGTGCTGGCCGTGGTGCTGGCGCTCCTGGTGCTGCTTTGCGCCGGTGTCATCTCTTTCCTGTTACGACAAGGCAACAGCCCCACCGCCTCAGGCAGCACGCTGGGTCATCACAGCAGCTCTGAGGCTATCCTCCGCTCGGGCGTGGTCGTCGACCCTGTGTCGGTGGCGTCGTACCGTCTTATGAAGGCCGATGCCCAGCTCGGCTGGTTCCGACCGAACGAAGGACGACAGACGTTATGACGGCCCAGGCCCGCCTGCTCGGTGGCAGGTATCAGGTCGGCGAGCTGCTTGGCTACGGCGGCATGGCCGAGGTGCACAAGGGTCGCGATCTGCGCCTAGGCCGTGACGTCGCGATCAAGATGCTGCGTACCGATCTGGCCCGTGACGCCACGTTCCAGGAGCGGTTCCGTCGTGAGGCGCAGAACTCGGCAGCTCTGAACCACCCCGCGATCGTCGCCGTCTACGACACCGGCGAGGAGATCTCCGCGACCGGGGAGAAGCTTCCGTTCATCGTGATGGAGTTCGTCAACGGGCGGACTCTCAAGGAGGTCCTCGCCCAGGAGCAGCGGCTGCAGCCACGCCGTGCCCTCGAGATCATCGCCGACATCTGTGCCGCCCTGGAATTCAGCCACCGGCACGGGATCATCCACCGGGACATCAAGCCCGGCAACGTGATGATCACCCAGAACGGCCAGGTCAAGGTGATGGACTTCGGCATCGCGCGGGCTCTGGCCAGCGGTGCCACCACGATGACGCAGACCAGTGCGGTCATCGGTACGGCACAGTATCTTTCGCCGGAGCAGGCGCGCGGTGAGTCCGTCGACGCCCGTTCCGATGTGTATGCGGCCGGCTGTGTCCTCTTCGAGCTGGTCATCGGCCACCCGCCGTTCGTCGGCGACAGCCCGGTCAGCGTGGCGTACCAGCATGTTCGTGAGGAGCCGCGGGTTCCGAGTTCGGTCAACCGGGAGGTCCCGGCGGACATCGACGCGATCGTGCTGAAGGCGCTGTCCAAGAACCCGCTCAACCGTTACCAGAGCGCTCAGGAGATGCGCGCCGACGCGCTGCGTGCCGTCTCCGGCCGTCCGGTGATGGCCACCCCGGTGATGAACCAGGCCGAGACCGTCGCGATGCAGGGCGGCGCCCGTCAGTGGCAGCCGCAGGCGGCCACCACCGTGCACCGGCCGGTCCCGGCGACGATGGCGCCCCCCCAGAAACCGGAGAGCCGATCCTCGTGGGTGATGGCCGTGGTCGCGGGCCTGGCCGTGCTCGTGGTGGTGGTCCTCGGCGTCGCGCTGGCGATGAGCGGCGGCGACAAGAAGACCCCGACGACCAACGACCCGCCGACCACCGCGATGATCCAGCTCGAAGGGCTGAAGCCCGACGCCGCGGAGAAGCAGCTCACCGACGCGGGGTTCACCAACGTCGTGCCCGGTAAGCCCGAGACGAAGAAGGGCTGCGACGGCACGATCGTCTCCCAGACGCCGGGTGAGGGCGCCACGGTGAAACTCACCGACAAGGTCACCTACACGGTCTGCGCCGCCCCCGATCCGGTCACGGTGCCGAGGGACCTGCTCGGTACCTCCGCCGGTTCGGCCGAGAATCGGTTGAGGGAGCTCGGTCTGGATCCCAAGATCGTGCGGGTGGACGATTCGGCCAAGAAGGACGAGGTCCTCGAGGTCGAGAAGGCGGGCCAGGAGGTCGACCCCGGCACCGAGATCACCGTGAAGGTGTCGAACGCCGAACTGGTGAAGGTGCCCGACGTCGAGAACGAGACCTTCGAGACCGCTCAGGCGCTGCTCGAGCGCGAGGGCCTGATCGCCGAACCGGTCTTCGTGCTGGTCGACGGCGAGCCCGGCACGGTGATCAAGCAGCTCACCAAGGCCGGCAAGGAGGTCAAGCGGAACTCCAAGGTGCAGCTCCAGGTCATCCAGGAAGCCGACCCTGACCCCAGCCCGTCCGCGTCCACCGGTACCGGCACCGGTACGGGTGAGGGCGGCGGCGAGGGCGAGTAACCCGCGGCCGCAGAAACGGCGAAGGCCGGTGACCCGAACGGGGTCACCGGCCTTTATCGTCGGTCAGCGGGTCATGCGGTCGCGAAGGCAGCCCGGCGGCGGGTCTCCACCTCGGCGGCCAGCTCCGGCGCCTTCTCCAGCGCCGACGGCAGACCGCACGACGCCAGCCAGTTCGCCAGCATGGTGTGGCCGCCTTCGGTCAGCACCGACTCGGGGTGGAACTGCACACCCTCGATCGGCAGCTCGCGGTGGCGCATCGCCATGACCACGCCGGACTCGGTCGTCCCGGTCACCTCGATCTCCGCGGGCAGGGTGTCCGGCTCGACGGCCAGCGAGTGGTAGCGGGTCGCGGTGAACGGATCCGGCAGGCCGGCCAGCACCCCGGTGCCCTGGTGATGCACCTCGGAGGTCTTGCCGTGCAGCAGCTCGGGGGCACGGCTCACCGTGGCCCCGAACGCGGCCCCGATCGCCTGATGACCGAGGCACACGCCGAACATCGGCAGCTTCCCGGCGTACTCCCGGATCACGTCCATCATGATCCCGGCACGGGTCGGCTCGCCCGGGCCCGGCGAGAGCAGGATGCCGGCCGCGCCGAAGGAACCGACGTCGGCCACCGAGATCTCGTCGTTGCGGCGCACCTCGCACTCGGCACCGAGCTGGCCGAGGTACTGCACCAGGTTGAAGACGAACGAGTCGTAGTTGTCGATCACCAGAATGCGCACGTCTTCACCTGCTGGGGCTCGGCTTGGGCTGGTTGGAGGTAGTGCTGTAGGGCAACTCGTCCGGAGCACCCTCGTCGCCGGGGATGGTGCCACCGGCGTCCTGCCCGGTGCCGGCCTCGACCTGGACGTCATCGAACGGCAACAGCGGCGTCGCCCACGGGAAGATCACATACCAGAGCAGAGCGCCGACCGCGGAGATGAGCACCAGCGAGAAGGTGAGCTTGCTCCAGGCACCGCCCGGGAACTTGCGCCAGATCCACGCGTACATCGCCGTCAAGTCGCCTTCATCTCGGCCGGCATGCCGGCGTCGGTCAGGGTCTGGTCCCGGGGCACCGTCTTGACCAGTTCGGCGTGGATGATCAGCCGCTCGTAGTTGTTGAACTTCGGGTTGCAGGTGGTCAGCGTGAGCAGCGCCTTCGTCGGCTTGGCCCGGGGCTTGCCGGGGACCGGAGCGACCACCTCGACCTGGTTCGGCTTCACGACTTCCTGCTGGTAGACGTGATAGACGTACCAGCTGTCGCGGGTCTCGACCCCGATGACGTCGCCGTCGTTCAACTCGTCCAGCCGCCAGAAGATCTTCCGGACCCGGTGACCGGCGACCGAGAAGTTGCCGACCTGACCGGGCTTCGCGGTCTCCGGGTAGTGGCCCGGCGCGTACCGGATGTCGTCGGGCTGCACGCCGTCGACGACCACCCACTTCTTGTCGAGTTTCGGGATGTAGAGCCGGCCGACAAGACCGGCGCCCGGCGCTTTCGGGGCCTTCACCGCGGTGCTGGCGGTTGGCGCGACCGTCGGGTCGGCCCAGGCCTGGTCCAGTTCCTCGGCGAGTTGGTCCTGCTCGTCGTCGACCGCGGCCGAGTTGCCGAAGACCTGGTAGCCGGCGAAGAGCAACACGACGAGACCGAAAGTGATCATCAGTTCGCCGGAGGTGCGGATGCCGGTACGGATGCGCGAACCGATGGTGGGCCGGGTCAGCTCGGAGTAGACGCTCTTGTAGCCCTCGTCGGTCTGCTCCGGCCGCAGCTTGACCACCCGCTCACCCCGCTTCGCCCTGACCGGCTCCGGCGGGTCGGGTTCCGGGTCGCCCCCGGTGCGGGCGCCGGGGGCCGCGGGCGACACCGATGCGGCGCCGACCACCACGTCCGGGCCTGCCGCCTCGCGCGCGGCCTGCGCCGCGTTGCCGGGCGAGATGCCGGCCGGCTTGGCCGGTGGAACGGTGGGCAGGATGCCGGTGGGGGCGTCGACGGTACGGATGACCGTCGTGACGCTCGGATCACGCGTAGGCCCGGCCGTCCACGGGGGCGTCGGCCCGGCCGCTGCGGGCTCCGTGGGAGCGGGCAGCCAACCGGGCGGGGCCGCCGGTGTGGTTGCGGTGCTGTGACGTTCCGGCGGAGGCCAGGCGGTGTCCGATCGTGCCCAGCCGGGCCGGGCTCGGTCGTCCTGCTCGCCGGACGGTGCCCATGCGGTCGTCGCGCCGTCGTAAGCCTCCGCGAGACCCGCGGGCGCCTGACCCTGACCCGATCCCGACGGTGTCAGCGCGGCCGGTGTCCGTGAGGCCGCGACATCGGCCGGACCTGGTCCGAACGGTGTCGGCCCGGCCGGTGTTTGCGGCGCAGCGACGTGGAAACCCGGACCCGGCGGTGTCGGCGGGACAGGTGTTCGCGGGACCGCGGCAGGAGCTGAGGCCGGACCCGACGGCGCCGGTGACGCCGGTCCATGAGCCGGCCCGACCCCCGGGAACGCCCCATTCGGCGCCGCGGGAGACGGACGAGCCGGAGACGAGGCCGACGACGGCGCCGCGGAGGTGTCGATGCGAGCGGTCACAGCCGGATCCCACACCGGTTCGGTATGGGCCGCCGCCCGGGATGCCGGACGAGGCGCCGGAGGGGTGGCGTGCGCACCGTTCAGCGGCTCGCTGAGCGACGTGGACGGCGGAGCCGTCGTCGTGGTGGGCAACGGGGCGGTGAAGCTGTTCACGCCGCTCTCAAGGGCCGTTCCGCCAAAGAAGGCGAAGCCGGTATCCGTCGGTGACCCCTTCGTTTCCGCGGACCGGCGGCGGGCTGCCTGAGCCGCGGCGCTGATCTCGTCGAGCCCGGCAGCCGGCGGCGTGACCGCGGGCCGCACCGGTGGCTGCGGGATCGGTGCCTGCGGGACGGGTGCCTGCGAGATCGGCTGCGCGACCGGTGCCTGCGGGACCGGTGGCTGCGGAACCGGTGGCTGCGCGACCGCGGGTCTCGGCGGCCGGGGGTCGACGTTGCCGCCGAGGCCGACCGGCGGCGCGAGTGGCCCCCCGGGGACGCCGTCGGGCGAGGCGTCGGTGATGCGCGGGATGTATGCGGTCTGAGCGTCGCCGTCCGGCGCGCGGTGCCGGCCCGACCCGGACGGCTTCGCGGGGTACTCCGGGGGCACCATCACCGGGCAGCCTGCGCCGATCGGAGATCGGTCGATCCGTCGTACGCCTGCACTGTCACGTTCTTCTCCACCTTTTCCTGGTAACCGAGCCCGAAGTCGGCGACGGCCTCCCGGAACTTCCTGACTCCCTCTGACGAGTCCAACGCATGACTTAGCGCTGTGGGTTCGCCAATCGCGGTGATCTTGAAGGGTGGTGAGAAGACCTGACCGTGAAGGAGCAGCGTGTTGCCGACACAGCGTACCGCGCTCGTGGAGATCACACGGACATCCATGATCGTCATGGCCTCGGCTCCGCCGGCCCACAACGCGTTGACTACTGCCTGGACATCGCCCTGGTGAACGACCAGATCGTCGTTGTCGGGGGCGTTGTCACCGAAGTCCGATCCGCGGCGTGGTGAGTCGTTGAGCGTCACGGTGACGCCGGGGCCCCGCAGCTCCGAGAATCCCGCCGACTGCCGCAGGGCGTTGGCCTGATTCAGTGCCGTCTGGTCGAGTTGGGCCAGACGGCCGGTCTGCTGGTCGACCTCGGCGAGCAGCCGGGCGGCCTTTTTCTCGCTGGTCGCCAGCCGCTCCCGTTTCTCGGTGATCAGCTGGGTCAGTTGCGGCCGGCGGTCGTCGCGCAGTGCCGTGCCGTCGGCGGTGGTCGCCGAGGTGGTGAAAAGCAGGCCCGCGGCCAGGGCGATCAGCGGAACGCCGGCCGACCAGGCGGATCTGCGGCGGCCGCGCAACGGCCGCAGGCCTCGCGCGACGCGCCGGAGAACGAGCTGCCAGGAGGCTCCACCGGTGCCGTTCGGCACGTCGCCAACCCCACGAAAAGCCACCCAGCCCCCTCAGAAACAGACGCTCGGGGTATTTTCTCGCCCCGGCGGGTGCCTGTCTGCGTACCGCCTTGACTACGCTAGCGGGCGAACAGTATTCGCCACGGGCAGCATTCGGGAGATCCGGAGCCGCTCAGCGGTGGGTTGTTCACCACTTGTTGCCCTCAGGAGAGCACCGTGCCCAAGTCACAGGTTCGCAAGAAGAAGGTCTACACCCCGCCGTCGGACATCAGCCCGGCCGTCAAGGGTGCGTCCAACAAGCCGAGTCCGGTCTGGGTCCCCGTCACCGCGGTGTCCTTGATCGTGATCGGCATCGCCTGGCTGGTCGTTTACTACCTGTCCTCGCAGCAATGGCCGGTGGCCAGCTGGGAGTACTGGAACCTCGCCGTCGGATTCGGCTGCATGGTGGCTTCGCTGGGTCTGCTCTCCCGCTGGCGCTGAATCTCACAGCCCGCGATCACGCGGATGGTGGAAAACTCCAGAAGAAAGCGCACCCCCGCCGGGCGTGGGGTGCGCTTTCGGCGTGGGGACGAGCTTCCTTGACCAGCGGCCCGCACCCGTCTATTACTCGTGGGTAACATGGGTTGGCGCACCGCCGACCGAGGAGGCACCACATGGGGTACGCGCAGATAGTCGCCACCGTCTTAGCGGGGGCAATCACGGTGGCGGCCGTCTACCTTGCGGTCCGTGCCGTCATGACCATCACTGCGGTGATCCGGCAGGGTCAGCCCGACCCGGCCAGATTTGCCGATCCGAAGGTCCGGACGAAGACCATGCTGGTGGAGACCGTCGGTCACACCAGGATGTTCAAGTGGAGCGCGATCGGCGCGGCCCACTGGTTCGTGATGGTCTCGTTCGTCATCCTGTCGTCGCTGGTACTCGAGGCGTACTTCGAGGTCGTCGACCCGGACCTGGGCCTGCCGATCATCGGGCACTGGGTCGTCTTCGGCCTGGTCACCGAGTGGATCGGCATCCTCGGCACGATCGGCATCCTCTACCTGGTGTTCGTACGCCAGCGGGAGAAGCCGGGCGCGGTCAAGCGGAGCCGGTTCCTGGGTTCGACCATGTGGCAGGCGTACTTCGTCGAGGCCGTCATCGTCGGGGTGCTGGTCTTCGGGTTCCTGATCCGGGGCTTCAAGGTCGCCAACGACCACTTCGAGTACCCGCTGTGGGCCACGCCGCTGAGCCACGCGATCGGCTCGGTGCTCCCGGCCTGGGAGGACGGCGCCACCTGGGCCGCCCTCGTGAAGATCATCATCTCGATGACCTGGCTGATCACCATCTCGCTCAACCCGACGATGGGTGTCGCCTGGCACCGCTTCCTGGCGTTCTTCAACATCTACTTCAAGCGCAGCCCGGAGAAGCCGGCCGGGTCCGGTCTCGGCGCGCTGAAGCCGATGATGAGCGGGGGCAAGCCGCTCGACTTCGAGGAGGCCGACCCGGAGAAGGATCTCTTCGGTGTCAACCAGGTGGAGCAGTTCACCTGGAAGGGCCTCCTCGACTTCTCCACCTGCACCGAGTGCGGCCGCTGCCAGTCGCAGTGCCCGGCGTGGAACACCGCGAAGCCGCTGTCACCGAAGCTTCTCGTGCTGTCGCTGCGCGATCACGCGTACGCCAAGGCCCCTTATCTTCTCGCCGGAGGCGGCAAGGACCTGATGGGCGAGGAGAAGGCCACCGAGGCCCAGCTCGCGCACATGGACGTCCTGGCCCTGGCCGAGGCCGGCCGCCCGCTGATCGGCGGCGCCGACGACAACGGCGTCATCGACCCGGACGTGCTCTGGTCCTGCACCACCTGCGGCGCCTGCGTCGAGCAGTGCCCGGTCGACATCGAGCACATCGACCACATCGTCGACATGCGCCGTTACCAGGTGCTGATCGAGTCGAGCTTCCCCTCCGAGGCCGGCGTCATGCTGCGCAACCTGGAGAACAAGGGCAACCCGTGGGGCGCGCCGCAGAACACCCGCGAGGACTGGACCAAGGGTCTGGACTTCGAGGTGCCGCGGGTCGGCGAGGTCGAGGAGTTCGAGTATCTGTTCTGGGTCGGCTGTGCCGGCGCGTTCGAGGACCGGGCCAAGAAGACCACCCGCGCAGTGGCCACGCTGCTCAACGAGGCCGGCGTCAGCTACGCCATCCTCGGCGAGGGCGAGACCTGCACCGGCGACCCGGCCCGGCGGATCGGCAACGAGTTCATCTTCCAGATGCTCGCCCAGCAGAACGTCGAGACGCTGACCGAGGCCTTCGAGGGGCAGAAGTCGAAGAAGATCGTCGCGACCTGCCCGCACTGCTTCAACACCCTCGGCAACGAGTACGAGCAGCTCGGCCTCAAGGTCGAGGTGGTGCACCACACCCAGCTGCTGGCCCACCTGGTCGCCACCGGGAAACTCACCCCGGTGCAGCCGGTCGACGGTGGGGTCACCTACCACGACCCCTGCTACCTGGGCCGGCACAACCGGGTCTTCGACGCGCCACGTGAGCTGCTCGGCACCGCGATCGCCGGTGACGTGGTCGAGATGCCGCGCAACCAGGAACGCTCCTTCTGCTGCGGCGCCGGCGGCGCCCGGATGTGGATGGAGGAGCGGATCGGCAAGCGGATCAACGTCGAGCGCACCGAGGAGGCCCTGGCCACCGGCGCGAAGACGATCGCCGTGGGCTGCCCGTTCTGCTACACGATGATCGGTGACGGTGTCACCGGTAAGGGGAAGCAGGAGGAGGTCGAGGTCATCGACGTCGCCACGGTCCTGCTCCGTTCGCTGAAGCAGGAAGCCTGAGACAGGAACTGAAGCTCCGGGCCGAGGGCCGGTCGCGTCATGCGGCCGGCCCTCGGCCGTCTCCGGCACCATGACCGGCACGGTTGGTGGTGAGATGCCCCGGTCCGGCACAATGAGGTCCGAGGTGAAGCGATCATGGACGGCCTGATCCTGTCCGCGGTGCTCCCGTTGGTGGCGTTTGCGCTGCTCACGGCGGGCAACGCGTTCTTCGTAGCGGCCGAGTTCGGGTTGGTGACCGTCGATCGGGTGGAGATCGACGCCCGGGCCACCGCAGGCGACCGCAGGGCCCGCAGGGTCCGCACCGCCCTCCGTGAGCTCTCCTTCCAGCTCTCCGGTGCTCAGCTCGGCATCACCCTCACCGCCCTGCTCACCGGCTACCTGGCCGAGCCCGCACTGTCGGAGATCTTCGCCCCGCTGGTGGAGCCGGTCGCCGGTTCGTCCACCGACACCGCCGCGCACGTGATCTCCCTGATCGTGGCGACTCTGATCTCCATGCTCTTCGGTGAGCTGGTGCCGAAGAACGCGGCGCTGGCCCGTCCGATGGGCATCGCGCTGCGCACGGCGGCTCCGCTGCGTGCTTTCTCCATCGTCTTGAAGTGGCTGATCGCCGCTCTCAACGGCACCGCGAACTGGCTGGTCCGCCGCCTCGGCATCGAGCCGCAGGAGGAGCTGGCCAGCGCCCGTTCGCCGGAGGAACTGGGCCTGCTGGCGGCGATCAGCGCCTCGGCCGGGGCGCTGCCGACCGAGACGGCGACCCTGCTGCGCCGGACCATCCGGTTCGGCGAGAAGCGCGCGGCGAAGGCGATGACACCCCGCGTCGACGTGGTCGGGCTGAAGACCACCGCGAGCGTCGCCGACCTCATCACGGTGGCGCGACGGACCGGGCACACCCGCTTCCCGGTGTACGAGAGCACGCTCGACGTGGTCACCGGTGTGGTCGGCGTGAACGACGCTCTCGGGGTGCCGCCCGAGCGGCGTGCCGCGACGCCGGTCTCCGCCGTCGCCCGCGAACCCGTCTATGTGCCGGAGAGCCTCAACCTCGACAAGGTGCTCGAACTGCTCCGGGCTGCCGGGGCCGACCTGGCCATCGTGGTCGACGAGTACGGCGGCACCGACGGTGTGGTGACCGTCGAGGACCTGATCGAGGAGCTGGTCGGGGAGATCACCGACGAGTACGACACCGACCTCGGCGAGACCGGCAGTCAGGAGCTGACCGCTCCCGGCGGGGAGAAGACGTTCCTGGTCGACGGCCTCCTGCGGGAGGACGAGGTGCACGAGCAGACCGGTTTCCGGCTGCCCGACGGGCCGTACGAGACGCTCGCCGGGTTCCTGCTGGCACGCCTCGGGCACATTCCGGTCGCCGGTGAGTCGCTGGAGGAGCTCGGGTGGGAGTTCACCGTGATGGAGGTCGACCGGCACCGGATCGAACAGGTGCGCGTGGTGGCGCCGCCGGAGCCGGCCGATGAGTGAGCCTCCCGAATCAATCAGCACAGGTCATAACTCGTGCCGACGCCGGAGCGAAGCGGAGATAACGGCATGAGCGAGTTGTTGTTCGTCGCCGTCCTGCTCGTCGGCAACGGCCTCTTCGTGGGTGGCGAGTTCGCCCTGATCGCGTCCCGGCGGACCGCCCTGGAACCACTCGCCGAGACCTCACAGGCGGCCCGCTGGGCGCTGTCCGCGATGAGTCAGATCCCGCTGATGATCGCCGGGGCGCAGCTCGGCATCACGATCTGCACGCTGGTCCTGGGCGCGATCGCCGAACCGACCGTGGCGCACATGCTCGAGGGGCCGCTCCACGCGATCGGCCTGCCCGGCAACGCGGTGCATCCGATCGCGTTCGTGGTGGCGTTGATGATCGTGACGTTCCTGCACACAGTCATCGGCGAGATGGTGCCGAAGAACATCACGCTGGCCGGGCCGGAGCGGTCCGCGCTCATCCTGGGCCCGTTCATGCTGGCCTTCTGCAACGCCACGAAACCGCTGCTCAACGCGATGCGCTGGGCCTCCCGCAACATCCTGAAGCTGTGGAAGATCGAGACCACCGAGGCGGTCAAGACCGTCTTCACCGCCGAGGAACTGGCCGGCATGGTCACTCAGGCCCGCAGCGAGGGCCTGCTCGGCTCGGAACAGTACGCCCGCATCCACGCGGCGCTCGGCCTCAGCAACCGGACCGCGACCGACACGTTGCTGCCCTGGTCGAGGGTCACCACGGTCGCCGCCGACGTCTCGCCGGCGACCCTGGAGGCGGTGGCCACCCGCAGCGGCCGGTCACGGTTCCCGGTGGTTCAGCGCGACACCCGCCGGGTGCTGGGGTTCGTGCACGTCAAAGACATCCTCGGGTACGCGGGACCGCAGCGCCGTCTGCCGATCCCGGCTGAGGTGATCCGGCCGCTTGCCGTCGTACCGCCGGATCGGAGCCTGGCCGACCTGCTCCTCACCATGCGACGCGACCGGCTGCACATCGTGCTGGTCAGTGACGGGCGCCAGCCGCTCGGGGTGATCACCTTGGACGACGTGCTGCACGCGGTGATCGGGGAGCCCGCCAGGGCGGCGCATCCGGTGTCAAGGATGCGGTGACTTTCGTTACCCCGGTTCGGCTTCGGTGGTTCGGGCTACCGCTTTCGGGTGGTTCCGCGGCGTGCCGGTGTGCCGGAACGATACGCAGGCGACAATCCGGACAATAGTCCCATGATTGACTCTCGGCGGCGCGCTGTCCCTATCGGCGCCCTGTCGGCGGCCCTCGTACTGGCCGGGGTGTCACTCCTTCTCCAGCACACCCCGTCCGTCGCGGTCCCGCCGAAGAACACTGTTCGTAGTCCACTCGCTACTGCGGCCGCACGAACCCCGGTTCCCATGACGCCAACCCGTACCTCCCCGGTGCCGGTCCCGTCGCCCGGCAAGGTCCGTGCCGAGCCGGTCCCGGGATTCCTCAACAACGTCAGTGCCTTCTCGGCTCCCCTGCCGCCCGGCCGGATCCGGATCGCCGGCGGCCCGTTCGAGGTGCGTTACGACTTCGACGGAGGAGTGGGCCGGCCCATCGCCGACGACAACGGCAGGCACGAACTCCGGCCACTCGGACAGAACGGGGGCGCGCTCCGTCTCGTACCGCAGGGGTCCGGTCTTGCCCTCGCCTATCCGGACCGCTGCACCCTGCCGCGGGAGAGGGACTGTCCGCGCGCGATCCTCGAGGGTCTGCGCGACGACAGCCTGAACCCCGGCCGCAGGTCCCTGCGCTACGGCGCCTCCATCCGGATGACCCACGCCGATCTCGCCGACGGGGCGAACGTGCTGCAGAAGGGCTACTCGGTCGGTGGGGTCAGTCAGTACAAGCTTCAGGTCGACCATCGGCAGGGGCATCCCAGCTGTGTGATCGCCGGCCCGCGGGCCAACATCTACCGCGCCGAATCATGGGTCGACGTGGCCGACGGGGACTGGCACGACCTGGAGTGCCGCCGTACGCCCAATCGCCTGATCATGCTGGTCGACGGGGTGCTGCGGGCCTGGACATCGGTCCCTCCGCAGCTGTCGATCGCCAACGCCGAACCGCTGCGGGTCGGCGGCAAGGGCCCGGCGCCGGGTAACGACCAGTTCGCCGGCTCGATCGACGATGTCTTCATCGCCATCGGAGAATTCCAGCGCTGATCACGGAGAGTGCCGGAGTCCTCACAGGACTCCGGCACGATTCGTTGTTCGACCGCTCGATCTTGACGCGAAGCGTAGCCACCCGGTTACCGAGGCGTACACATTCAAATGAATTGCCGCAAACGTCACTAACATTGGCCGTCCGGTGCTAACCACGCGGGGTGACCCCTGCTAAGTTCGCATGCAATTTCGTGGATGGACATTGGGTGATCGTTGTTAGCTGATACCGAGACGGAACGTTTCACGGCGGAGCCCGGCTCCGGCGCCGTCATTCCTTATCACCGGCGTTTGGTCGCACTGGCTCGTCGGCACGTCGTGCTGCTCGTGGTCGTGGCTGTTGCGATCGCGTTACGGGTAGCTTTTACCGTTACCTACCAATACGCGTTCTTTTTTCCGGACACCCGGCCCTATGTGGACTCCGCAAACACCGGCATCCCCAGCCCGGTTCGTCCGTACGGCTACTCCTTCCTGATCCAGCCCTTCGTTCAGAAGCCCTATATCTGGCTCGCGATCATCCAGCACCTCATCGGAGTCGTGCTGCTCGTCGTCGGATACGCGTTCGCGGTCCGCCGTGGCATCAAGCCGTGGATGGCCGCCGTGGCGTTCATCCCGCTCGCCATCGACGCGCGCCAGCTCACTCTCGAGCACTACGTGCTCACTGAAACGGCATACGTCGCCCTGACCGCCGGTGGACTCTTCGCCATCGCCTGGCGCGACCGGCTCGGCTGGAAGGCCGCTGCCCTCGGCGGAACGCTGCTCGCCTTCGCGGCCGTCACCCGTACGACCGGCCTGCCGATCATCGCGCTGGCCGGCGTCTACCTGCTGATCCGGCGGGCCGGCATTACGCGCCTGGTCGCCTTCACCCTGCCGATCCTGGCCGTCCTCGGTAGCTATCTGGCCTGGTACGAGCACCACCACGGGGTTTACGCGTTCGGGCAGTACTCGGGACGGTTCCTGTACGCCCGGGTCGCGCCGATTGCCGACTGCGACCGGCTCGAACTGACCACGAAAGAGCGACGGCTCTGCATGCCGGAGGTTCCGGACAACTGGGACCAGCGGCCGGACATGTACATCTGGAGCAGAACCAGCCCGGCCAACATTTACTACCCCGAGGTCAAGGACGACAAGATACTCGGCGGGTTCGCCAACAAGGTGATCAAGGAGCAACCCGGCGATTATCTGCTCATGGTCGCCGAGCAGACGTCCTGGCACTTCTACCTCCGTCCGCCCATCGTGGGCGGCGCCGCATGCCTGGCCGACTGGTGGATCCCGCCGGTCGAACCGGGCAAGGGTGCGTGTGAGCCCCGGCTGTTCACGCCGGTGGCCGCACCTCACCTGGCGCCGCCACATTCCGACCCCGGTCCACTGCCGGGCGCACGCCAGTTCCATACCTACGGCGAAATCGTCACCACCCCCGGGCCGCTCTACCTGATCGGCTTCCTGGCCGCCGTCTTCGCTGCCGTCTGGCGCCCCCGCCGCGGCTCCTGGCGGAACGCCGCCGACGCCCTGCTCTTCGTCGGCGCCGGCATCGGCCTGATGGTCCTCACCGTCGCCACCAGCATTTTCGACCACCGCTACGCCATCCCCGCGGTGCTGTTCGTACCCCTCGGGCTGGTGCTGGCCATCAGCCGGATCAACGAAGTTGTAAGAACCCCTCGACCCGAAGGCGAAAAATGAGTTCCGCCGAACTTGAAGTCACAGTCCTGATGCCGTGCCTCAACGAGGCCGAGACCCTGGAGGTCTGCGTCCGCAAGGCGCTCGCCTCCCTGGCCGAACTGGGCGTCGAAGGCGAGGTGCTGGTCAGTGACAACGGTTCGACCGACGGTTCGCAAGAGATCGCGCGTGCCGCGGGCGCCCGGGTCGTGCACGCGCCGCAGCGTGGCTACGGCGCCGCCCTGATCAACGGCATCAAGGAAGCCCGTGGCCGATACGTGATCATGGCGGACGCGGACGACTCGTACGACCTGTCGACCCTCGGCCCCTTCATCGAGCAGCTGCGTGCCGGGCACGACGTCGTCATGGGCAACCGCTTCCGCGGCGGCATCGCACCGGGCGCTATGCCGCCCCTGCACCGCTACCTGGGTAACCCGGTGCTGTCCTGGCTGGGCCGGGTGCTCTTCGGCCTCAAGGGCATCGGCGACTTCCACTGCGGCATCCGCGGCTTCAACGCCGACCGCATCCGCGCCCTCGACCTGCGCATGTCCGGCATGGAGTTCGCCTCCGAACTCGTCGTCCGCGCCGCCCTCAGCGGATACGACATGGTCGAGGTGCCGACCACCCTCAAGCCCGACGGCCGCAGCCGCCCGCCGCACCTGCGCACCTGGCGCGACGGCTGGCGTCACCTGCGCTTCCTGCTGGTCTTCGCACCGCGGCGCACCCTCCTCTGGCCCGGCCTGGTCCTCTTCGTGCTCGGCCTGCTCAGCACGGCCGCGCTGTCCACCGGAGCGCGCACGGTCGCCGGCGTCGAATTCGACATCAACGCGCTCGTGTACGCCTGCCTCGCCGTCCTGATCGGAGCGCAGATCTTCCTGTTCGGCGCGGCGGCACAGCTTTACGGCGAATTCGAGGGCCTGGTACGACGCGCGCGGCCCAGCCGGCTCGCCCGCTGGCTCGGTTTCGAGCGGTCCATCCTGGGCGGCCTGTCGCTCGTGGTGCTCGGCCTCGTCGGCACGGTGATCGCACTGACCACGTGGGGCGAGGCCGGCTTCGGCAACCTCGACCCGCGCGGCACCATCCGCCTGGTACTGCCCTCGGCGACAGCGATCGGCCTCGGCGTCATCGGCATCTTCTCCGGCCTGTTCACCAGCCTGGTCACGCTGCGCGGCGCCCGCCCGATCCCGGAGATCGTCAGCACCGCGCCCGCGGTCAACATCCCGCGCCAGAAGACCCCGGAAACCGTCGCCGCCACCCCGGCCGACCACTGACCTCTGATTGCATCTCCTTCACCACCACTCCGCAGTACCGGAAGCCCGGCCGGGACCAGTTCCCGGCCGGGCTTCTCCCGTCGGGCCCCGGAACAGAGGCCAACTGGCGGCGCAAGCGCGGCCGGTGGCTCAGGACGCCAACCGACGGCGCAAGCGCTGTTCGGCCGGTCGTTCGACGCCGGCGTAGAGCAGATGTGCGGCGACGATCGAAGCGCCCAGCAGTCCGATGGCAAGGGCCAGGTGGGCGGCACCGCCGAGGTCCTGCCCGGCAACCCCCGCGTGGACGGCTTTGATCAGCGGCACATGGATCAGGTACAGCGCGAACGAGCGGTCACCCAGGGCAACCAGCGAGCGGGCCCGTAACGGTGTCCGGTCGCCCCTGATGTCGGCGCTCGCCGCCGCCGCGATGATGGCGAGGAAGAAGGGCAGCAGCACCGAGTCGGTGAGGATTCTCGGGATCTCGCCCTCGCTGTCGTGCGGCGCGAACAGCACCAGCGCCAAGTAGGCGCAAGCGCCGCCGGTGGCCGGGAGCCAGGTCGGCCAGGGCGCCCGCCGGCCGCGCCGGATCGCCAGGGCGAGGAGCATGCCCAGCCCGAACTCGCCGAGCCGGTAGAGCGGGTTCAGGTACAGCAGGAACCCCCACGTGGTGTCGGGCGCGACCGCCACGACGGCGAGCGCGGACACCACCATCATCGTCACGGTGAAGGCGGCGAGAACACGCAGGCGCTGCTGCTGCCGGCGGGCCACCCGGATCAGGACGGGAAACAGGGCGTAGAAGAAGGCCTCCGCCGCGAGCGACCAGGACGGCCCGTTGAAGGCGTAGTGCCACGCCGGGCTCGGAATCCAGACATGCGTACAGGTCAGTACGAAAGGAAGGGCACCCCAGACCGGTTCTGCCCCGCCCGCATAGATCACCGGGATCGTCAGGGCAGTCACGGCGGCGTGCGCGGGCCAGATCCGGGCGATCCGGCGGCCGTAGAAGCGGCGGGCGGTATCGGCGGGCCGGGCCGTCCAGGCCAGCACGAAACCGGACAGGGTGAAGAAGAAGGCGACGCCGACGTATCCCAGGCTGACCGCCGCGTCGATCAGATGCGGCAGATCGAGCTCGGCGCTGAGGTGCACCAGGACGACGACCGCGGCGGCGAAGAACCGGAGGCTGGTCAGCGAGTCGAGGCGGGCCGCCGGCACCCCGCTGTCGAGCGTTGCCATCGGGTCCTTCCCTGCCGGACCGTGTCGCCGGATGTGGAACGGCCGCCAAATGCTGCTCAGCGCGTAGCCAGAGGTCCTGGGCGGTTGGAGGGACGTGCCAACGCAAAGACCTCATCGCGGGATCCGGTCGAGCTTCTACCCAGGAACCGGCACCCACGCCGAGGTCTCACGCCAGTATGTGGCCCGTGCATCGTTACGCTGTGCTTATTGATCAGCAACACACCGAATTGATTACCGCATCCCAGTGGGAGGCCGACCACGGGATCGCCGACGCGATGGACCGGGCGGTCGAGGCGGCCCGCCGCAAGCCGAGCAAGCGCAAGCCGGAACGGGCCTCGGAGGGTGGGTAACTGGCCGCTGAAGGGTCCGGGCGGTGCTGCGCTTCAGAAGATCGCGTCAAGCTTCAGAAGATCGCGTCAATGAGCCAGCCGATCCCGGACACGATGCCTCCCGCGATAGCAAGCCCGATCAGCACGAGCAGGCATCCTCCACAACCGCCTCCGCCGTTACCTCCCATTCGAACTCTTTCCATGTGCTCTTTCCAGGCATCGGTATGATATGCGCCCGAATCGACCATTTACCCCTCCTCGCGAGATAGCTGTCAATTCAGACTCGCAGGTCAGGACGCTGCAAGTAGCAAATGCGCCGAAGGTTTCGAGGGAGCTCTCCGAGTTGCCCGGACGAGTGGCTGGCGTCACGCCTCGCTGAGGGCAGTCCCGCTGGGCAGCTAATGGCCCATCAATGGCCCATGGTTGTTTCAGCATCGCGTAGGAACGCAGAAGCCCTGGTCGGACCATCGGTCCTGACCAGGGCTTCCTCACGTGGAGCGGGTGACGGGAATCGAACCCGCGCTGTCAGCTTGGGAAGCTGATGTTCTGCCATTGAACTACACCCGCAAGCTGCCTCACTGTACCTGATTATCCGTCTTGGTGGCGGCACCGCCCCGGGTTCGGCATCCCCGTGCTGCCGATCCCGGGGCGGCCCCACTCGGCCGGTCCGGTGACTGAACCGGATCGGCCGAGCGATCAGTGGGCCGTCAGCTGGCGACGGCTACCAGGGTGGGTAAGTGGCGTGGGGCGTGCCAGGTCCGGGCATAGGCCGGCAGGAATGGGCTGGCGGCCAACGGCAGGGCACCGGCCGGGCCGTGACGGCGGAGCATGGCCGTTTCGACGGTCAGTTCGAAGAGGCGCCAGTCGACGTCCGGGGAGGCGTGCAGGGTGCCGGCCAGGTTGGAGATGACTCGGGCGTCGCGGACGGGCACGGCGTAGCCGGTGAGGGTGGCCTCGTCGTCGTTGTCCTCCGGTGGGTAGGCGTGGAGGGCGTAACGCCCGTCGCGTTCCAAGTCGCGGCGCTTCGGCGAGTCGACGATGAAGCAGTAGAGACCGTCATCGGTGAAGACCGGCGAGATCGGGTGGACGCGCGGACCGCCGTCGGGGCGGATGGTCGCCAGGTAGCCCATGCCGGGGCCGTACTGCTGCAGGAGCGCACGGATGCCGTCGGCGAGCGTCGGCTCGGCGGCGGCGAAATCGGACCAGGAAGCCATGCGCGCAGTCTATCGAACATACGTTCGAGACGGCCAGTGAACACACCGAAAGGGGCAGGTCGGTATGGTGTTGCGATGCTTCTCTCCGACCGTGACCTGGTCTCCGAGATCAAATCCGGCGGTCTCTCGCTGGAGCCGTTCGAGCCGTCGCTCATGCAGCCGTCCAGCATCGACGTGCGGCTGGACCGGTTCTTCCGGGTGTTCAACAACCACCTGTACACGCACATCGACCCGGCGGAGCAGCAGGACGAGCTGACCGCGCCGGTCGAGGTGGAGGACGGCCAGCCGTTCGTGCTGCACCCGGGTGAGTTCGTGCTGGCGTCGACGCTCGAGGTGATCACACTCGGACACGATCTGGCGGCCCGCTTGGAGGGCAAGAGCAGCCTGGGCCGACTCGGACTGCTCACTCACTCGACCGCGGGATTCATCGATCCGGGATTCTCCGGGCACGTCACGCTGGAGCTCTCCAACGTGGCCAACCTGCCGATCAAGCTCTGGCCGGGGATGAAGATCGGTCAGCTGTGCATCTTCAGGTTGTCCAGCCCGGCCGAGCACCCGTACGGCTCGGCTGTCTACGGCTCCCGCTATCAGGGGCAGCGAGGCCCGACCGCGAGCCGCTCGGCACAAAACTTCCGAACCTGGCCGACCCGCTGACGACACCGCAGCCGGCCCGCTGAAGACGCGCGGCCGGCCCGCTGACGACACCATGGCCGGCCCGCTGAACGGACCGGTTCGAAGCCGGCGTCATCTGCGAACCCGATCGGGCGTACCCCGATCGGGTTTTTCAATGTGCGAAGCGCCGCACCGGAAGACCGTTGGCCGAGGCTGCTCCCAGGACCTGTTCGATCTGGGCCGGGCTGAGCCCGGCGGTCGGCACCGGCAGGAGCCGGGCGCCACGCATCCGGAAGAGCAACTGCCCGGAGAGGTGCTCGACCGAGCGGACGGCCCGCCAGGCATACGAGTGCCGGCTCTCCGCGTCCGAACTGGCGATGCCGCTGGTGCTGATCTCGTAGGTGGTGACCTGTTCGGTCCGCAGGCCACGCGCGGTGTGGTTGAGCAGGATCAGTGGTACGAGGACGGCCAGGACCGCCCCGCCCGTCAGCAGCGCCGGGCTCAGATCGCCGGTGACGGCCAGCGAGAGAGCGGCGAGCAGCAGGACCGTCCATCCGGCGAGACGTGCCGCCAGGACCGGGCGGCGAAGGCCGTGCCGGGTGGCGGCCGCGATCAGCGCCGGGTCGGCAACCGCGGTGATCTGGATCTGCACCTGAAGAAAGGTAGCTTCCGTCCCGGGCATATCGTCACCATCCGGACGGCCGATCCGGCATCGCCACGCAGCGCCACAGGTCTGACGCGATCTACGATGGCGGCGTGTATTTGATGATCTCGACATATCTGAAGCCGCTCGCCGAGGTGGACGCGGCGCGTGCGGACCACCTGGACTTCATCGCCGAGCTGGAGCGCGACGGTTTCGCGGTGACCGCCGGCCGGATCGATCCGCCGACCGGCGGCATCATCCTGCTGGACGTCGACACCGAGGCCGAGGCGCAGGAGCTGATCGCCCGCGACCCGTACGTGGTCCGGGGCCTGGCCGCCTACTCGGCGACCGGGTGGCACCCGACCCGCGGCGTGCTCGCGGACTACAAGCGCGCACGCTAGTCCAACTTGATCAGGGGTCGAGGTCCATTCCGGTCAGCAGGCCCCTGATCGACAATTCGGCCGATACCGGGGGAGGGCACTCGTCGACGATCACCGCGGCACCCAGGTACCGGTCACCGAGCAGGCCGCGCAGCCCGCGCGCCTGGGACCCGGTGGACGCCCAGTCGTCGACGACAAGGACGCGGTCGCCGGGCGCGAGCAGCCTCTCCCGGACGCCGAGCCGCTGAACGTCGCCACGGTGGTCGGCAGGTACGTCGGCCCAGATCATCGGCTCTGCGATGGCTCTGCGGGCGCCGGCTCGGTATGCCTCGACGAATCCCACCCCCAGCGCTCGTGCCACCAGTGGCCCGACCATGAAACCGGTCACCTCGGGCGAGACCACGACGGTCGGCCGGTCGGCGCGGAACAGGCCGGCGAGAGCCGGCCCCAGCCCGTCCAGGATCCGGGGATCACGCCACCACCCGGAGCGGTCACTTACGAGATAATCGTGGCCGGGACCGAGATCGGTCCAGGTGAAGGTGGATCGGAGAAGATCACGGAGATCGTCGGTCACGCAGACATCCTGTCACCGGCGGCCGCCCTTCTTGGACCGACCGAATGACACCGATACGAACGGTGGGTCAGAACCGACTCAGCCTACGGGTCAACTTGATGCCCGACGTCAGGTCGATCGGGCATGCTGTTCGGCGGAACTATGCCTGATTTTCTGGCGGGAGGACGCCCGCTGAGCCCAGGGAACCGCGCCGGCGTCGGCGCGGCCCTCGTGCTGCTCGCCGTCGTGTCCGCCGTGGAGTTGGCGGACCGCGACCCGGAGGCGCACTACGTCGGCCTGCTGGCGGCGGTTCCGTTCCTGGCCGGGGTCTTCGCGGTCTGGCAGATGGTGCTCGGCGCCGGAGTGATCGCGACCGTGGTGGGGGCGATCTTCGTCGGGATGGCCGGCGACGTGCAGGGGATGGCCGGCCTGGTCAACCTGATGGGAATCGTGCTGGCGACCGGTGTGGCGGCGGCCGGCGCGACCGTCCGGGAACGGCAGTCCGAGAAGATCACCGAGCTGGTACGCCTCGCGTCGGTGGCCCAGCAGGCGGTGCTGCGTCCGATCGGGCCGCAGGTGGGGGCGCTGGCGGTGGCCGGCCGGTACATCTCCGCGACCGCGGCCGCGGATATCGGCGGTGACCTCTACGAGGCGCTCAACACGCCGTACGGTGTCCGGATCATCATCGGCGACGTGCGGGGCAAGGGCCTGGACGCGGTTCGTCTGGCGAGCATCGTGCTCGGGTCGTACCGGCATGTGGCGTACGAGCGTGCCGATCTGAAGTCGATCGTGCAGGACCTGGACCGCGCGGTGGCCCGGAGTGTCGGCGACGAGGACTTCGTGACCGCCGCCCTGGTCGAGGAGCGTGGCGGGACGCTGACGATCGTCAACTGTGGACATCCGGCCCCGTTGCTGTTGCGGCGGGGGCAGGTCATCCCGCTGGAGCCGCCGGCGCCGGCGCCGCCGCTCGGGTTCATGCCCGAGGTGAAGGCGCGCGTGGAGCGGCTGGAGCCGGGCGACCGGCTGCTGCTGTTCACGGACGGGCTCGGTGAGGCCCGTCGTGAGGGTGAGTTCTTCCCGACCGCCGACCGTGCGTGGCGGCTGCTCGGCCACGGCACGGTCGGGGACGGTCTGGCCTCGCTGGAGACGGCCCTGGTCGACTGGGTCTACGGGCGTCTCGAGGATGACATCGCGCTGGTGCTGCTGGAGTACGCCGGTCCGGACGGCGACGCTGCCGTCCCGGTGCCGAGCTGGGAAGTCGGAGCTGCGGGCAGCTGACGTCAGGCCTCTCAGGCCACGTCGTCCTCGGGTTCGATCGGTGCTGCCGGGGAGGTCGGGGCCGGCGCCGGCGGGACAGGCTCAGGCTGGCGATGCCGACCGATGTAGTTGCGCGGCTGGCTGGCTTGGCGCGGCTCCGGAATCAGGCTCTTGATCGTGGCGAACATGGCGTCCCCCTGTTCGTAGCTGTCTATCCGGTGAAACGAGCCTCGTGCGCCCGCGATACGTGGATCGATCGTTCAAGTCGGCAAATGGCCGAACGGCTGTATCGATTGCCACCTGATCGGAGACGTTTGGCCCACGAACCGGCGGACAACCGCACCTTAGCGGTGGGTTCGCCGGAAAACCCTCCCCGGGTTGTCGCTGGCTACCGATCAGTAATACAGTGGGGTTACTGACGGGTAACTCGCGTCCGGAGAGCGGGGCCAAGCACCATGACGCACTACAAGAGCAACCTTCGTGACCTCCAGTTCAACCTGTTCGAGGTTTTCGGGGCAGACCAGGCATTCGGCCAGGCGCCGTTCGACGAGATCGACGTGGAGACCGCCCGCGACGTGCTGGCGGAGGTGAACCGGATGGCCCGCGAGGACCTCTCGGCCAGCTACGCCGACGCCGACCGCAACCCACCGGTCTTCGACCCGGCGACGCACACGGCGCCGCTGCCGGAGTCGTTCAAGAAGTCCTACGAGACCTTCATGGCGTCCGAGTTCTGGCGGATGGACCTGCCGGCCGGCATCGGTGGCACCTCCGCTCCGCGGAGCTTCTACTGGGCGATCGCCGAGCAGATCCTGGGCGCCAACGCCCCCATCTGGATGTACGCATCCGGCCCCGCCTTCGCCAACGTCATCTGGCACGAGGGCACCGAGGAGCAGAAGGAGTGGGCCAAGCTCTTCGTCGAGAAGCAGTGGGGCTCCACCATGGTCCTCACCGAGCCGGACGCCGGTTCGGACGTCGGCGCCGGTCGTGCCCGGGCCATCCCGCAGCCGGACGGCTCCTGGCACATCGAGGGCGTCAAGCGCTTCATCACCTCGGGTGAGCACGACCTGACCGACAACATCATCCACTACGTCCTGGCCCGCCCGGTGGGCGTCGAGGGCGTGGGCGGACCGGGCACCAAGGGCCTCTCGCTCTTCGTCGTGCCGAAGTATCACTTCGACCCGGCCACCGGCGAGCTCGGCGAGCGCAACGGCGTCTACGCCACCAACGTCGAGCACAAGATGGGCCTCAAGGTCTCCAACACGTGCGAGATGACCTTCGGCGAGCACGGCACCCCGGCCAAGGGCTGGCTGCTGGGCGAGAAGCACGAGGGCATCCGGCAGATGTTCATGATCATCGAGAACGCCCGGATGATGGTCGGCACCAAGGCGATCGCCACCCTGTCGACGGGTTACCTGAACGCGCTCGAGTACGCGAAGAACCGGGTCCAGGGCGCCGACCTGGTGCAGAGCGGTGACAAGGCGGCCCCCCGGGTCACCATCACCCACCACCCGGACGTACGCCGGTCGCTGATGACCCAGAAGTCCTACGCCGAGGCGCTGCGGGCCCTGGTCATCTACACGGCGACCTGGCAGGACAAGGTAGCCATCGCGCAGGCCGCCGGCGACGAGAAGGCCGCCGAACTGGCCAACAAGATCAACGACTTCCTGCTTCCGCTGGTCAAGGGCGTCGGATCCGAGAGGGCGTACGAGCTGCTCGGCGCCGAGTCGCTGCAGACCTTCGGTGGTTCCGGCTTCCTCCAGGACTACCCGCTGGAGCAGTACGTCCGGGACGCGAAGATCGACACCCTGTACGAGGGCACGACCGCGATCCAGAGCCTCGACCTGATCTTCCGCAAGATCGTCAAGGACAACGGCCAGGCGCTCGGTGCCGTGGCCGCCGACATCCAGGCCTTCGTCGAGAGCAACGCCGGCAACGGCCAGCTCAAGGAGGAGCGGCTGGGTCTCGGCAAGGCGCTCGGCGAGATGCAGAACATCCTCGGCATCACGCTGGGCTGGCTGCAGGCCGTCGGCAACGGCGAGCAGCGGGAGCTGTACAAGATCGGCCTGAGCTCGCGCCGGATCCTGCTCGCCCTCGGCGACGTCATCCTCGCCTGGCTGCTGCTGCGCCAGGCCGAGGTCGCTCTGAACGCCCTGGGCGGCGAGGTCTCCGAGGCCGACAAGAAGTTCTACACCGGCAAGGTGGCCGCGGCCCGGTTCTTCGTCCGCGAGATCCTGCCGCGGATCGGCGCCGACCGCCGGATCATCGAGAACACCACCCTCGACCTGATGGACCTGGACGAGGACGCGTTCTGATCTGAAGCTTTTCCCACTCTCCTGAAAAAGACGCAGGCCCGGCGGACAACGACGTCCGCCGGGCCTGCGTCTTTGCCGGGTGACGGTCACACCGCGGCTGAGCTGCCGCGTTCGTCAGCCCCGAGCGGTGTGCGAGCGGATCAGGCGCATCGCCCCGGGCTGCGCCTCGGACCACGGTTTCGCACCGGTGTGGACGGCCAGGCCGGACGTCTTCATCTCGACGACCGTGCCGGTGTACTGGTCGTCCGGCAGCAGCAGAGCGGACACTTCAGACATCGTCGGGTTGTGGCCGATGATCAGCACCGTACGAACGCTGTCCGGCACGGTGTGCAGCAGGTCGAAGACCTCACCGCTGCGGCCCAGATAGAGCGAATCCGGGTAGTGGACCTCGGGCATCGGCTGTCCGGAACGGCCCTGTGCCAGGGCGATGGCGGCGTTCTGCCAGGTCTGCCGGGTGCGCTTGGCAGGCGAGCAGATCACCAGGTCGGGGTGCAGTCGCTCGTCCACCAGCCAGGCGCCGGCCGCGTCGGCGTCGGCGCCGCCACGCTCGCTCAGGGCGCGGTCGTAGTCGTCCAAGTCGCCGGGGATCTCTGCCTTGGCGTGGCGCAGCAGGATGAGAGTCCGCGTGGTCATCGGTACAGCTTGCCTGATTGGGATTTGACGCGGGCGGGTAAACGCTTGATCGACGCATTCATGACGGTCGAGCGAGCTCGCACGGCCGGGCGGACACCACCCGAGGAGGGTCCGATGGGCATCGGTGCAAGCATCTTCCTGCTCGCTCTGGGGGCGATCCTGGCGTTCGCCGTGGAGGCGGACATCAGTGGGCTCGACATCGGCGTGATCGGCTGGATCCTGATGCTGGCCGGTCTGGCCGGCCTGGTCATCACGCTGGCGTTCTGGAGCAACCGTCGCCGTACCGTGGTGACGCGGACCCAGGCCCCGGCTGCCGGGGCGGGTTACACCGAGTACCGCGAAGTCCGTCGGGACGACGTCCCGCCGCCGCCTCCCCCGACGTACTCCTGACGTACGACGGCCCGGACTCCATTGCGGAGTCCGGGCCGGAATCTGTCAGCGGTCGAGCGTTTCAGGCGGAGAGCATTTCAGGCGTAGAGCGCGAAGTAGACCGCGATGTGGTGGCAGATCGCGGCGATAAGCGTGCAGGCGTGGAAGAACTCGTGGTGACCGAAAACGGCCGGCCACGGGTTGGGCCGGCGCAGCGCGTAGAAGACCGCGCCGGCCGTGTAGATCAAGCCACCCACGAGGAGCAGCACCAGGCAGGTCGCCCCACCGACCTGCAGCACCTCGGGAATGATCGCGACGGCTACCCAGCCGAGCGCGACGTAGAGCGGCGCGCCCGCCCAGCGCGGCAGATGCGGCCAGATCATCTTCAGTGCCACACCGCCGAGAGCGCCGCCCCAGACCAGGCTGAGCAGGACGGCCTGCTGGCTACCCTCCAGCAGCAGGACGCAGAAGGGCGTGTAGCTGCCGGCGATGAAGATGAAGATCATCGAGTGGTCGGCGCGGCGCATGATCTGGTAGCCGCGTTCGCTCCAGACCCGCCGGTGGTACAGGGCGCTGGTGCCGAAGAGTCCGCAGACCGTGATGCTGTAGAGCAGGCAGCTCACGAACGGCGCGATACCTGGCCGATTCAGCGCGATCGAGCTGAGCACGACGCCGCACACCAAGGCGACGAAGAACGCGTACTGATGCAACCGGCCGCGTAGTCGCGGCTTGCCGAGGTCGGTCGGCTTCATCCGGAACGGGGCTGAGGTCGTCACGTCATCCAGGTTACGGCACCGTAGGTTACCAGCGGGTAGTGACGCCCGATACGGTTGACGCCGCAGGATGATTTCCTCATGAAGATACGTCGGGTGGGGGCGGCCGGCCTGCTTATCGAGTGCGCGGATGCCGACCGGGTCGAGGATTGGCGCGCTGAGCTGTGGCGACGCCGGGAAACTGGTGAGCTCCGAGCCGTGGAGATCGTGCCTGGTGCCCGCACTGTTCTGCTCGACGGGGTGGCCCCTGGCACCGCCGAACTGCTGGCGCAATGGGAGCCGGCTCCCGGGGAGATTCGGGCCGAAGGTCCTCTCGTGCAGATCCCGACGATCTTCGACGGCGCCGATCTCGGATCAGTCGCCGAGCTGTGGGAGGTCACCCCCGACGAGGCGGTGCGACGCCTGGTCGAAACCCCGCTGAGCGTCGCCTTCTCCGGCTTTGCGCCCGGTTTCGCCTACCTGCGCGGACTTCCGGAGGCCTGGGCGGTCCCGCGGCTCGCCGCTCCGCGCCCTCGCGTTCCGGCCGGCGCGGTCGCGCTCGCCGGCGGCTACGCGGGCATCTATCCCACGGCGTCCCCGGGCGGCTGGCGGCTTGTCGGCCGCACCGATCAGAACCTCTTCGATGTACGGCGTGAGCAGCCCGCCCTCCTCACGCCCGGGACCCGTGTCCGCCTGGTGGCAGCATGATCACGGTAATGCGGGCCGGGCCACTCACCACCGTGCAGGACCTGGGCCGGCCGGGCTGGGCGCATCTCGGCGTCCCCCGTTCCGGCGCGCTCGACGGAACCGCCCTGCGGCTCGCCAACCGGTTCGTCGGCAACCTCGACGACGCGGCCTGCCTCGAGACCACCCTGCTCGGCTGCACCCTGCGGTTCGAGCACGCCGCCCTGGTGGCGGTCACCGGTGCCGTCGCGCAGGTCGACGTCGACCGGCGGCCGGTCGAGCGTCCGTACGGGCATCAGCTCTTCGAGGTGCCCGCCGGTGGGGTTCTCGATGTCGGGCAGGCCAGCCGTGGGGTGCGGTCCTACATCGCGGTGGCCGGTGGGATCGCCGTCGAACAGGTGCTCGGCAGCCGATCCACCGACACCCTCTCCGGACTCGGGCCGGAGCGCCTGACCGACGGCACGGTACTGCCGGTCGGTGTGCCCAGCGGGGCGCCGTCGCTGGTCGGGGAACCGGCCCGGATCGCCGGCGAACTGGTGCTCGGTATCCGGCTCGGGCCGCGTGACGACTGGTTCGACCCGGCCGCGTTGTTCGCTTCGACGTACGACATCAGCCCGTTGAGCAACCGCATCGGCGCCCGGCTCGCCGGGCCTGCCCTGACCCGCACCCACGCCGGCGAACTGCCCTCCGAGGGGGTGGTCCTCGGCTCCGTTCAGGTGCCGTCCGGCGGGCAGCCGATCATCTTCCTGGCCGATCACCCGACGACCGGCGGATACCCGGTGATCGGTGTGGTCGGCGACGTCACACCGCTCGCACAGGCGCGCCCGGGGACTACGGTGAGATTCCGTGAGCTGGATTGATCTCAACGCGGACCTCGGCGAAGGCTTCGGCGCGTGGCGACTGGGCGACGACGACGCTCTTCTCGACGTGGTGACCTCGGCGAACGTGGCATGCGGCTTCCACGCCGGCGATTCGTCCACGATGGCCTCGGTCTGCCGGCGGGCGGTGGATAAGGGCGTCGCGATCGGCGCGCAGGTCGGGTACCGGGACCTGGCCGGGTTCGGGCGGCGCCGGATCGACTACGCCCACGACGAGCTCCGCGACGACATCGTCTACCAGATCGGGGCGCTCGAGGCGTTCTGCCGCATCGCCGGCGACCGGGTGCGATACGTGAAGCCGCACGGAGCCCTCTACAACACGGCCGCGGTCGACGATCTCCAGGCGTCCGCCGTGGTGGCGGCCGTCCACGCCTACGACCCGGCGCTGCCCGTCCTCTGCCAGCCTGGATCAGTGCTCGCCGTACGGGCCGCCGAGGCGGGACTGACCGTGATCGGTGAGGGCTTCGCCGACCGGGGCTACCTGCCGGACGGCAGGCTCGTGCCGCGATCCCGGCCCGACGCGCTGGTGCACGACCCGGACGAGGTGGTAGCCCGGGTCGTGCGGATGGCCGTCGACGGCGAGGTGGTCGCCGTCGACGGCACGGTCACGCCCTGTCCGGTACGGTCCGTCTGCGTGCACGGGGACACCCCCGGCGCGGTGCTGCTGGCCCGTGCGGTCCGGGCCGGGCTCGAAGCCCACGTCCCGGTTCAGGCCTTCTGACGGACCCGGTCCACCAGCGCGATCTCATCGATGCTCGAGTCCGGCGTACCGAGCATCTCGAAGGTTTCCGGGTTGAAGATCCACAGCGTGCGCTCCTCGGTCTGGCCCGAGGGGACCCAGGCCACCCCGACACCCTCCCGGCCGCGCGAGTCCTTCACACCCTCGACCAGTCGCACCCCGTCGATCAGTCCGATCGCCCGATAGAGTGCGGCCCGCTGTGCCGGTCGCATCCAGAGCCGGGTCGAAGCGGTGCCCAGATACTTGGTGACGGCGTCCAGACTGTCCGAACCGAACTCGGCAAGGGCCGTCCTCCGGAGCCACGCGACGGTCGCCTCCGGCTCGGTGGGCATGTCGTCCCGGTAGTGCGCGGTCACGTCACAGCCGGCGCCGGCCCGGCAACCCGGGATGGGGGCGTACTCGCCGTCCTGGTCCCGGCCCCATCCGTCGTGCCTCCCGTCGATCGACAGCCACACCTCGTTCGCGGTGCCGTCCCGCTCGACGAAACGCAGATAGAGGAACTGGTCGTCACGAGGGACCACGTCGGGTTCGTTCTCGGCCGTGGACGCGGCCTGGCTCAGGAAAGCGGCCACCGGGGTCAGCTTCGGGGCCTGCACCGTGGTCGGGGCCGGCGTGGGCGCCTGCGCCGACGGCGTCACGATCTGCGGGACGGTGATCGCCGCGATGCCCGCGGCGGTGGCCGCGGCCAGCAGAGCGGCCCACCGGCGGTTCCTCCGGCGCGGGGCGATCTCGGACATCAGCCGGGTACGCGCCGTGGCCAGACGGTCCGGCGACGGCAGCGGCGTCTCCCCGCCCATCTCCCGGACCAGCGTGATCTCATCCATGACGAACCCCTTCCTCGGCGCTGTTCAACGGGTTGCTGCCGCCAAGAGCGGCACGCAGCACGGTCCTGGCCCGGTGCAGCCGGGAACGGACCGTTCCCACCGGGATGTCGAGTGCGGCCGCGACCTGCTCGTACGTGAGCTCCTCCTGCACGACCAGCAGCAGGACATCGCGGTCGCTGTCGGCCAGATCGGCCAGCGCCGAGGTCAGCACGTCGCGCAGGGCGGCCGCGGTGACGTCGGCCGCCACCCGGTCCGCGTGACACGAGGTGTCCGGCTCGGGCGGGACCACCTGCTGCAGGCGCAGCCGCCGCACCTCGTCCCGGCGGTGCTGGGCGACCAGGCGGGTGGCGATCCCGTACAGCCACGGGCGGGCGTCCCGCTGATCCGGCCGGAACGAGTCCCGGCGGCGGAACGCGGTCAGGAACGTCTCGGCGACCAGGTCGTCGGCCTGCTGGTCGCCGAGACGGCGGGCCAGATAGCGGTGAATGTACGGGGCATGCCGGTCGAACAACGCCGCGAAGTCGTCGCGGAGCAGCGCGGCGTCATCCGGCTCGCTGTCGCTTCTCATACCCGTTATCCGTCACCCGGCGGAAAAGGGTTCACGCCGACTCGTCGACACCCGGGTTTACGCCGATTCGTCGAGGCCCCTCAGGACCAGCGGGAGCCGGTCCGGGCCGGCCGGGTCGATCACGATCGGCACACCCCAGTCCTGGCGGGTCAGGTGGCAGGCACCGAACTCAGCGTCCACGTCACACGTCGCGGCCTGCGCGACAACCTGAAGAACACCCTTCGGTACGGCCGGATTGAGCACGATCCTCCGCGACAACTCGGTGGTCGTCCCCTCGCCCTCCAGCAGCAGCTCGGCCGGGGATGCCGACACGACCAGGCGTACCGGCGAGCCGAACTGGCCGTCCAGCTTCTGACCCGGCGCCGGCGTGAAGATCACATCCAGGGTGACCTCGCCCGGAGCCAGGTGCGACGGCGGTCGCTCCGTCCGGTGCCGTTCCCCGTCGACCCGCTTGACCACACCCGCAGCAAGCCGGGTCAGCCGGTGCGCGGCCGACTCCACCACGACCACCGTGCCATCGGCCAGCGCCAGGACGTCGCTCGGCTCGGCCAGACCCGAATCCACCGTGGACACCTCGTCCGAGGCCGGGTCGAACCGCCGGACCGCCCCGTTGTAGGTGTCGGCGACCAGAACCGAACCGTCCGCCATCGCCGCCACGCCGAGCGGATGCTGGAACAGCGCCTCCCCCGCAGGCCCATCCACGTGACCGAAATCGAACAGTCCCTGACCGACTGCGGTATGCATCACACCGCCCTCGACATAACGCAGCGCCGAGGTCTCGCTGTCCGCGATCCACAACCGGTCACCGGCCGCGGACAGACCCGACGGCTGCGCCATCCACACGTCCGGGATCGGGCCGTCCCGCAGCGCCTCCACGGTCGTACCGGCGTAAACACCGACCGTGCGCTTGATCGGGTCGAACCACCACAGCTGGTGGATACCCGCCATCGCGATGATCACCCGGTCGTCGAACCAGGCCAGATCCCACGGCGACGACAGGTCCGCGGCGATCGCGTCATGCGCGTGATCGTCGACCGCCGACCGCCACGGCCGTCCGGAACCGGCCACCAGCGTCACCTCGCCGGTCTTGGTGTCGAACCCGCGGAGCTGATGATTGACCGTGTCCGCCACCACCACGTCGTAGCCGGCGATCGCGGCCACCGCGGGCGGCAGCAGGACCAGGCCCTGCGGCTCACTGAACGGCTCACCGCGTACGCCGCTGCCGATCCGGCGGACCAGCGTCTCCCCGTCGGGCGTCAACTCGACCAGAGAATGCCGCGCCGAGTCGGAGACCAGCAGGTTTCCGCCGGGCAGTTCGATCACCTTGCCCGGGAAGCGGAGTAGGCCCTCCGGGGCGGGCGGCGGAACGTACGGCCCGTCGCCACGGTGCAGGGTGCCGTTCGCCTCATGCTTCGTGATCAGCTCGTCGATCAGCCGGGACAGTCCCTCGGCATGCCCCTCACCGGCCATCGACGCGACCAGGTAGCCCTCCGGATCCACCACGGCCAGGGTCGGCCAGGCCTTCGCCGCATACTGCTGCCACACGTGCATGTCGCCGTCGTCGATCACCGGGTGGTGCACGCCGTACCGCTCGACGGCGGCGGCCAGGGCTTCCGGGTCACGCTCGTGCTCGAACTTCGGCGAATGCACACCGATCACCACGACGGCGTCGCCGTACTTCTCCTCCAACGGCCGCAGCTCGTCCAGGACGTGCAGGCAATTAATGCAGCAGAACGTCCAGAAATCCAGTATTAGGATCTTGCCCCGCAGATCGGCCAGGGTGAGAGCTTTACCGCCGGTGTTGAGCCAGCCGCGACCCTTGAGTTCGGGCGCACGCACGCGAAATTCCATGCACCCATCGTGCCCCACCCATCTTCCCGCCCAGCCGGCTGCCATCGCCCGCCGCCATCGCCCGCCCGGGCGCCGCCGTCCCCGCTCGCCGCCGTTGTCACCCGCCTGCCGCCCGCCGCCGCTCGCCCGCCGCCTTCGCCCGCGATCTTGTGAGGTTCGGGCCGGACGTTCTGCCGGAACCTCACCAGATCGGCTGTTCTGGGAGCTTGTTGGTGGAGGCTCGTTCGTGGAAGACAGATCGGCCCCGCTCCGACGGGAGCGGGGCCGATCCTGAAGCCGATCGTCAGCCGTTCTTCTGCAGGCAGAGCACCTGGTTGCCGTCGTCCTTCGGGATGATCACGTGAGGCTGCTGCGCATCGCCGCACTGCTCCTTGGCCGTCCCCACGGAGATCACCTTGAAGGTGTCCGCCTCGGAGCACTCAGCCGCCACCGCGGTGTCGCCGCTGCGCTTCACGCAGTCACCGGTGGCCACGTCCAGGCCACCACCGCGAGAGATCAGATAGACCAGGCCGAACACCACGGCAAGCAGAAGTGCGGCACCGAGCACCACGGCCAGAGCCACCGGCACGGTACGTACGTTCGTCTTCGCAGGCGGCGGAGGGGGCGTCGTCGGCTCGGCCTTGAACTGGTCGAACCGGCCCTGCTCCTCGGCCGGACCGGGCCAGCTCGTGGTGTCCTCGGGACCCGGCGGGGTCACCGTGGCACGGGCCGCCGGGCTGGCCGGGTACAGGCCACCGCCGGGCTGCTCGCCGGGCATCGGCGGCAGTGCGGGCGGCGGGACGTACGGCGAGTTGCCCCGGCCGGAGACGTCCGTGGTGTGCTCGTTGAACTGGTCCGCCTGGCGACCGCGGCCGGCGAGGTCGGTGGTGAACTCGTTGTACGGCGGGCCGGACTGGTCACCGCCGCCACCGAACGGGGGCTGACCGGCACCCGGGAACTGCGGCTGACCCGAACCAGGGAACTGCGGCTGACCGGAACCGGGGAACTGCGGCGAACCGGGCATGCCGGCCGGGCCGCCGAACTGGTCGCCGGACCCCCCGAACGGCGGGCCGGACTGCTCGCCCGGTCCTCCGAACGGCTGGCCCGACTGGTCGCCGGGCCTTCCGAACGACGGCTGGCCGGACGGGTCGCCGGGTCCCCCGAACGGGGAACCTGCCGGGTTGCCGGTAGCTCCGAACGGGGGCTGACCGCCGCCCGGCACCTGGGACGAGCCCGGAGTGTCGCCCGGGAACTGAGGAGAGCCCGGCATCGCGTACGGGGAACCACCACCCGGCGGCTCCGGCGGAGAGACCCGGGCACTCGCCGTCGCTCGGGCGGTTGCCCTGGCCGGTGACTGCGGAGCAACACCCGGGGTTCCGGGACCGTCCCCGGACGGCGGCTGGAACCGGTTGTCGTCACCGGGCCCGCCCCGAAGAGGCGCCGCGGAGCCGTAGGTGCTGCCCGCGGGCGGGAAACCACCGGACGGCGGCTCCTCGTCGGAGTGCGATCCGCCCGGGAACGGCGTGTTGCCGCCGGGGCCGCCTCGGTCCTCGGTACCGCGCTGCGGCAGGCCGAAGCCACCGGACGGACTGTCGTCCTGCGGCCGGACACCGAAGCCGTTCTGATCCTGCGGTCGCGAGCCGAACGGGCCGTCACCCTGGCCGCCGAAGCCGCCATCGTCCTGCGGGCGAGCCCCGTACGGACTGTCGTCCTGCGGGCGACTCCCGAATGGTGCCGCCGGAGCAAATCCGTCGGAAGCGCTGTCCTCGTGCTGGCCGCCGAAGGGCGCGGCCGGTGCGGGCGGGAATCCGCCGGGACCGTCGCCGGGCCGCTCGCCGTACGGACCGGACGTGAACCCACCGGACTGGTTGTCCCCGGACTGACCTGGCCGCTCGCCGTACGTGCCACCGGCCGCGAAGCCGCCCGGCGCACCCTCTCCGGGCCGCTCGCCGAACGGTGAGGCCGGTGCCGGCGGGAATTCGCCGGGCCGCTCGCTGTACGGGGCGCCCCCGAAGCCACCGGGCTGCCCGTGCTGGCCACCGAACGGTGCGTCGGCAGAGTCGCCGGCCTGGTCGTCGCCGGGCCGTCCACCGAACGGTGACGTCGGTGCGGGCGGGAAGCCGGCCGGGCCGTCACCCTGCGGGAAGGCCGGGTCCGGGCGGAAACCGCCGGATGGGCTCTCGTCCCGGATCGGCAGTCCGCTGGGCCTGCTCGGCTGACCCGGAGCGAACGGCGCGGCCGAACCGCTGTCGCCTCGCTGTGGCAGGCCGCTGGGCTGCCCCCCGCCGAACGGCGGCTCGTCGGTGCGGGACGAGTTGTCGGCGGGTTCGTCGGGTGCCGGTTCGGTCGGGCGGCCGTACACCCGTGCCTGCGGAGCCGCACTGGGCGGCGGTATCTCGGCACCCTCAGGCGGGGTGACCCGGACACCGGGAACCGAAGCGCTGGCCGTCACCGGGCGGGCCGAGCCGACCGCGGGTTTCTTCGCCGGGTCACGCGGCTGCGGGACCGGCGAGGCGCTCTGCGGGTCGAGTGCCGAACCGAGTGGATCGCCACCGGGCTGTTCGTCTCCACCCGCTGGCGGCAACGCCCCGCCACTGGCGAGCGCGGCGCCGGGAACTCGCTGCGGATAACCGGAAGCCGCCACCGGAGGCTGATCGTCGGACCCGCCACCGAAAGGCTGACCGGCAATTCCGCTGCCGAAGGGCTGATCGCCGGGTCCGGCACCGAAGGCCTGGTCACCGGGCCCGGCACCGAATGGCTGGTCGGTGGATGCGCCGCTGAACGGTTGCTGGCCGCGCACGGGCAGGTCCAGACCGGGCTGGCCGCCGGACGGGGCCTCGGCCGCCGGTCCGGCCGGCGCGCGCAGCGGGAAGCCACCCCCCTCGCCACGCCGGGACGGGAAGGTGTTGCTGACGGCCGGCGGCGGCGGGCCGGGATCGGCCGGGGTCTCGGGAGTGCGGACGTTCTGCATCCAGCTGTTCTGCGCGGGACCGGCGCTGAACGAGCTGGCCGCCGGGTCCTCGGGAAGATCGGAGAGACTTGCGCCGGGAACGCGTACCGGCTGGTCGCCGAAGGCGGAGAAGGACCGCCCGAGACCGCCGTCCTCGGGCGCGCTGGCACCCGGCGTGCGGGTCGGCAGGCCGCTGGAGCTGAACCGTCCGTCGGGCGCGGAGTCGGGGGCACCGGGAGCGGGCGGCGGCGGAGCAGCAGCCGCGCGGGCGGGCGGTGGCGCGGAGCCGACCGGCCCGAACGACGATGCGCCCTGGTCGGCGGAACCGAATGCCGGGGGTGGCGGGGCGGCCGAGCCGACCGATGCGGACCCGCTCGGAACGGGCCCGGCAGGCGGTGCCCAGGACGACTGCGGCGGACCGGCGTCGAGCGGCGTGGGAGCCGGAACGGACGCGGCGCCGGAAGCGGGTGCGGACCCGTAGGTCGGCGGGGGTGCGTCGGGCTGCCCGTACTGCGAGGGCGAGACCGAGCCGTACGGCGAGGCGTCGGGCTGCGGCACACGGGCGGAGCCGTACGGCGTACCGCCGCCGGAGGTGGGGCCCGCGCCGAAGGTCGAGACTGCGGGCACGACGAACGGCGAACCTCCGCCGGGAGTCGTGGCCGGTGGTGGCCCGTACGAGTTGGGGAAGCCCTCGACGGGTGGTTGGGCCGATGCCCGACCGGCGACCCGCTGTGCGTCGGGGTCGTGCGGGAACCCGCCCGACGTGGGTCCGCCCGACGTGGCCTCGGCCGGCTGACCGGCGTGCTGCCCCTCGGACGTCATACGCGCCTCCTCATCGATGCGGCCGTGCCAGCTTTGCACGGACGCGACCCCCCTCGGCTTCCTTACCGCCGCAGGGCCGTGCCAGCTTTCCGGCTTGGCCGTGCTGGGGCCTGGGCGTTGGTCGTCGCCCGGTGACCCCGGTCCCCGCTCCGACCGGCCGTGCCGGTTTGGGGACCGTGCCCACGGTACCGGGCGTGCGCGGCGGTAGGAATCCCGGTGTACGCCCCGCGGGGACGTCGAGCCGATCTTCACGGTGGTATCGGACACGAAACGGCCCGCCCGGGTGATCCGGGCGGGCCGTGAAACGTGTCGAGAAACCTCGGCGGCGGGCCGGTGGGTCTCAGTTGGTCCAGCGCCGCTGGGCGATGACGGCGATCTCGTCGCGCATGGCCTGAGTGGGCGCCGCCTGCATGGCCCGCTCGATGGCGCGGTTCTGGCGGCTGATCATCCGGTTCCGGCGAATGCGGTCGATCATGTTCATGGCACTGCTCACTTCTCTCCCGCGGTGGCGGGTGTCGCTATGACGAGCGTCGCCGATTCGCTTGTGGCGACTTCCGGCGCGCGTCCCGTTGTCGACTCAAGTATCCGCCGACAACGGCAACGCGGCCAGTGATTCAGAGGGTGAGCTGGGTCATGAGCCTAAGGATCGAAAGTCAACTAGCTGACAGGGCCGAATGAACTTAGGTCCAGCTGAGCAGAGTGCCCTCCGGGTCGGTCAGGAAGGCGCCGATGTCCCGCAGGAACTTCGAGCCCAGTTCGCCATCGATGATCCGGTGGTCGAACGAGAGCCCGAGGGTGGTGACCTGGCGAATCCTGATCTTCCCCTTGTGCACCCACGGTGTCGGCCGGATCGCGCCGAACGCCAGGATCGCCGACTCGCCCGGAGGCAGGATCGGCGTTCCGGTGTCGATCCCGAACACGCCCACGTTGGTGATCGAGAACGTTCCGCCGGTCATGTCCGACGGCGGGGTCTTGCCCGACTTGGCGGTACGGACCAGCGCGTTCAGGGCGTCGGCCAGCTCCCGAAGGTTGAGACGGCCGGCGTCGGAGATGTTCGGGACGATCAGGCCGCGCTCGGTGGCCGCGGCGATGCCGAGGTTCACGTAGTCCTTGACCACGATCTCCCCGGTCGCCCCGGACCAGGTCGAGTTGACCATCGGGTGCCGTTTCACCGCGAGCAGCACGGCCTTCGCCACCAGCAGCAGCGGGGAGATCCGCGTCTCGGCGAACTCGGGCCGTGCCTTCAGCTTCTCCAGCGTCTTCATCGATCGGGTCACGTCGACCGTCAGGAACTCGGTGACGTGCGGTGCCGTGAACGCCGACGCGACCATGTTCTCCGCGGTGAGCTTGCGTACCCCCTTGATCGGGATGCGCTGCTCACGGGAACCGTCGGCCACCAGGGTGGCCGGCGGTTCCGATACGACGGCCTGAGATACAACGGGCTGAGAGGCGGCCAGCTGTACGTCCTCGCGCGTCACCGAACCCATCGGCCCGGTCCCGCTGATCGTGGTGAGGTCGACGCCGAGATCACGGGCGAGCTTCCGGACGGGCGGTTTGGCGAGAACCGGCCCGGTCCGGACCACGGGTGCCGGAGCCGCGACCGGAGCCGCAACTGCGACCGGGGCCGGAGCCGGGGCCGGGGTCGCGACCGGGGCCGGCACGACAGCTGCCGGAGCGGACGCGCCGCCCGTACCGCTGCGGGGTCGCCTTTTCGCGGTCGTGGTCCGCGGGCCGTAACCGACGAGCACCGCCGTACGCCCGCCGGGCGCCGGTCCGCCGATGAGGCCCGCCTCGGTCTCACCCTCCGCAACGGGGGCGGAGGCCGGTTCCTCGGCGACAGAGCCGCCTGGGTCGGTGTCGATGGAGATGATCGGCTGACCGACCTCGACCACCGACCCGGACTCGTGGAAGATCCGGGTGACGACGCCGCCCCATTTCGCGGGGATCTCGACGGCCGCCTTGGCGGTCTCCACCTCGACGATCGGCTGGTTGAGCTCGATGGTGTCGCCCACCTTGACCAGCCAGGCGAGGATTTCGCCCTCGGTCAGTCCCTCACCGAGGTCGGGCAGGTTGAATTCCTTGATCCGCGACATCGGCGTCACCAGCCGAACGAACGGTCGACGGCGTCCAGGACCCGGTCCAGGTCCGGAAGGAACTCCTCCTCCAGCCGCGACGCCGGGTAGGGGACGTCGTAGCCGGTCACCCGCAGGACGGGCGCCTCGAGCGAGTAGAAGCAGTTCTCGGTGATCCGGGCGGCGATCTCGGCGCCGAGACCACCGTTGCCCTGGGCCTCGTGGACGACGACGGCGCGGCCGGTCCGCTTGACCGACTCGAAGATCACCGGGTAGTCGATGGGGGAGAGCGAGCGCAGGTCGATTACCTCCAGCTCACGGCCGTCCTCGGCGGCGGCCGAGGCGGCGTCGAGCGCCACCCGGACCATCGGGCCGTACGCGAGCAGAGTCGCGTCCGTACCGGGCCGGGTCACCCTGGCCGAGTGCAGCGGGTGCGCCCGGTCGAGCGGCGCCTCCAGGTCGACCTCGCCCTTCTCCCAGTAGCGCCGCTTCGGCTCGAAGAAGATCACCGGGTCGTCGGAGGCGATCGCCTGCTGCAACATGGTGTACGCGTCGGCCGGGTTGGAGCAGCTCACGACCTTGAGGCCGGGGGTGTGCGCGAAGTATGCCTCGGGCGACTCGGAGTGGTGCTCGACCGCGCCGATGCCGCCGCCGAACGGGATCCGAATGGTGATCGGCAGCCGCAGCTTGCCCCGGGAGCGGTAATGCATCTTCGCCACCTGGGCGACGATCTGGTTGTACGCCGGGAAGACGAAGCCGTCGAACTGGATCTCGCACACCGGCCGGAACCCGCGGATGGCGAGGCCGACCGCGGTGCCGACGATGCCGGCCTCGGCCAGCGGGGTGTCGATGACCCGGTCCTCGCCGAAGTCCTTCTGCAGGGCGTCGGTGATGCGGAAGACGCCGCCGAGCTTGCCGACGTCCTCGCCCATGATCACGACCTTGGGGTCGTTCTCCATGGCGCGGCGCAGGCCGTGGTTGAGGGCTTTGCCCAGGGTGGTCGTCTCGGCCATCAGTGCCCACTCCCCTCGAAGGACGCCTGGTACTCGGTGAAGGCGGCGCGCTGCGCGTCGATCTCCGGCGAGCCGTTGGGATAGACGTGGTCGAAAAGGGTCACAGGTTGTGGATCAGGCATGGCCAGCACCCGTTCACGCAGTTCCAGAGCCTGCTTCTGGGCGTCCGCGTCCACCTCGGCGAAGAAGTCCTTCTTCACGATCTTCTGCTTGGCCAGGAAGGCCTTGAGCCGGCTGATCGGGTCCTTCGCCTTCCAGGACTCGACCTCGCTCGCGATGCGGTAACGGGTCGGGTCGTCGGAGCTGGTGTGGGCACCCATCCGGTACGTGTACGCCTCGATCAGGGTCGGGCCCTGCCCGTTGCGGGCGTTGTCCAGCGCGGCCCGGGTGACGGCGTAGGTCGCCAGCACGTCGTTGCCGTCCACCCGGATGCCGGGGAAGCCGTAGCCGCCGGCCCGCTGGTAGAGCGGCACGCGGGTCTGCCGCTCCAGCGGCTCGGAGATCGCGTACTGGTTGTTCTGGCAGAAGAAGACGATCGGGGCGTTGAACACGCCGGACCAGACGAACGACTCGTTGACCTCGCCCTGGCTGGTCGCGCCGTCACCGAAGTAGGCGATCACGGCCTCACCGTCGGGCGTACCGGTCTTGCCGTCCATCGTGACGCCCATGGCGTAACCGGTGGCGTGCAGGGTCTGCGAGCCGATCACGATCGTGTACTGGTTGAACTTGAACTCGTTGGGATCCCAGCCGCCCTGGTCGACGCCACGGAACAGGCCGAACGGCATGATCGGGTCGATACCCCGGCAGTAGAGAACCCCGTGCTCGCGGTAGGTCGGGAAAGCCATGTCCTGCGGGCGCAATGCCCGGCCCGAGCCGACCTGCGCCGCCTCCTGGCCCAGCAGGCTGGCCCAGATACCCAATTCGCCCTGTCGCTGCAGTGCCACCGCCTCGGTGTCGAGTCGGCGGACGGTGACCAGATCCCGATAGAGGTCGCGGTACTCCTCATCGGTGAAGTCGACGGAGTACGTCGTCCCGTCAGCGGTGGTGACGCTGTCGACACGCTCGCCGTCGGGGGTCAGCAGTTGGACGAAGCCGCCGGCCGGGACATCGGTCCCCGCCACGCTCTCGCCTTTCGCCATCCGTGTCTCCTGTTTCCTCGTTGCGCCCGCGGCGGGTGTCTCCCGGCCACGCGGCTGACCTCTTCAAGGTGCCGCGCCTGGCCCGGGTCGGGGTTGCCGCGCGGCATGTTCCGGCTGTGGCCGGGACGGCTGCCGTGGCCCCGCTGATCGGCGGTGGCGACAGCGGCGGTGCCGTCGCCCCCATCCTGACAGAGAGAGTGAGCGGCATTACAGCCTGCGTAGATCACGAATCCAGATTTCTGCTGTATATCGTTAAGGGTATTTGTCTGATTTAGACACTTTTGTCCTCGCACTCTGGACGAATAGCCCAAGCGCGCCGCTGCCGAAAGCGCCATGCCTCGTTCATCCCCAATGACCGGAACGGATCCAAGTTGATCTTTTGGTTTGGGGGATCCACGCGTGCCGCACCTGCCCGACGACGACTATGCGCCGCCCCCCAAGGTGCTGCGCAAGCGCCTCAACGGGGTGTACCGCGAGGATCTGGGCTTCTCCGGTCCCACCCGGCGCTACGTGCTCACCGTCGCCATGCTCGTCGGCCTCGCGTCGGTGCCCACCCTCGCGGTCCTCACCACCGGATCCAGCGAAATCACCGGCGACGACCGCCCGGGGGCCATGGACGTGCCGTTCCTGCCGCCACCCGCCAGCGGGCCGGTGCTGCCGCCCATCGATCCGGTGCCTGCTCCGGCACCGTCCTCGGCGGCTTCGCCGACCGACTTCAGAACACCACCGCGCGGGTACGGCCAGAGCACCCGCCAACCCACGCCGGCCGGCCCGGCCGTACCCCCGGGTCCGGAGAGCCCGGCCGTACCCGCAGGTCCGGAGAGCCCGCCACGGTCCGGCACGTCCACGGGCACCAATGACGGCGTCAGGCCAGGGAAGGGCCCGCGTGACGAGCCGCGGACCGGCTCCACGACTCGTGCCACGCCGTCCCGGACCCACGCCACCTCTCGTCCGGCACCGCCGGGCAAACCCGCCGTGCCACTTCCCAAGCCGCCGCGCGACACCACTCCGCATCGTGGCGAACCGCCAAGAGACCGCGATCCGCACCGCGGCGAGCCGTCCAAGGGTCGCCACCCGCATGGTGGTGAGCCGCCCAAGGGCCGCGATCCGCATGGTGGTGAGGCGCCCAAGGGCCGTCATTCGCATGGTGGTGAGCCGCCCAGGGGCCGCGACTCGCATGGTGGCGAGCCGCCCAGGGACTCCGGTCCCCACCGTGGTGCGCCGTCCCGGATTCCGGTCGTGCCGGATCTGCCGACCGTGCCCGACGAGGACCGGATTCCGGAGCCGGTGCTGCCCGACGACTTCCCGACGGTGCCCGGCCTGCCGGAGGTTCCGGGCGAGCCCGATTCCGATCGTCGTGAATCCGACCCGGGCGGTTCCGGCCGTCCGGACAGGGGTATGCGCGACCCAGATGGGCGCAACGGCCGCGCCCGTTCCAGCAATCCGGACGAACCGCCGGCGCAGCCCCGTCGACGGAAGAAAGCCTGCCAGAACGCCACCGCACCGCCCGAGCGGTCCGGCCGGCGCCACACCGACCGCACCAACAGCGGCTCACGCCCGGCCGGCGACCCGCCCCGGCGTGACCAAGGATCCTCCCGTTCCGCAGTCCACGAAAGCCGGTCATCGGACCGGCTCCGGCCGAGTCGGAGGTCAGCAGTGGCCGATCGCCCGTACAACATCCGCCCGTCCCGGATCCTGGAGCAGAGCTACGGCGGCGGCGACCTCAACGTCGTCCCCCGCCTGCTGGCCGACTCCAACTCCGAGGAGAACCGGCTCGCCAACCGGCCGTACCGCGGTCAGCACCGGGCCGAACACACGAACTACCCCGACGAGCGTGGCGCCTCCTACGACCGCAGCTCCCGGGTCGGCCGCCACCACGCCGAAGCCAACCCGGACGCCCCGTACATCAACCGCCGCTGACCCCACCGCCTGGCGGGGTTGGAGTGAGGCTGGGCGTTACCGCTGTCTCAGCTGCGCCGAGACCACGCTGCGCGACAGCTGGGTTTGACGGCTGGGGTTACTCGTCGCGGTTGGCCTCGAGCCAGGCGTCGATGGCTGCCGAGTCGCTGGGGTCGACGCCCTCGGCGATGAGCTGCGCCACCGCCGCCGTGGCCGGGCTGCGCCGCTCGCCGGTCGTGTAGAGCCGGGCGAACTCCGGGATCAGCTCCTCCATCGCGGTCTCGATCTCGCGGGCTGCCGCGTCGGGCAGGCGACGCCGTCTGGTCGCATAGGCGGACCAGGCGCGGACCACCCGCGGCATCATGGCCGCGTCGTCCAGGTCGAGAACGGCGCGCCGGTGCACCCAGTCCAGCAGGAACAGCCCGGCGACGGCCGGACTCCAGCGCAGCGGATCGCCGCCCGGCAGGCTCATCGCGTGGTCGAGGACCAGGCCGAGACAGAAGTCCAGGGAAGCGCCGTCCGGCGTGGTGGCGGGGCCGGTGGGCAGCTCGAACTTGGCCGCCTCCGGTGCGGACAGGAAATCCCGGACCAGTTCGGTGCTGTCCGGTCCGGCCGGTTCGGCGAGCGGAGGGGTGGTCACCGCCGGAAGCAGCGAGATCCGGGCGGCGGCCAGTGCCCGGTCGGTGGACAGCGAGCCGTCCGCCGGCAGATCGCCGAGCTCGTCGGTGACTCGCAGGTGCCGGCCCACCTCGTCGCGCAGCCGGCCCGGGTCCTCGCTGCGGAACCAGGTCAGCTCGTCGGCGGCGCAGATCTCACGTACCTGGTCGAGAAGGGTGCCGGCCGACGTGGACACGAAGACGTCCTTGGTGATGCCGATGTTGTGGTCGACGAGGGCCACCACGGCGTGGTCGGGCCCGCCGCCGGTGCCGTCCTCGTAGGCGAAGGTGACCAGGTAGGAGGTCTGATCGCCGTACACGTCGCCGTACGCCCAGCAGCCGGTCGGCCGGACCCGCCCGAGCTGTGCGGCCCACTCCGGGGCCTCCGGGGCGTGACCCACCAGGGCCGCCCCGTCCGCGTCCGGAACAAGCGTGGCGAACACCTCGCGGATGGTCGTGGTCGCCGGTTCCTCCGGATCGGTCGTCGCGATCAGGAACCGGCCCACGAAGTCGCGGACCGCCTCGGCCCGGTCGTCGAGGGCCACCGCGTAGACGCTGCCGAGCAGCGCGGTGCCGAGCATCTCGGCGTCGAGCGCGCAGCCGAGTTTCGTGACGTCACGGGCTGCGTGCAGCACGGCGTCGTACACCGTTCGGGGCGCTGACATGCCGCGAGCCTACGCCCGCGGCACCCACCGGACCTACTCCGAACGGACCACGCTGAGCGCTTCCCTCGCCTGGGCGTACGCGTTGAGGACCTCGCGCACCGGGGCCACCACATGCGCACGCCCGACCTCGGTCACCGACGCCCGCAACCGCTGCTCGGCCCGTCGTCGCGCCCGTCGTGCGCCGGCCTCGATGACCGGCTTGAGGATCAGCCAGAGCAGCAGGCCGCCGGCCAGTCCGGACAGCAGCAGCAGGGTCGGCAGCGGGACGGCGCCGACCTTGGGGTTGTCCAGTTCGGGCAGGCCGAGGGCGGTCAGCGCGTACCCCACGATCAGCCAGGCGAGACCGGTCGCCGCGGTCGCCAGGAGCACCCATTGCAGGATGCCGACCACCCGCCACCAGACCGGCGGCTTCTCCAGGCCAAGATCGGTCTGTGCGACGGCCCGGTCGAGTGCGTCCGGAAGATCGCCCGCCTTGGACCGGGCGGCGCTGTTCAGCGCCGGGGACCACACGTCGGGCAGGGGTGCCGCCGCGCGGGCCGCGACCGCGCGCACCGACAGGCCGACCGCCGACTTCTGCGCGGCGTCGGCCTCCGGCACCGAGGTACGGGGTACGACGTCCGTCGACACCGAGTCGGTCTTGACCGGCTCGTCGAGGTGAAGCCGGCGCAACGGGTCGGGCCGCAGTCTCCGCAGTCCCCGGACGAGCGGCCAGCCGGTCGCCGCCGCGGCCCGGTGCCGGTAGGAGCCCGCGGTGGAGTCGGCCACCGCCGGCACACCGGCCGAGTCGGCGAGCGCGTCGCACAGCTGCCGCACGGTGGACCGGTCGACCTCGTCCTCGGCCGCCGGCGGCCCGATCATGGTGCCGAGCTCCTCACCGATCGTGTCCAGGTCGGCCGCCAGCCGGCGCAGCGCGGCCTGCCGGTTCGCGACTGTGTTCTCCAGGGCGCCGCGCAGCTCGCTGAGCATCCCCGGCTGCTTGGCCGAGGTGGCGATCACCGGGGCGCCGGTGAGCCCGTCCTCGGCCAGGAGCCGGTTCAGGTCGGCGAGAACCACCTCGGTGTCGTCGGGGCTGAGCCGGTCGGCCTGGTTGAGGACCACGATGGTGACCCCGGCGTGCGAGGCGAACTGCGAGAGGTACGCCCGGTGCAGCACCCGGTCGCCGTATTTCTGCGGGTCGACCACCCAGACGATCTGGTCGACCAGGCCGAGCAGCCGGTCCACCTCGAGCTGGTGGGCGCGTTCGATCGAGTCGAAGTCGGGCAGGTCGAGCAGGACCAGCCCGCGCAGCGAGGCCTCGTCGTCGCCGTCGAGCGCGCTCTCCCGGACGAACCGCTGCCGGGGCAGCACGCCGACCCAGTCGAGCAGCCGGTTCGCCGGTTCCAGCGGGCCCCAGACGACGGCGTGGGCCGTGCCGGTGGTCGGCCGCCGTACCCCGACGGGGGAGAGCTTGAACCGGGCCAGCGCGTTGAACAGGCTCGACTTGCCACTGCCGGTGCTGCCGGCGAGCGCGACCACGGTGTGATCGAGCGAGAGCGTGAGCCGGCCGCTGGCGCGCTCGACGAGCGTGTGCGCTGCCACGAGTTCACCGTCGGGCAGATAGGGGTCGACCACCCGCAGGAATCGGGCCAGCGCCTCCAACCGGCGGGTCAGCGAGTCCGCGTCGACAGAGTCGTTGCGTGGCTTCTGTACCAAGTTCATGACCCGGACCCGGTCAAAGCGAGTTCCTTCCTGGCGTTCTCCACCTCAGCGGCGGCCTGGCGAAGAAGCGTGCCATGCGACGTCTCGAGGCGTACCGGCGAGGTCCGCTCGGTGAACCGGGCGGCCTCGGCGGCGAGCAGTTTGTCGACCCGGTCCAGCAGTTCGGTGCGAGCCCGGGTGGCGAGGGTGCGGATGGCCTGGTCGCCGAAGACGGCTTCGAGGACCTTCTGCGCGGCTACCGCGCTGCCGGCGCCCGCGGCGACTTCCAGGCCGGTCGGGATGAAGGCGGTCGCGGTGAAGACCGCGATCATTACAGCGAGTCCGGCTCCGTTCACCGCGTACGCCGCGCCGCGCGCGATCGCCCGTTTGTCCGAGGCCTCGGAGCGGACCAGCTCGAGAACCCACTGCTGCCAGTCGCGGACCAGACGGTCGGCGCGCTGCGGCAGGTCGGCGGAGGCGTGCTGCAGCTCCGGCTCCAGCAGGGCGGCGCCGGCCGGGTGTGCCTGCCATGCGGCGTACGCCTGTTCGGCCGCGTCCGCCGCGACTCCGCGCAACAGGGTGACCAGCTGGGACTCCAGTGCCACGCGCAGGTTCTGGCCCGGTGTGGTGCGCCCGCTGAGAGCGGCCAGGAACCGGTCGCGCAGGTAGCCCACCCGGGACTCGAGGTTGCGGACCAGGTCGCCGGTGCCCACGTACTCCTGCCAGCGGGCCAGCACCTCGCCGCGGAGCAGCCGGCCGTCGCGCAGACCCTCCTCGACGGTGGTCCGCGCGGTGCGGTAGGCGGCCTCGACCCGTTCGTCCAGTCCCTGCGCGGTGCGGATCTGTTCGTCAGCGGCCTCGGCGAGTCCGTCGAGTGCCGGGCCCAGGGCGCCGAGCGCGCCGTCGAGGGTCTGCCGGACCACCGTGCTGCGAGCGCCCGCGTCCCCGGCCAGCTGGGCGAACCAGATGCGCATCGGTCCGATCGCCGAGTCCGGCAGCAGGCCGCGCTGTTCCAGTTCGGTCTCCGGGAGCACGAACAACGGCGCGTTGCCCAGGTCGTTGGCGGTCAGCATCTCGCCCAGGTGGGCGGCGATCTCGGCCGCGGCGTCGATCGGCACCCGGTCCAGGACCAGGGCGATCACCGTGCCGCGCAGTTTGGCGGTGGTCAACAGCTCCCAGGGGACGGCGTCGGCGTACCGCGCCGCGGTGGTGACGAAGAGCCACAGGTCGGCCGCGGCCAGGAGCTGGGCGGCGAGTTTGCGGTTCTGGTCGACCACCGAGTCGACGTCCGGTGCGTCCAGCAGGGCCAGGCCCGGTCCGATCGTCGGCGTGGCGACCACCTGAAGGGCGTCCGCCGCGTTGCTCGGCTCGCCGGTGCGGGTGAGGCCGGGCAGCAGTCCGCCCCGGCCGAACCACTGCACGTCGTCGGGATGGGTTACGAGTACTGGTGACCGGGTGGTCGGCCGGAGTACGCCGGCCGTACTCACCGGGGCTTGCACCAGGCTGTTGACCAGGGTCGACTTGCCTGCTCCGGTGGACCCGCCGACGACCACCAGCAGTGGTGCGTCCAGACGGGCCAGGCGGGGGAGCAGATAGTCCTCGAGCTGGGCGATCAATGCCGAACCGACTCGCCGGGCCTCGTCCGCGGATGGGAGGGCCAGCGGGTACGAGACCGCGCCGAGCGCCGAGCGCAGCCGGCTCAGGGCCGTCGCCAGACGTCCGACAACGGGCGGCGCTTCGACCGGTTCCGGGCGGTTTCCGTGGTTTTCCGGACGGATGGGGCTCGCCCCCGTACGCTCTATTGGGCTGCCTGCAGCCACGCTGACCTGGTTCTTCTCATCCGATGGGGCGGGGACGGCGGATAGGGCCGACGGACCGACCGCGTCTCCGTGCGTCGTCACGCGTAAAGCGTGCACGATCTATGCATCCAGGACAACGGGTGCCGGTATGCCGTGACCTGACAGGTATGTGTCGGTGCACCTTCTGAGCATCGACTTGCGCCCGGGTGGCTCAACTTCGATTTGACGGTGTGCGAGGCCGTGGCATCATTGAGTCTGTTCCACTCAACCTTCGTACGCGAACCCCAGCTGTGAAAAGCGAGGAACACCATGGCACGTGCGGTCGGCATCGACCTCGGCACCACGAACTCCTGCGTCAGCGTTCTGGAAGGAGGCGAGCCCACCGTCATCGCCAACGCGGAGGGCTCCCGGACGACGCCGTCGATCGTCGCCTTCGCCCGTAACGGTGAGGTGCTCGTCGGCGAGGTCGCCAAGCGTCAGGCGGTGACGAACCCCGACCGGACCATTCGCTCGGTCAAGCGGGAGATCGGCACCAGCTGGTCGATGGACATCGACGGAAAGCAGTACAACCCGCAGGAGATCTCCGCGCGGGTGCTGATGAAGCTCAAGCGGGACGCCGAGGCGTACCTGGGCGAGCAGATCACCGACGCGGTCATCACCGTCCCGGCGTACTTCAACGACGCGCAGCGCACCGCGACCAAGGAGGCCGGTGAGGTCGCTGGTCTGAACGTCCTGCGCATCGTCAACGAGCCCACCGCCGCGGCCCTGGCGTACGGGCTCGACAAGGGCTCCAAGGAGCAGACGGTCCTGGTCTTCGACCTCGGCGGCGGCACCTTCGACGTCTCGCTGCTCGAGCTCGGCGACGGCGTCATCGAGGTGAAGTCGACCTCCGGTGACAACCACCTGGGCGGCGACGACTGGGACCAGCGGATCATCGACCACCTGGTCAAGACCTTCCGTGGCGAGCACGGCATCGACCTGTCCCAGGACAAGATGGCCCTGCAGCGTCTGCGCGAGGCGGCCGAGAAGGCCAAGATCGAACTGTCCGCCGCGACCACGACCAGCATCAACCTGCCCTACATCACCGCGGGGGCGAACGGCCCGCTGCACCTGGACACGTCGCTGAGCCGCGCCGAGTTCCAGCGGATGACGCAGGACCTGCTGGACCGTTGCAAGGGCCCGTTCGAGGCCGCGATCAACGACGCCGGCGTCAAGCTCTCCGACATCGACCACGTCATCCTGGTCGGCGGCTCGACCCGGATGCCCGCCGTGACCGAGCTGGTGCAGAGCCTGATCGGCCGCGAGCCGAACAAGGGCGTCAACCCGGACGAGGTCGTCGCGGTCGGCGCCGCCCTGCAGGCCGGTGTGCTCAAGGGTGAGGTCAAGGACGTCCTGCTGCTCGATGTCACCCCGCTCTCGCTGGGCATCGAGACCAAGGGCGGCATCATGCACAAGCTGGTGGAGCGCAACACCACCATCCCGGCGCACCGCTCCGAGGTCTACACCACGGCCGACGACAACCAGCCCTCCGTGCTGATCCAGGTCTACCAGGGTGAGCGCGAGATGGCGGCGAGCAACAAGAAGCTCGGCACCTTCGAGCTCAGCGGCATCGCCCCGGCGCCCCGCGGCGTCCCGCAGATCGAGGTCTCCTTCGACATCGACGCGAACGGCATCGTGCACGTGTCCGCCAAGGACCTGGGCACGGGCAAGGAGCAGAAGATGACGATCACCGGCGGCTCGGCGCTGCCGAAGGAAGACATCGAGCGCATGATGCGCGACGCTCAGGAGCACGCGGACGACGACAAGAAGCGCCGCGAGGACGCGGAGACCCGCAACCTGGCCGAGCAGCTGCAGTGGCAGACCGAGAAGTTCCTGGCGGAGAGCGGCGACAAGCTCCCCGAGGACAGCAAGAACAAGATCGGCGAGGCGCTCGGCGAGCTGCGTGGCGCGCTGGGCGGCACCGACATCGAAAAGATCAAGTCGGCTCACGAGCGGCTGTCGCAGGTCTCCCAGGAGGCCGGCTCGGCGCTGTACTCGCAGGGTGAGGCCCCGCAGGCGGCTGCGGGCGACGCTCCCGGCGGCGCGACCGGTGGCCCGGCGGCCGGCGGTGACGACGTGGTCGACGCCGAGATCGTGGAGGACGACAAGAAGTGAGTGCCAAGGACGACGACAACGACGGCCTCGAGGCCGAGCGGGAAGTCATCCAGGGCGAGAGCGATTCGACGGCCGAGGAGACTCCCGCCGAGGAGCAGGCGCGGAAGAGGGCCGGCGCACACCGCGCACCCGAGGAGGACGAGGCCCCCGTGGCCGAGGACGCCAAGCCCGGCCTCGGTGCCGAGCTGGAGGCGCTGCGAAACGAGCTCGAGGAGCGTACCCACGACCTCCAGCGCGTGTCGGCGGAGTACGCCAACTACCGCAAGCGGGTCGACCGCGACCGGGGCGCCGCCGCCGAGCAGACCACCGGCAAGGTCCTCACCGACCTGCTGCCGATCCTGGACGACATCGACCGGGCCCGGGAGCACGGTGACCTGGTCGGCCCGTTCGCCTCGGTGGCCGAGCAGCTCACCGTGGTGACCGGCAAGCTCGGTCTGGCGGCCTTCGGGGAGAAGGGCGACCCCTTCGACCCCAACCGCCACGAGGCGGTTGCGCACCAGACGTCCGCCGACGTCGACGAGCCGACCTGCGTCGAGGTGATGCGCCGTGGCTACACACTGGGCGAGCGTCTGCTCCGCCCGGCAATGGTCGCGGTCGCCGATCCGGAGTGAGATCACACTGTGCCCCGCCCGCCGGTCCCGGCGGGCGGGGCGTCGCAGACAAGTCGAGGAGGTGGACTGATTGAGCTCGAAGGACTGGCTCGAGAAGGACTTCTACGCCGTGCTCGGCGTGACCCGGTCCGCCTCCCCCGACGAGATCAAGAAGGCGTACCGGAAGCTCGCCCGGGACCTTCACCCCGACCGCAACCCCGGTAACAAGCAGGCGGAGGAGAAGTTCAAGGCCGCCTCCGAGGCGTACGACGTGCTCGCCGACGACAAGAAGCGCAAAGAGTACGACGAGATGCGCTCCCTGTTCGGGTCGGGCGCGTTCCGGCGCGGGGCGCGTGGCGGCGGCGCGGGAACCCAGTTCGACCCGTCGGACCTGTTCGGCGGCTTCTCCGGCGCCGGGGGTGCGGGCGCGGACCGCCGGTTCGGCGGCACCGGCTTCTCGGACATCTTCAGCTCGATCTTCTCCGGCGGGCAGACGCCCGGTGGGCCGGCCGGAACCGCACGGCGCGGACCGCAGCGCGGGCGCGACGTGGAGACCGAGGTGACCCTCGACTTCGCGCAGGCCGTCCGCGGTACGACACTGCCGCTGACCCTGCGGACGCCGGGCGCCTGCGATACCTGCCGGGGCAGTGGGGCCAAACCCGGCACGACTCCGCGGTCGTGTGCGAAGTGTCACGGCACCGGCCTGATCTCCAGCAACCAGGGTTCGTTCAGCTTCTCCGAGCCGTGCCGCGACTGTCAGGGCTCGGGCAGCGTCGTGGACGAGAAGTGCCCGGAGTGCCGGGGCACCGGCGGGGTCACCAAGACCCGCACGATCAACGTCCGGTTCCCGGCGGGTGTGGCCGACGGCCAGCGGATCCGGCTCAGCGGCCGGGGCGAGCCGGGTGACCGCAACGGACCGGCCGGAGACCTGTACGTGCAGGTCAAGGTCCGGCCCGACGACCTGTTCGGGCGCAGCGGTGACGACCTGACGCTGACCGTGCCGATCACGATCGCTGAGGCCGTGCTCGGCACCGATCTCAAGGTGCCCACCCTGGACGGCCCGGTCACGCTGCGGGTGCCTCCGGGTACCCCGAGCGGCCGGAAACTGCGGGCCCGCGGCAAGGGTGTGGTCCGCAAGGAGGGCCAGGCGGGTGATCTGATCGTCACGGTGGACGTGCAGATCCCGGGCGGGGTGACCGGCGAGGCCCGGGACCTGCTGGAGAAGTTCGCGAAACTGACCCCGCCGCCCGCGCGGGAACGCATCGACGCCCGGTTGCGCCGGGCAGGTTAGGACCCTCCCGGGAGGTGGCACATGTATGAAGAGATCAGCATCTCGATGGAACAGGCCTCCGACGCGAAGGTTTTGATCATCTCGGTGGCGGCCCGTCTGGCCGGGATGCACCCACAGACCCTCCGGCAGTACGACCGGCTCGGTCTGGTGCAGCCCGGCCGGGCCGGCGGAGGTGGCCGGCGGTACAGCGAACGCGATGTCGCCCTGCTTCGCGAGGTGCAACGGCTCAGCCAGGAGGACGGTGTCAACCTGGCCGGTATCAAGCGCATCATCGGCCTGGAGCAGCTGGTCAACGATCTTCAGCACCGGGTGGCCGAGCTGGAGCAGGAGCTCGAGTCGGCGTACGCCCGGATGGCCCAGAGGGAAGCGATGAGCCGCCCGTATTCGGGCCGTGATCTGGTCCGTCAGGAGAACCACTCGACGGCCCTGGTGGTGTGGCGTCCGCGCCGATCGCCGGACAGATAGCGAACGGCGGCCCCTCGTGAGGGGCCGCCGTTACGACAAGTAGTGATCGCGCGAGTACTCTATGTTACTCAGCGCCGATTGAACAGGCCCAGCCGGCGCGGGTAGCGCACCAGGCCGCCCTCCATCCAGTCGTGGTGGTCGAAGAGCTCCGGCCGGGTCATCAGGACCCGGCAGTTGTGCGCCCAGATCTGCATCGGCTCGTCGCCGACCTCTTCCGCGCGTTCGACGTACTTCTTGAGCCGGCGCTTGCGCTGCCCGCTCGCGTTCTGCCGCAGACCGTCCGCGGCGTAGATGTACATGCAGTGCTGCGCGAACCGGCGGGCCGGGCACTGCCGGTCCATGGCCAGTTCGAACAGGGTCGGTCCGAGCACGTCGCCGGAGATCAGCAGATCCCAGTCCTTCGGCATCGTGTGAAGGGGAACCGACTCGGGGTTGTACGCCCATGCCTGCATCTCGTCAGGCCGAGGATCGACAGGGTTCCCGAAACCCAGGAATGTAGCTTCACGCACGCTCACGCCGCCGCCTCACTCACCGTTCGCAGTACGGCAAACGTCACCCGCTGGCCATAGTGTCGAACGTCCCAATACTCAGAGTCGTCGCCGCGCAACGGTAGCGTGCAGCGTCCTTCTGCGGAAGTGTCAAGGCTTCACATTCAGATACTGGACAGTAACTTTGAGCGTTCTCAATGGAGACCCAGGTCACTCCGTGGATGGCAGTGGCTTTTGGGCCGCTCGCTGAGCTGCCATCCGCTTCCGTACCAGCTCCTTGAACCAGGCGTAGTCAGGCAGTCGCGCAAGCAGCGGACCGGTCACCACCGTGATCAACACGTACGCCGTGGCGAGCGGAGCCAGCCGCGGGTCCACCCCGTAAGCCACCGCGAGGCCGGCGATGACGACGGAGAACTCACCGCGCGGCATCAACGCCAGGCCGGTCCGGATCCGGCCGGGCAGCGCGATGCCGGCCCGGCGAGCAGCCAGATAGCCGGTCACCACCTTGGTCAGCATGGTCAGCACGGCCAGGCCGAGAGCCGGCAGCAGCACCGGCGGGATGTCGGACGGATCGGTGGAGAGCCCGAAGAAGACGAAGAAGACCGCGGCGAACAGGTCGCGCAGCGGTGTGAGCATCTGGGTCGCGTGGTGCGCCACCGGACCGGAGATGGCGATGCCCACCAGGAACGCGCCGACCGCCTCGGACACCTTCAGCTCGCCTGCCACCCCGGCGATGAACAGCGTCAGCCCGAGCACGCTGAGCAGCAGGGCCTCCGGATCCTTCACCGACATGAAGCCGCTGATCTCACCGCCGTACCGGATCGCCACCACCAGGACCGCGACCACCGTGACCACCGCGACGCCCAGTGTGCTGAGCCCGCTGCTCAGGCTGAGCCCGGCCAGCACCGCGGTGACGACCGGCAGGTAGAACGCCATCGCCAGGTCCTCGATGACCAGGACGGAGAGGATCACCGGGGTCTCCCGGTTGCCGACCCGGCCCAGGTCCCCGAGCACCTTGGCGATCACGCCGGAGGACGACACCCAGGTGATGCCGGCCAGCACCAGTGCGGCCTTCCAGTCCCAGCCGAGCAGCAACGCGAACGCCGCCCCCGGAAGGGCGTTCAGGAGCATGTCGATCAGACCGGCTGGAGCCGCCGAGCGCATGTTGCCGACCAGCTCGTCGGCCGAGTACTCCAGGCCGAGCATCACCAGTAGCAGGATCACGCCGATCTGGGCGCCGATCGCGGTGAACTCCTCGCTGGCCCGCAGCGACACCAGGCCACCCTGGCCGAACGCCAGACCGGCCAGCAGGTAGAGCGGGATCGGAGACAGCCCGAATCGGCGGCCCAGGCGGCCGAGCATCCCCAGCCCGAACAGCAGCGCCCCGATCTCGATGAGCAGGATGGTCGGGTGCTCCACGGCGCTCAGCCGTCGTCGCCGGCCAGGATGGCGGTCACGCCGTCCAGACCGTGCCGGGTCCCGACTGCCACCACCACGTCGTTCGCGTCGAACCGGAACTCCGGGCCGGGCGAGGCGATCACCTCCCGGTCGCGGAGCACGGCCACGATGGAGGCGGTGGTACGACTGCGCGCCTGGGTGTCACCGAGCCGCCGGCCCACGAACGGGGAACCGGCGGGCAGTGCGATCTGCTCGGTCAGCAGACCGGCCGCCTGCTGCCGGAGGCCGGCGAGCTGGCCCAGCATGAGCGAGGCGCCGAGCACGTCGGCCAGCGCCTCCGCCTCGTCGTCGGTGAGCGGTATCGAGGCCAGGCTCGAGTCGGGATCGTCCACGTCGTAGAGGACCAGGTCGCGCCGCCCGTTGCGATGCGACACCACCCCGACCGTCCGGCCCGAGGAGGTCACCAGGTCATGGCGGACGCCGATTCCCGGCAGCAGAGTCTGTTCCACCCGTACGCGCACGATCTCTACGTTAGCCGTCAGTGCGCTGCGGCATGTCCTCAACAGGACGAAGGTCCGGGCCCGGTGCCGGGCTGCGAGTGGCAGGCGGCCGGAACACCAGCAGCAGGACCAGTCCGAGTGCGGTGAGGCCCAGATTCAATCCGTACGCCAGGCGGAAACCGAACTCCTGAGCCAGGCCGAAGAGCGGCGCCGACAGGACCTGCCCGATCGGGAAGGTGTTGGCGAACATCGTGCTGGCCCGGCCGGGATGGCGCGGCATCAGGTCCTGGAAGTAGGAGATGCCCAGGCCGGCAGCGGCCGCGATCAGGACGGCGTTGGGGATCTGGGCGACCGCCAGCATCCACACCGACGACGCCGAATAGACGAGAGCCTGGTAGAGGACGCCGCAGGCGGCACCGACCAGGATGATCCGGCGCAACGGGACCCGCATGGACAGCCAGCCGAAACCGAGCATCAGCGGGATCTCCAGCGCGGCGCACAGGCCCAGGATCAGGCCGACGTCGCTGACCTCGCCGTTCAGTTCGGAGCTGACGAACAGCGGCATGGCCTGCACGCTGAGGACCATGGAGGTCTGCATCGTGATGAAACCGGCCAGGATCGGATAGACCACCCACGGTGGCCGGGCGGACGTCTCCTCGCTGTCCCGGGCCGCGGCCGGAGCCTCCACCTCGGGCAGCCAGCGGATCACGCCCAGGGCCGCGATCAGGTACATGACGGCCGCGGTGCCGTAGACGTACTGGAAGTCGCCGGCCTGCAGGAGGAAGGCGGCAAGCGTGGGGCCGCCGACCCAGGCGATCGAGAACACGGTTCGCAGCGTGCTGATGCCCATGGCGGTCCGCTGGGGATCGTCGTTCTGGAGCACCTGCCGGGCGTACGCGAAGGATTGTGGGAAGAGTGATCCGGCGATCGCCATGGCCGTCGCGGTGAGCGCGAGCAGCACCCAGTAGTCCCGGACGAAGGCGGTGGCGCCGCTGGCGGCGCAGCCGGCGAGGGCCCCGATGATCAACAGGGTGCGCCGCATCGGCCGCCGGTCCGAGATGCGGCCGATGGCCCAGGACACCGCCACGCCGGACAGTGAGGCGGTCACGAGGAAGAAGGTGACCTGCACCGGACCGGCGTCGACAGCCGTGCTCAGGAACAGTCCGAGGAACGGCCCGACCACCGCGGTGGCGATGCCGACGGTCAGAAAGACCAGGCCTAGGGGGAGCAACCGGCGGTACAGCGACACGACTCCTGACGTTACGGGTTCTTTCCTGATAGCCGCCCGGCGTGGTGGTGACCGTCACCGTTCCGCACACCCGGCGGCGGCGCGCTAAAGTTGAGCGAGCTACGCTCAAGTCTGCAAGAAGCTCGAGTCTGCATGAACTCGTGAGTCTGCATGAACTCGTGGGGATCCGATCAGGGGAGCTCATGAACGCCGAACGCTGGACCACCAAGAGCCGCGAAGTGATCACCGCCGCCGCCGCCGATGCGGGCCGCCGCGGGCACGCCACGGTCGAGCCGTGGCACCTGTTGCAGGCGCTGCTGGACACCGGCGGTTCCACCGCCACCGCGCTGCTGCGAGCCGTCGGGGCAAATCCGGCCGACATCCGCCGGGCCGCGGTCCGGGCCATCGAGCAGCTGCCGTCAGCCCGTGGGGCGAGCACCGTCGAGCCGGGTCTCTCCCGCGAATTCGCCAACGCGGTCGGGTCCGCCGAGCTGATCGCCACACCGCTCGGCGACGAATATGTGTCGACCGAACACCTGCTGGCCGGCCTGGCCCGGGTCGGCGGCTCGGTGTCCGAGCTGCTCAAGACCGCCGGTGCCACCGAGGAGGCGCTGACCGCGGCCTTCCCGCAGGTGCGTGGCGGAGACCGGCGCGTCACCACACCCGATCCGGAGCAGACCTACAAGTCGCTGGAGAAGTACAGCGTCGACCTGACCGCTCTGGCTCGGGAAGGCAAGATCGACCCGGTGATCGGACGGGACGCCGAGATCCGCCGGGTCGTGCAGGTGCTGTCCCGGCGGACCAAGAACAACCCGGTCCTGATCGGCGAGCCGGGCGTGGGCAAGACCGCGATCGTGGAGGGCCTGGCCCAGCGGATCGTGGCCGGCGACGTGCCCGAGACGCTGCGCGACAAGAAGCTCGTCTCCCTCGACCTCGGCGCCATGGTGGCCGGCGCGCAGTACCGCGGCCAGTTCGAGGAACGCCTGAAGAGCGTGCTCGAGGAGATCCGCAACTCCAACGGCCAGGTCGTGACCTTCCTCGACGAGCTGCACACGGTCGTCGGTGCCGGCAAGGGCGAAGGCTCGATGGACGCCGGCAACATGCTCAAGCCGATGCTGGCCCGTGGTGAACTGCGGATGGTCGGCGCCACCACTCTCGACGAGTATCGCGAGCACATCGAGAAGGACCCGGCCCTGGAACGCCGGTTCCAGCCGGTCGTCGTCGGTGAGCCGACCGTCGAGGACACCATCGGCATCCTGCGCGGCCTCAAGGGACGTTACGAGGCGCACCACCGGGTGCAGATCACCGACGCGGCACTGGTCGCGGCCGCCAGCCTCTCCGACCGCTACATCAGCGACCGTTTCCTGCCGGACAAGGCGATCGACCTGATCGACGAGGCCGCCTCCCGGCTGCGCATGGAGATCGACTCCCAGCCGGTCGAGCTGGACCAGCTCCAGCGGCAGGTCGACCGCATGCGGGTGGAGAAACTGGCGCTGGAGAAGGAGACCGATCCGGCCTCGGTCGCCCGGCTGGAGAAGCTGGACCGCGACCTCGCCGACCGCGAGGAGGAGCTGACCGCCCTCACCGCGCGCTGGGACCGCGAGCGGGGCGGCCTCAACCGGGTCGGTGAGCTGAAGAAGCAGCTCGACGAGGCGCGGGCGGCCCAGGAACGCGCCCAGCGCGACGGCGACCTGCTCGAAGCCTCCCGCCTGCTCTACGAGGTCATCCCGGCGCTGGAGAAGGAGCTCGATGCGGCGGTCGCCTCCGAGGAGGACGCGGAACCGCCGATGGTCAAGGAGGAGGTCGGCGCCGACGACATCGCCGAGGTCGTCTCGTCGTGGACCGGCATCCCGGCCGGCCGGATGATGGAGGGCGAGACCGCCAAGCTGCTGCGCATGGAGGAGACACTGGCCGGCAAGGTGGTCGGCCAGCGTGAGGCGATCGAGGCGGTGGCCGGTGCGGTTCGCCGCGCGCGGGCCGGCATCGCCGACCCGGACCGCCCGACCGGCAGCTTCCTCTTCCTCGGCCCCACCGGCGTCGGCAAGACCGAGCTGGCCAAGGCGCTGGCCGGCTTCCTCTTCGACGACGAGCGGGCGATGGTCCGCATCGACATGAGCGAGTACGGCGAGAAGCACTCGGTGGCACGGCTCGTCGGGGCGCCGCCCGGCTACGTCGGTTACGAGGAGGGTGGCCAGCTCACCGAGGCGGTGCGGCGCCGGCCGTACAGCGTGGTGCTGCTCGACGAGGTCGAGAAGGCCCACCCCGACGTCTTCGACCTGCTGCTGCAGGTGCTCGACGACGGCAGGCTGACCGACGGGCAGGGCCGGACGGTCGACTTCCGCAACGCGATCCTGGTGCTCACGTCGAACCTGGGCTCGGCCAACTCCGATTTCACGATGAGTGACGAGGAGCGCCACGACGAGGTGCTGGCCGCGGTCCGGGCGCACTTCAAGCCGGAGTTCCTGAACCGGCTCGACGACATCGTGGTCTTCCACGCCCTCACCAAGGAGAACCTGGTCGCGATCGTCGACATCCAGCTGGCCCGGCTCCGGGCCCGGCTCGCCGAGCGGCGCCTCATCCTCGAGGTGAGCAGGGCGGCAGCCGACTGGCTGGGTCAGCACGGATACGACCCGATCTACGGGGCCCGGCCGCTGCGCCGGCTGATCCAGTCGTCCATCGGTGACCTGCTGGCCAAGGCGCTGCTCGCCGGCCGGATCCGGGACGGCGACACGGTCGAGATCGACCTCAGCGAGACCAAGGACGGCCTCGCCATCCGCTGAGTGAATACGAAAGGGCCCCGGGTCTCCCCGGGGCCCTTTCGGCTACTTGTCCGCCTCCCGTTGCCGGTAGGCCTGTGTCATCAGTACGTCCGTGATGGCGTGCTCGCCATCGGCGGACCAGATCCGGATGCCGTTGCGGTGGTGTTGATATCGGACGTCCTTGAAACGGGTCCGGGTGTCGTCATGGTGAACGATGTCCAGGGTGTCGGCGTGGGGCATGGGACTCACCGGTCCTTGTCAGGTCTGGGGCCGCCGCGGTGTGGTCACGCGGCCGGCATGATCGGAAGGGCGCCGTCAGCCGGTCTGCCTCGGCCCCGGATCTTTGTGCGCGGGGCGGGCGACTCGTGCGGGCACGGCGTGCCGCTGGAGCCTGTTGCTTCCAGGAGGACGCCACGTCATCGAAGTTTAGGGGGCCGTGTCCAGGACTGCCGCCCCCCGAACGAGCGACGGTTTGTGGTCATCTGGGGACATCACTGGCTGATGTTGCCACATCGTCGCGAACAGTGCGGCTCGGTCGCGGGATCTGGCCTCCGGCAGATACCGTGAATTGATCTATAGGAGGGCACCGTGACCGTACCGGCTTATCCGGTCCCGAATCCGGCGGCACCGAGTCGTCCGGCGACGGTGACCATTTCATCAGTCCTCATCTTCATCGTCGCCGCCATGCAGGTCCTGAGCGCCATCCTGGTGATCTCGATCTCCGGCACCCTCGCCGAGGCGTACCGGGATGCCATCGAGCTGGAGAGCTCGGAGGCTGTCGCCGATATCGGATCGATCGCCCGGATCACCTACGTGGTCATGGCCGTCATCTATGTGCTGATCGCGATCGGCATGACCACGCTGGCGCTGCTCAACAACCGGGGCAAGAACGCGTCACGCATCCTGACCTGGGTGTTCGGCGGCCTCGGGCTCTGCTGCAACTCACTCAGCCTGAGTCTCACGGCGGGCGGACTCGCGTTCAGCGGTACCGGGGAGGGCATTGAGGACGCCCGGATCGAGGAGCGCGTCAACGAGTTGATCCCGGGCTGGTTCAACGTGCTCATGACGGCGAGCACCGTGCTCACCGTGCTGGGCCTGCTCGGCGCGATCGTGCTGCTCGCGCTGCCGCCGTCGAACGCGTGGTTCCGCCGGCCGGCCGCGTGGAATCCGGCGATGCCGTTCCAGCCGTACCCGGGGCAGCCCGCCTACCCGCCGCTGCCGGGGTATCCGCAGCAGCCGGGCGCATACGGCCAGCCGGCCTACCCGCCGCCGCCCAGCCACCTCGGCTCGCCGCAGCAGTACGGCCAGCCGGGTGAACCTGCTCCGGGTCTGCCGACGTACCCGCCGGCCGCGCCGGCTCAGCCGGACCCGTGGGCGCCGCAGCCGTCGCAGTCGTCGCCGGAGGCACCGTCCGACCCGTGGGCCGCCCCGCAGGCGTCTCCGCCCTCCCCGGCTGCTCCGGCGTCGGCCCCTCCGGCGACGCCTCCCGTGTCTGCGCCTCCCGCAGCCCCGCCTGCCGCAGCCCCGCCTGCCGCAGCCCCGCCTCCCGCAGCCCCGTCTCCCGCCGAGCCGCCGTCGGCAGGTGACCAGGGCGGCGACCCGCCGCCACGGTCCTCCTCCGGCCCGGCCTGATCTGTTTCGGACCGGCCCGCCCCTCGGGGTGAGCCGGTCCGCCCACTTACCGGCCCGGTACGCGATAAGTTCTTGCCAGCCGAACCCGCGGGAGCATCGATGTCGTACGCCATCCAGCCGCAGCCCGTCGCCGCACCGCCGGCCGTGCGCCGGCCTGTCGCCGTCAACCTGGCGGTCGCCCTGCTCTGGGCCATGGCGGCGGCCGGTCTGACCTACGCGATCGGCATGGTCGCCGTCACACCCGGAGTGGTCGGCCGGTTCCGGGACGCGGCGCCCGGTTCGGCGGCCGTGGACAACTTCGTCACCGTGCTCTGGTTGATCGCCGCCCTGTCCCTCGTCCTGGGACTGCTGGTGGTGGCCCTGTTCGTGGTGCTCGGCATCGCGCTGCGCCGGGGCAGTCGCCTCGGCCGGGGCATCACTCTCGGGGTGTGCGGGCTCGGACTGCTCACCGGTCTGGGGACTCTGGCCGTCCTGGCCGTGCAGCGGGCCGGTGAGGCGGCTCCCGGGACGCTGAGCGAGGCATTGAACGAGGCTTACCCGAACGGATGGATCGTCCTGAACGTCGCCGTGGCGGCCGCACAGGTGATCGCCTACCTCGTGGTGGCGGTGCTGGTGCTGGTAGCGCCACGGACGTTCTTCGGTGGCGCCGCGGCTTATGCGCCGACGGTCAATTCCACGTCACCCGAGTGGGCTGGCCCACAAACGAAACCTTTTGTTACCGGCGGGTCCGAACACGATCAGTTCTCGGATCTACCCTCTTCGACGAAGTCCACACCCAACCCGGAAGACGAGTACTGGTCGCGACCGAACGAGTGAGCGGTTCCGTATCGACGACTGTGGGTCACACGAACGGGTACGGTCCGTTTCTGTCGCTGTCACCCGATCGGCTGTCCGGATAGATCTAGATCGGCCGGACGGTGGGGGTTTTCGCCCGGACGGACAAAGGTGATTTGGTGCCTTCACAGGCTCTTCACAGTCCCACGACCAGGTGATCCTGGGGGTGACCCGGGTACCGTGCAGGGGTTAGGTGCTTTGAGCAGCATCTATGGTCGGGGGAAGGGTCGCGATCAGATGTGGGATCGGTAAACCTTGTTTACAGAAGCCCTCAAAGTCCCGCGTCAATAGTTCCGTTCCGCCCTGCCGGGGCGAAAGATTCCGGTTTTCGTACAGCCAGTACGCTCGATGTCATGAGAGCACGGCACGACCTGGGTAAATTCATCACTGAATTGTCCGTCGCGCAGCGTGGCGTCGTGCTTTCATCGGGTCGTGGGGGTGGTGACGAACCGATGATCGCGCAGTGTGGCGTGATGGTCTCGACGCGTTCCGTGCCGAGTCATCGTCGAGGATCTGTGTGGCGAACAAATCGACGAATTGACAATGTGGTCCGCCTCACTCCGACGGCGGGGATCGAGACCTCGACACGGATGGGTAGCGACCAGATGGCGGCTGAGGCGTTGCAGGAGGCAGAGACTGAAGCCGTCATCGCACGAAAGGTGGAGCCGGGCGAGGGTGTCCGGTCGACCGACCCGGCGATCGATGTCGGCCTTACGGCCTGAAAGTTAGCCGGTTCGTCCCTGCTCGCATGCAGGAGAATCGATGCAGTTGGTGGAAGGATGGAGATCGTGGGAACTGCGTTGGCGGAAATGACCATGCCTCAGATCTCGCCGCTTGCCGGTGAGCCTATTGAACGCGCTGACGCTGAGCGCCTGGCGGGAGTGCTCAAGGCGCTCGCCGACCCGGCTCGGCTACGGCTGTTGAGCCTTATTCAGTCCGCTACGGACGGAGAGGCTTGTGTCTGCGACCTGACGGCTCCCCTGGGCCTCTCGCAGCCCACTGTGAGTCACCATCTTCGGATTCTGACCGAGGCGGGTCTGCTGGAGCGGGAGAAGCGGGGAGTGTGGGCCTACTACCGGCTCGTGCCGTCCGCGATCGCGACGATTGCGGACCTGCTGACCCCGCCGCGGAAGCGAGCCACTAAGAAGGCCCGCTGAATCCGAAGCACGCGGCAACGCCTGGCGTCACTGACTATGGGGGCGTGACGCCAGGCCGAGGACCCCGGCCCACGGACGGGCCGGCGGACCTGAGGAGGAACGGGTGAACTACGTACCCGGTGACCTGCGCGACCAGCTCGCGCATGTGGGTTACGACGTGGTGCAGGCGGGCCTCGTGTGTGGATCGGGCGGCAATCTGTCCGCCCGCATTCCCGACGAGGACGCCATCTGGATCACCGCGAGCGGCACCTGGCTGGAACGGCTCAGCCGCAAGGACTTCACCGCGGTGCGGGTGTCCGACGGGGGTCCTGCCGCCGTCGGTACCGTCCCGCTGCCGCGGATCGAGCCGACCAGTGAGCTGGCTCTGCATCTCGCTCTCTATCGGGCCAGGCCGGACGTCAACGCGGTGGTGCATCTCCATCCGCAGACGGCCCTGCTGCTCGACGCGCTCGGTGAACACATCCGGATCGTGACCACCGATCACGCGTATTACCTGCGGCGGGTGTCGACCGTGCCGTTCCGGCTGCCGGGCAGCACCGAGCTGGCCGCACTGACCGCCGCGATGGCCGCCGACGGCACCGACTGCCTGGTGCTCAGCCAGCACGGGTGCGTGGTGATGGGCGACTCCGTCGAGCTCGCACACAAGCGGGCCCGCAACCTGGAGGAGGCCGCGTCGCTGACGTACCGGGCTCTGGCGGCCGGACGTCTGGAGAACCTCCGGGAGTGTCCGGAGGAGTTCCTGGACCGGCTCTCCGGGAACGCCGCCGTCACGGTGTGAGCAAGCCACGAAAAAGGCCGGCCCGACGGGCCGGCCTTTCGTGTTCCCCAGCTCAGCTGCGCGGCCACTGCTGGTCGTTGTGGGGCTGCGGCGATCCGTACTGCTGCGGCGGGTAGTGCTGCTGCTGGGGCGGGTAGACCGGCTGCTGCGGCGGGTAAGCCTGCGGGGTGGGCTGGTAGCCCTGCTGCGGGTAGGCCGGCTGCTGCGGCACTCCGTGCTGCTGGTTGTGGTCGCCGTGCTGCTGGTTGTGGTCGAAGTGCTCGTGGTACTCCTCGCGGACGGCGTCGGCGATGCCCGCCACACTGGCGGCGGCGACCACGCCGATCGCGGTCGCCGGCTCCGCCTTGTGCAGGCCCTGCTTCTTGGCCTTCCGCTCCCGGAGGATCTCGATGAAGATCGGCAGCACCGAGACCAGGACGATCAGCACCACGACCGGCAGGATGTACCGGTCGATCTTCTCGCCGATGGCGGCGTAGATCTGCTCGGCCAGCAGGTAACCGATCAGGATGATGCCGTCGGTCCAGAGGATCGCGCCGACCACGTTCCACAGGAAGAACTGCTTGGCCGGCATGCCCAGGGTGCCGGCGACCGGGTTGAGGAACGTCCGCACGATCGGGATGAACCGGGCCAGCACGACGGCCTTGGCCGGGCCGAACTTCTCGAAGTAGTACTCCGCCTTCTCGACGTACTCCGCCTTGAAGAGCTTGGAGTTGGGTTTGTCGAACATCCGGCGCCCGTACTTGGCGCCCAGCCAGTGACCGAACTGGGCGCCGATGATGGCACAGATCGGCGCACCGATCAGCAGGCCGACGATCGACAGCTTGATGCCGAAGATCGAGTTGGCGACCTCGGAGGCCGCCACGCCCGCCAGGAACAGCAGGGAGTCACCCGGGAAGAAGAAGCCGACCAGAAGGCCGGTCTCCGCGAAGAGGATGGCCAAGACACCCGGGAGCCCGAAGGCCTGGAGCAGATCCTTCGGGTCCATCGGGTTCAGGGCTAGCTGCTCGGTGAGCGCATGGATGTCCACGAGGAGCCAGGGTACCGGCCCACTCAAGGCCGGAACCTGTATGAATCCTGTGCACTCCGGGAAGTGACCTTACGGTCACAGTCGAGGGTCGACCGGCTCGGACTCCGCGGCCAGGATTGCGAAGACCAGCTCGTGCACCCGCCAAGCCGGAGCGCCCTCGGCCAGCCGGTCCAGCGCCGCCAGGCCGAGGCCGTGCTCACGCAGAGCCAGCGAACGCTTGCGGCCCAGGTTGCGCTGGCGCAGACGTTCCAGCTGCTCAGGACGGGTGTACTCGGGCCCGTAGATGATCCGCAGGTACTCCCGGCCCCGGCATTTGACCCCCGGCTGCACAAGGCGTCCCTTGCCGTCGGTCACGGCGAGACCGGCCCACGGCTTGACCACCATGCCCTCCCCGCCCGCTCCGGTCAGTGTCAGCCACCACTCGGTCGCGGCGGCCTCGGCTGCCGGGTCGGCCAGGTCCACGATCATCCGGCGGGTCGGCGTGAAGAGCCGCGGGTCTGCCGCGACCAGGCGGTCGGCCAGCCCGAGGTGCCAGTCATGGTCCTTTTTCGCGTACGAGACGCCGGCGCCGGCGAGCACCGCGAACGGTGCCAGGGTGACCCCGGTGAGCCCGTCCGTCGGCTTCACGTAGGCACGGTATGCCGCCGAGTAGCCGGTGATCTCGGCCGCCCGCAGCTCCAGACGGTCGCGCAGCTCGGCGACGTCGTGCCCGCGCCCGGCCACCTTCTCCAGCACCGACAGCGCCGCGGGCAGGGCGGCCCGGCCGGCCGCACCCACCCCGGCGTAGTGGTCCCGGATCAGACCGCCCGCCTTCGCCGACCACGGCAGCAGTTCGGCGTCGAGGAGCAGCCAGTCGGTGTCCAGCTCGTCGAAGATCGGTGCGGCCGCGGCCCGGACCCCGGCCAGCAGCGGCTCGTCCAGTTCGGGACCGAAGAACGGCCGGCCGGTACGGGTCCAGATCGCGTCCCCGGCACCGGAGGCCGAGACCCGCACCACGGCGCGGGACCCCATGTGCTTCTCCTCGCACACCACCCGGTCCACCCCAGCGGCCCGCAGGTCGGCGAAGGCGGACGACGGGTGCTCGAGGTAACCCTCCACGGTCGAGCTGGTGCACGGCGCCATCGTGGGCGGAAGCCAGACCAGGGTCTGGGGGTCGACGGCGAACCGGCCCATGACCTCCAGGGCGGCGGCCGCGTTCTCGGCGGGGACGGTCGTATTCCCGTACCCGAAATCGATGTGTTTCCGTCCGATGACGTCCGCGATGTCCAGACCCTCGTCGCTTCGCGCGGGCGTGGTGAAGAGCGGCTTGACCGGGGCGTAGTACTCCTTCGCGGCCGGGACCGCGACGAGTTCCCGCGACGGCCAGCGCAGCGCGGTGAGGGCGCCGCCGAAGACGCAACCGGTGTCCAGGCAGATCGTGTTGTTGATCCACTCGGGGACCGGGGTGGGTACGTGGCCGTAGACGACGGCGGCGGAACCCCGGTACTCGCGGGCCCAGGGGTAGCGGACCGGCAGGCCGTACTCGTCGGTCTCGCCGGTCGTCTCGCCGTAGAGCGCGAAGCTGCGCACCCGGCCCGACGCCCGGCCGTGGTACGCCTCCTTGAGCCCGGCGTGCGCCACCACCAGGTTGCCGTCGTCGAGCACGTAGTGGCTGATCAGGCCGTCGATGAAGGTGCGGACCTCGCTCACGAACTCGTCCGGCTCGGCCGCGAGCTGCTCGAGCGTTTCCGGGAGTCCGTGGGTGAGCTGCACGTTGCGGCCGTTCAGCTTGCGGGCCAGCTTCTGCTCGTGGTTGCCCGGCACGCAGATCGCGTGCCCGGCCGCCACCATGCCCATCACGAGACGCAGCACGCCCGGCGAGTCCGGTCCGCGGTCGACCAGGTCACCGACGAAGACCGCCTTGCGAAGATCCGGGTGCACGGCGTCCACCGGACGGCCCCGCTCGTCGCGGATCAGCTCCCAGCCCAGCTTGGTGAGCAGTGCCTCCAGCTCGGCGCGGCAGCCGTGCACGTCACCGATGATGTCGAACGGCCCGTGCTCGTCCTTGCGGTCGTTGAAGAGCTTCTCGTACCGGATCTCGGCCGCCTCGATCTGCTCCGTGCCGCGCAGTACGTGGATCTTCCGGAAACCCTCCTTGGCCAGCTGGTTGAGGGATCGGCGCAGGTCACGGTGCATCCGGGTGAGGACCTGACGGCCGAAGGTACGGTCCTCGCGTGCCTGGGTGCGTTCCCAGGCCAGCGACTCCGGCACGTCCAGCACGATGGCGACCGGCAGGACGTCGTGCTCGCGGGCCACCTTGACCAGCCCGGCGCGGGCGTGCGACTGCAGGTTGGTGGCGTCGACCACGGTGAGCCGGCCGGCGGCGAGCCGCTTGCCGGCCACGTAGTGCAGCACCTCGAAGGCGTCGGAGGAGGCCGACTGGTCGTTCTCGTCGTCGGCGACCAGGCCGCGGAAGAAGTCCGAGGAGAGCACCTGGGTGGACTTCCAGTGCGCGCGGGCGAAGGTCGACTTGCCGGAGCCGGAGATGCCGACCAGAGCGACGAGGGCCAGCTCGGGAACGTCGATGATCATGCGGACACCTCGGTCTTGATCGTGAAGAGGGCGAGCTGGGTGGGAGAGCCGGTCTCCTCGTGATCCTCACCGACACCGCGGATCGTCACGTCGTAGCCGTGCTCGCCGGCCACCCGGCCGGCCCAGGCAGCGAACTCGGCCCGGGTCCACTCGAAGCGGTGGTCGGAGTGGCGCATCCCGGTCAGCCCCTCGTAGTGCACGTTGTACTCGGCGTTCGGTGTGGTGACGATCACGGCGCCGGGTCGGGCGTGCCCGAAGACAGCCGTCTCCAGGGCGGGCAGCCGTGGCAGATCGACGTGTTCGATGACCTCCATGAGTACGGCCGCGTCGAAACCGCGCAGCCGATCGTCACGGTAGGTGAGGGCGGTCTGGATCAGCCGGATCCGGTCCTTCTGGCGCTCCGGCAGCCGGTCCAGCCGCAGCTTGCGGGCCGCCACATCGAGCGTGCGGGTCGCCACATCGGCGCCGACGATCTCGGTGAAGCCGCGGTCCTTGGCCAGTGCGGTCAGCAGCGCTCCACCACCGCAACCGAGGTCGAGCACGCGGGACGCGTTCACCTCGGCCAGTGCGGCCAGGACCGCGTCCCGGCGCTGCTCGGCCAGCGGGGCCCGGCGGGCCACCGGCAGCTCGGACTCCTCCTCGGTGACCGGCTGGTCGGCTTCCAGCAGCTGCAGCGCGGTGGTCGCCAGTGATCGGCGATGGGCCAGGTACCGGCGGGCGATCAGCACCTTCTCCGGGTGCGCGGCCAGCCAGCCCTCACCGGAGCGCAGCAGTTTCTCGATCTCGTCCGGCGCGACCCAGTAGTGCTTGGCGTCGTCGAGCACCGGCAGCAGCACGTAAAGGTGGTTGAGCGCGTCGGCGACCCGTACCTCGCCGGTCAGCAGCACGTCGACGTACCGGCTGCCGCCGCCGACCTCCGCCTCGAACGGGATCGGGGTGGCCGTCACCGACCAGCCGAGCGGCTCGAACAGGCGGGTGACCAGGTCGGGCGTGCCGCGCAGCACCGGCACCCGGATCTCCAGCGGAATCGGGACGGCGGTCAGCTCCGGACGGTCCTTCGAGGCGCCGCGCAGGGCGCTGCGGAACACCTTGGCCAGTGCGCTGGAGAGCAGGCTGGAGGCCGCGTACGGGCGGTCGTTGACGTACTGGCTCAACTCGAAGGCGTCCTTCTGCGCCCGCAGCAGTTGCGGGTCGACGTCCAGCAGCAGGGCGGCGGTGCAGCGGTCCTCCTCCGCCTCGGGGTAGAGGACGTACGCCGTGCCGGTGGGCATGCCGAACGAGTGCACCTTGCCGGGGTGCTTGACCAGCAGGTAGCCCAGGTCGGTGGCGGGCCGGTGGGTGGTCGTCAGAGTGAGCAGCACCAGACGATCGTGTCAGCGGGATGCGAATCCGGCGATCGATTTGCGGCGCACCGCAATGATTCCGGTGCCCGGCCCCGTCGTAGGAGCGGAGGTGCCCGTGACCTACGAGGAATTCGCCGACAGCCGGCTGAGCGCGTTGCTGCGTTACGCCGTCATGCTGACCGGCGACCCCGCGACCGCTCAGGACCTGGTGCAGGAAACCATGGTCCGCGTCCAGCTGAACTGGCGGCGGGTGGCCCGCAGCGACTCGCCCGACGGCTATGTGCGCAGGATTCTCACCAACCAGTTCATCGATCTGCGGCGTGGGTCCTGGTGGCGGCGTGTGCTGCTGCGTGCGGATCCCGACCCGTCCGTCCCGGTCGCCTCCGACCACGCCGACGAGAGCGCCGAGCGCGACCGCATGTGGAGCCTGCTCGCGAAGCTTCCGCGACGCCAGCGTGCCGCCCTCGTCCTGCGTTACTACGAGGACCTGCCCGATCAGGCGATCGCCGACATTCTCGGCTGTCCCGTCGGCACGGTCCGCTCGGCCATCTCGCGAGGGCTCGGCACGCTCCGGGCGGAATTGGTGGTAACCCCATGAGCAGGATCGAGGAAGAACTCCGGGCCACGTTCGCGCGGCACGAGGCGAGCACCCCGGCCTCCGGGCCGGTGCGACAGAAGATCGATTTCGCCTGGGTACGCGCAAAGCGCCGCCGTGCCTGGCGGAGGACGGCGGGGGTGGCCGCCGCGGTGGTGCTGGCCGGCGCCGCCACGCCGCTGGTGATCGACAACTTGCAGCACCGGGAGGGTGGACCCGTACTGCCGGCGGCCGTCGACCCGGCGGGTCCGCTGGATGTGCTGCTGCTCGGCAGTGACCGCCGGGAAGGGCGGGAACCGGGTACCTCACTGGCCGACACGGTGATGCTGCTGCACCTGACCGCGGACCGGAAGCAGGTCTACCTGATCAGTCTGCCGCGGGGTGGCGTACTGCCGGGCGGGGAGAAACTGAACTGGACGCTGATGCGCGGTGCCTCGGCGACCAGGGACGCCGTCGAAGGACTGACGGGCGTCGAGCTGGATGCCACCGTGACTGTCGAACTGCGGGCGCTGCGTGCGGTCAGTGCGGCGGTCGGCGATGTGACCATGTGCGTCCGGCCGGGCATCGTCGCGCACCCGGGGCGCAAAGCCATCCCAGCGGGCTGTCACGACATCGGACCCGACGAGGTCGAGCCGCTGCTGCGGGGGCGGTGGAAACTGCCGAACGGGTCGTACGACCGGGACCACAACAACCGTGCGTACCTGCGGCTGCTCGCCGGTGAGGCGATGGCCGGCGGGATCAGCCTGTCCGAGCTGCAGGCCCTGCTGACCAGTGCCGGAAAGGGTCTTCGGGTCGACGGGGACGAGCTCACGCTGCTGCGGGTCGCCGCGTCACTCGACGAACCCGAACTGGTCGGTATCGGGGCGAAGAAGTCCGCCCGACGAGAGGGCAGCCGGGACGAGGCGATCTATCCCGGGGTCGGTCCCGGCCTGTATGCGGCGATCCGTGACGACCGGCTGGCCGAGTGGGCGGCCGCGAATCCGGATTACGTGGACCAGCGGTGACCGATCAGCGGTAGTCGTCGTCGAACCCGACGATCCGGTTCTGTTCCTGGGCGTCCCACTCGTTGGCGTCGCTGACCGGCGGCTGATCGTCCGGTTCGTCGTCCTGCCAGCCGGGGATCATGGTCGCCTGCTCGGCCGCGTCACCCTCGGGTGTCTCCAGGTCGATCTCGTGCATCGGATATCTCATTCTGAGCTCCCTTCCGCTTGTCGCCGGCATCCCCCTCATGGTGCGCGCATGCCGCTCCGAATGCTCGGCAATCCGGGTTCCGTGATGTCGATCAGGGCGGTGTCGTTCGACTGGTCCGGGTCGTCGAGTCCTCTGTCTTCGAGGATCTCGATCCGGCCGGCGTCGGTGGTGGGTTTCCGTACCCGTACCGCCAGATCGAAGTCCTCCCGCTCGCCGCCACCGATCGAGGCAGTCGAGTTGCACTCCACGAACTGCCCTTCGTCCGGATGCAGGAGACACCGCTCAGGGGCAGACATGATCCTGGTGTGGTGCGGGGTGGTCACCGAGATCGTCAGGTAGTTGTTGAGGTAGGAGTTCGGATACAGCCGGCCGGGACCGTGGTTGATGAGACTCGCCCGGAGGGTGCCCCGGCCGTCGGCCAGGACGCTCCGCACACCGGAGACCTCCATGTCGGCTGACCGGCCCCTGGTCACGGTCAGGTCGAGGGACGATTCCGCGTCGACCCACTTCTCCGCGTAGTCGTCCCAGACCTTCTCCGGCGGGCCGGCGGGCGGGCCGGCCAGCTCCTTCAGCTTCAGCTCGGATCCGGCGGCCCATCCTGGGCCCGGGGTGCTCACCCAGACGTACTCGCCGGCGCCCGGGGGGATCGACTCCGGCGGGATGGTCGGCAGGGCCGCGTACTCGGTGGCGGTCCACCAGGTCGCGAGGGTCCACACGATGCTGCCGGTGATCGAGTCGGCCGGTGGGCGGAAGGCCAGCGGTTCGGAAAGGCCGTAGTACCCTCCCGGCTTCAGCTTCGTGTCGAAGGTGCAGAGCAGATGCCGCTGACCGGTGGAGCAGTTCCGGTAGGACGTCTTCACCAGACGCTCGGTGTCGATCATCAGGGACACGACCGCTCCGGAGACCGGGGTGTCGCCCGCGTTGTGGACGGGCAGATCGAATCGGGCCACCTGCCCGGCCGTCATGGCGATCGGGGCGACCCGGGGCATCTTGAGGGTGGGAGATTCGATCTGCGGCGCACCGAGGCCACTCAGGGCGAGCAAGGCTCCGACACCGCCGGCAGCGATCTGCCCCGTAAGTGAGAACATGGCCTGACGGTAGTTGTCCGATATGAGAAATACGCCAGGATCTCGGTCCGGTTTTCGAGGCGGTTTCCACTACGCACCGCGACTGCGGAATACTGCCTGCTGGAGGACAGCGCGGTCCTGCCCTCTCGCAGCCGTGAAAATGAGCAAGGAGCGCATCCCGATGCCTATCGCTTCTCCTGAGGTCTACGCCGAGATGATCGATCGCGCCAAGGCCGGCGCGTTCGCCTACCCGGCGATCAACGTGACGTCCTCGCAGACCCTCAACGCGGCCCTGCAGGGCTTCGCCGAGGCGGGCAGCGACGGCATCATCCAGATCTCCACCGGTGGCGCCGAGTACGTCTCGGGCCCGACGATCAAGGACAAGGTCGTCGGCGCCGTGGCGCTGGCCGAGTTCGCCCACCACGTGGCGAAGCAGTACCCGATCAACATCGCGCTGCACACCGACCACTGCCCGAAGAACCACCTCGACGGGTTCGTCCGGCCGCTGATCGACATCTCCGCGGAGCGTGTGGCCAAGGGCCAGGCGCCGCTGTTCCAGTCGCACATGTGGGACGGCTCGGCCGTTCCGCTCGACGAGAACCTGCAGATCGCCGAGGAGCTGCTGGCGAAGACCGCTGCCGCCAAGATCATCCTGGAGATCGAGGTCGGCGTCGTCGGTGGCGAGGAGGACGGCGTCTCCGCCGCGATCGACGACAAGCTTTACTCCACCGTCGAGGACGGCCTGGCCACCGCCGCCGCGCTGGGCCTGGGTGAGAAGGGCCGCTACCTGACCGCCCTCACCTTCGGCAACGTGCACGGCGTCTACAAGCCGGGCAACGTCAAGCTGCGCCCGGAGATCCTGAAGGAGATCCAGGACGCGATCGGCGCCAAGTACGGCAAGGAGAAGCCGCTCGACCTGGTGTTCCACGGCGGCTCGGGCTCGCTGCTGTCGGAGATCCACGGCGCTCTGGACTACGGCGTGGTGAAGATGAACATCGACACCGACACGCAGTACGCGTTCTCCCGCCCGGTCGCGGACCACTTCTTCCGCAACTACGACGGTGTGCTCAAGGTGGACGGCGAGGTCGGCAACAAGAAGGCCTACGACCCGCGCGCCTGGGGCAAGCTCGCCGAGAACGGTCTCGCCAAGCGGGTCGTCGAGGCCTCGCAGCACCTCCGCTCGGCCGGCACCTCGCTCGGCAAGTAAGCACTCGATTCACTGACAGCGGCCGGTCCCCTTCGTGGGACCGGCCGCTGTTGTGTTGCGGGGTCACACAGAGGCGTGGGTACCATCGACCGATCAAGATCGGCGGGGCGGTGGTCGTGCTCGGAATCGAGGGCTGGGAACCCGAGTGGCATCACGATGCCGAAGCCCTCGCCGCGACCCATCGATACATGTTCGTGCGGCTCATCGGCAGGAAATTGCGAACAAGCCAGCTGATGTGGGACGTCGCGGAGCGTGGCTGGTTCGCTGACGGCCCGGTGATCCTCGACTTCGGACTGAGTCGCGTGGAGATCACTCATCGTAAGTTCGACGAGTGCGCGATCACCTGGAACCAGATCGACACGAGTCTGCCGGTCGACCTGTACGAGCACTTCGACTGGCGCTCCGACCCGCACGCCGCGCTGCGCAGGGCCCGGGGCCGGGTGCTCCGCGCGGTCAACGTGATCGAGCGGACCACCTCGGCCGACTGGCGGCCCCGGGTACTGCACGCCGTCGAGTTCCTCTTCGACGGCGCGCGTCTCGCGATCTACAACGCGATGGACGAGAACGGCATCACCGACGTCCCCGAGGCCGACCTGCCCGCGGTGCACTGGCGTCGCGTGCACGTCGCATGATCAGCCTCGGTCAGTAACTGCCGCCGCCGCCACCACTGTCGCCACCGCCGCCGCCCCAGGACGAGCCGCTGTCGCCGCCGCCGCCCCAGGACGAGCCGCTGTCGTTGCTGCTGCCACCCCACCAGCTCCGGCTGCCCCCGTCGTCGTTCGACGACGAGCCGCTGTCGGACCACGTGCCGCCGGCCGCCACCGTGCCGGCGTGGTGTGTGTGGTGGCTGTTCGAGCCGGCCCGCCGGATCCGGCCGGGCCGGCTCGCCAGGTAGGCGTTGCGCCGGCGGCGCTTGATCATCTTGGCCGCGAGCGACACCGCGACCAACGAGACGACGACGATGATGACGACCACGGTCAGATCCATGGATGCAGTGTGCGGTAGCCGCGCCACTACGACGAGCGAGCGGCCACGACTCTGTCCGGAGAGCCGGAAACGCTGATCAGACGGCCTGTCCGGCCGCGCGGCCGGCGGCTCCGGTCAGTCGCCGCCACCGCCACCGCCGCCGCCCCCACCGTCGCTGCCGCCACCACCGCTGTCGCCGCCACTCCAGGAGCTGCCGCTGTCACTGCTTCCCCACGACGAACCGCTGTCGTTCGACGACGAGTGGCCGTCCCACGTCCCGCCGGTGGAGCCGCTGTGACGGTGCGCATGCGAGCCACCGTGCCGCCCACCGGACTCCCGGACCTGCCGGTAGGCGGCCCGGGTGTTGCGCCGGGCCATTCGCACGGCCATCACCACGGCGAACACCGCGATCAGAACACCCAGCGCCGCCGGCAGGAACAGCAAGATTTCCATGACAGCAGTGTGCGGCAGCCGCACCGTCAGCGGGAGAGCGCTGCCATGGCCTCGTCCAGGGAGTCGGTCACCACGATGAGATCCGACTGGTCGCCGTGCGGGGACCGGGCCAGCAGCGGTCCCAGAAGGTCGGCCACCGGCAGTTTCGACCAGTGCTCGACCCCGAGGAACACGTACGCCCCGGACGGCCCGTCGGTGGCGTAGAACGTCTTCGTCGCGGCCTGGAAGATCTCCTGCACGGTTCCGGCCCAGCCGGGCGCGAAGACGATGCCGCCCCGGGCCAGCCGCAGAATCGAGTCCTCCCGGACCGCGTTGGAGAAGTACTTGCCGATCTGACCGGCGAACAGGTTGGCGGGCTCGTGGCCGTACAGCCAGGTGGGCAGCGCCAGACCGCCGTGCCGCAGCCGGCCCGCCACGTCGAGTTCCGGCAGCGGGTGTGCCGCACGCACCGCGAGAGCGGCCGCCGTGTACGACTCGTGATCCATGAAATGCGGGGAGACCGCGAGCCGGTCGATGGCAGCGGACAGGTCGGACTCCTCGGCCGACGCGAAGTAGGCGCCCAGGTTCGCCGCCTCCATCACGCCCGGGCCACCGCCGGTCACGACCAGGCGCCCGGCCGCGGCCAGACGCCGGGCCAGTGCCGCGGCCATCCGGTACGGTTCCGAGCCGCGCGGCGCCGCATGCCCACCCATGATCCCGATCGCGCCGCCCGGCCCTTTGGCGTGCGCCCACTCGTTGAGCGCCTTGCCGAGCGCGTTGTCGATCCCCGCGTCGTGCAGTCGCTGGGCCAGAGCTTCGCGGATGTCCGGGACGGCGCCGCCGTGTGCCACGAAATGGTCGTACACGACGGTGTCGTACATGCCGGCGAAGCCGCGCTCGGCGAAGCCGGCGGACAGGTCCTCGGGCGTGTACAACAGTGCCGGATGGGTCGGGTAGGGCCGCCCGTCGAACGGCGGGATGACGTGGGCACCGCGCCGGATCAGGTCGACCTCCACGTCCTCACCGGCCAGATGACAGCCGACGAACATGGTGTCGCGTACGTCCACACCGCTCAGGTCGGGCGGCTCATGGTCCAGGCGCAGCCCCAGCACACAGAGGCCGGCCAGGGTGTTCTTGGCCAGGTGCACCTCGAGCTCGGCTCGGGTCTCGATCTCGTCGGCGGTCGCGTCGAAGGGCGCGTCCCCGCCCAGAACTGGTTGCAGCGGATCGGGCATGCCGTCCATCTTGCTCGTACCGAGCACGCCGTTGACGACGAACCTAGAGTTGTCCGCATGCGTGCTGCCACAGGTTCACTTTTCGGTCTGGCCTACGGGGATTCGCTCGGTAAACCGACCGAGTTCCAGGAGTACGCGACGATCGTGGCCCGATACGGCCCGGGCGGCCCACGGCAGCTGGTCGGTGAACCGGCTCTGGTGACCGACGACACCCAGATGGCGCTGGCGGTCGGTGAGGCGCTGCTCGAGGTCCATGCGATCACCCCGGACGAGCTCGAGCCGGTGCTGCGCCGGCGGTTCATGGAGTGGGCGGCCAGCCCGGAGAACGATCGGGCACCCGGCATGACCTGTCTGCGGGCGATCGGCAACCTGGCCGACGGCCGGCCGTGGACGCGGGCCACCCAGGCCGACTCGAAAGGCTGCGGGGCGAACATGCGGGTCACCCCGGTCGGCCTGGTGCCGGGGCTGACCGACGACCAGCGGGCCGGGGCGGCACAGTTCCAGGCCGCCCTGACGCACGGGCATCCGACCGGGCTGGCGGCGAGCGAGCTCACCGCGTACGCCGTCCTCTGGCTCCGGGACGGTCTCGCGCCGTCCGGCCTCCTCGAAGCGCTGCGGGAACGCTGCGCCGAGCAGCGCAAGGTCTACCGCGGTGACTGGCTCGGCGAGCTGTGGCAGCGGCCGGCGGTCAGCTCGCCGGAGGAGTTCATCGCGCGTGGCTGGGACGAGTGCGCGGCCGCACTGGACCGGGTCGAGGCGGCTCTGGCCGCCGGTGACCACACCGGTGACCCGTGCCTGCGCACCGGCGCCGGGTGGATCGCCGAGGAGGCGCTGGCCACCGCTCTCTACGTCTACCTGGTCTCACCGGACGAGCCGGTCGCGGTGGTCGGCCGGGGTGCGGCCTCGTCCGGCGACTCCGACTCGATCGCCTGTCTCGCCGGGGCCTTCGCGGGCGCCGCCCTGGGTCTGGCGGCCTGGCCGGCCGACTGGCAGACCCAGATCGAATACGCGGACCGGCTCTTCCGCCTCGGCACCGCCTGGGACTGATCGTCACCCGGTAGGAAGCGGGCGAGACGCGGTACGGCACGCCGACGGCGGAGAAAACCAGGCGAAACGTCACAGCGACGGAATGATCGCCGTCCGGCCGGGTTGAATGAGGGCATGCAGAACCTCCTTCCCGAGCCGCCCGCCACCCGGCTGCCCGCCGACGCCGAGGCCGACAAGGCCCTGGCCGATGCCGCCGCGACAGGCTCCGAGCAGGCCTTCAAGGCGGTTGCCGCCAAGTTTCCCGCCTACAGTGCCGCCTGGGCACCGCTTGCCGCCGCTGCGCTCGGCGCCGGCGAGCCGGTCACCGCGTACGCCTACGCCCGCACCGGATACCACCGAGGCCTCGACGCGCTGCGCCGCAACGGCTGGAAGGGTCATGGCCCGGTGCCCTGGTCGCACGAGCCAAACCAGGGTTTCCTCCGCTGCCTGCACGCGCTGTCGCAGTCCGCGGCCTTGATCGGTGAGGCGGACGAGGCGGCCCGCTGTGCGCAGTTCCTGCGGGACAGCGACCCGGCCGCCGCCGACGCCCTGACGTGATGACTTCGTGACCCGGTTCCGGTAACCGGGGCCGGCCCTCGGTTCCGTCCTACTCATGGGAACGCCGATCGAATTCCATGAGGTGGACATGTCACGGCTTCGCACGATCCGACGGGTGGCGGGTGCTGTTCTGGCATCCGCCACCCTCATACCTTTGAGCGCCTGCTCGCCCGACCCTGACCCGCTGTTCGCGCTGGCGATGGTCGGCGACCGGGCCACGGTGCTGATCGCCGAGTGTGCCCGCGCCCAGATCGACTACGTCGCGGTGTGGGAGCGTGCCGATCCGGCGTCACCGGTGCCGCAGCAGCCGGGTGCCCCCGACGGCCGGACCGACAAGTGGATCGAGTGGCACGTCGAGTCGCCGCGCAAGCCGGTGCCGTCGAGCACGCTGAAGACCAGCGCCGTGGATGCGCCCGCTCAGGTCACGCTCCTCGAGACGCCGCCCGGGTGGGTGATCACGCGGGACGAGCTGACGGAACTGCGCGAGGGCGTCGAATACCACCTGAGCGGCGGCCTGGGGAAGATCGGCTCCCTCGACTTCACTCTCGCCCGGTTGCGCGAGCTGCCACCCGGTGACGTGCTGACCGCCACCGGGTATCTCGAACAGCACGTGGTGCCCGAGGCCGAGTTCCAGGCCGAGGCCCGGAAACACTGCGACTAGAGACCGTCGGCCACCGCTGCGGCGATCTTGAGCCAGGCGTCCTTGGTCTGGCCGGAGAGCTCGCCGTAACGGATCGGCTCACCCGAGTCGATCAGCCGCTCGTAGGGGGCCACCAGCACCGCCCGGGTCCGGGCCGCGAAGTGCTGCTGGATCCAGTCCAGGTCGATGTCCTTACGGGTCGGCGGCATGGTGACAACCGTCACGGCCTGCCGGACCAGCCGCCGCCGGCCACCCTGCTCCAAGTGGTCGAGCATCCGGGCGGCGGTCTCGGCCGAGTCGTTACGGGCCGACATCGTGATCACCAGCTGGTCGGTGGCGTCCATCGAGGCCTGCCAGTTCTCCGCCCGGACGTTGTTCCCGGTGTCCACGAAGATCAGCTTGTAGAAGCGGCTCACCACATCGCGGATCTCGGCGAACGAGTTCGCGGTCAGCATCTCACCGGCGGTCGCCGACTCGTCCGACGCGAGCACGTCGAACATGCCCTCGCCCTGCGCCCGTACGTACTGCGAAAGGTCACCGACCCGGCCCTGTGCGCCCTGGAAGAGATGCAGATCACGCATCATGTCCCGGACGGTGCGGGCGTGGAAGTCCTGCTGGGCACGCATGCCCAGCGTGCCCTGCGTCTCGTTGTTGTCCCAGGCCAGCACGTACCCACCGCGCTTCTGCCCGAACGTCATCGCCAGCAGCAGCACGGCCACCGTCTTGCCGGCGCCGCCCTTCGGATTGACCACAGTGACCTGACGCAGCCCGCCGAAGTTGCGGCGAACCATCTCGACGTCCTGTTTGTACTCCAGCTCGCGCTGCCCGGGAGCCAGCTTGACGAGGCCGAACATCCCCTTCTGCAGCATCGCCCGGGCACCCATGGTGGCGGACTGCTGCGCCGGCCGGGCCAGTCGCCGGCGGGCGAACTCCTCGGCCGTCGGTGTCGCCTCGGCGATCCAGTTCAGCTCTTGGAACGGGTCCGCCTCGGCGGCGGGCCGGACCTCCTCGGCCGGCGAGAACTGCTCGACCGGCGCGGGCGGGTAAGGGTTCGGCAGCCCGGGTGCCGGCTCGTGGACGGCCGGTTGCGGAGCCTGCCGCAACTCCGGCGCGACGGGCGCGTCCGGCCGGGCGTCAGCCGCGGGTCGCGGTGGCTGCGGCACCGGCAAGGACTGCGGCGGTACGGCCGGAGCGTGCCCACCCGACCAGGTGTCCGGCGCGGGCCGGGCCGTGACCGGAGGGGGCGGCGGTGACGCAACCGGAGGCGCCGGCCGCGGCACGACAGGCTGGGTCGCCTGCGGCACGACGGGCTGAACCGGTTGCGGGACGACCGGATGGGTCGCCTGCGGAACGACCGGATGGGTCACCTGCGGGGTGACCGCGTCACGCGGCGCCGGGACGGGCGGCTGCGACCACGGCGTGGCGGGGCTCACCCCCTCCTGCGGGACGGCCGGGTTCGCGTGCGCGATCGGCGGCGGAACCGGAGCGGGACCGTCGGCGACCGGCACGCGTGGCACCGGCACGTGCACGCCCGGTGGCAGGGACGGACCGTCGGCCGGCCGGAACACTCCCGGCTCGACCTGGACCATCCCGACCGGTGGCGTCCGGTCGGCCAGTGGCACGGCACGGCCGTGCACCGGCGTCTCGGGCTCATCGGCCCAGAACGGCTCCACGTCCCGGGCCGGCGGAGCAGGCTCGGCGCCCGGGACGTAGACACGGTCGGCGTTCTCGTCCGCCACGGATGAGACCTCCGGTATCACGAAATCTTGGCTCGGTGCCCGTCCAGAGTTGCACGCGAATCAGGCGGCGTACACCGCCCAGGCCCCCGCCTCGGTCCACCAGGATCGCTTGCGACTCGTGGAGCCCGCCACCCCGTCGTCGAGGAACTGGAGTTCGCCCTCACGGGGGAGGACGGACACCGCCCGGCCCCGGGTACGGCGCACCTCCACCCGTACCCGCGTGTTCTTGAAAAGCTTCTTGACCACGACCGGGACCGCCACCGCGACCTCGACCCGGCCGTCGGTGGGATCGCCGTCGGCGAGCAGCCGCAGACCGTCGAACTCGGCGTACCCGGCGCTGTTGCCGATCACACAGGCCAGCACCGGCTCCTCGCCGTCGGTCAGGACGGCGTCGTCGACCTCCACCCGGCCGCGCCACGGCACGGCACGGCCGTTGTCGTCCGAACCGCCGAGCAACGCCCCGTCCAGCGTCACCGAACCGCCGTCGTTGCGGAGCAGGTCAAGCCTGCGGACCGTGCCGTTCAGCACCGCCGCGGCCACGTCGGCCGGTGCCCGGGGCAGGCCGAGCTGAGCCGCCAGATCCCCGGTTGCGGACGGGTCGAGCGGCAGGATCCCGATCGCGGGCAGGTCCGGAACGGTCCGCTGCGCGGGCAGGTCGTCCGGGCGCTTGCTGGGTGGCGGGGCATACCGGCGGACCAGACGGCGCATCACGGCACGCAGCTGCCCGTCGGTCGCGGTGGCCACCACCAGGCGCTGCTTGCTGTCCAGATCGGGCCAGGTCAGGCCATCCGGGCGGGCCGGGCCGTCGAACCGGGCGAGCACCTCGTCGATCTCGGCGTCCGAACCGGCCAGCACGGTCTCCACCCGGGCCCCGGCCGCACGCAGCGCGTCCGCGCAGGCGAGCACCGGGGTCCGCGGGGTGGCGCAGGTGGCGTTGCAGCCACCGCAGCCCGAACCGCAGCCGTCACCCGAGCCCTCGGCCAGGCTGAGCAGTACGACGTCGTACATGTCAGACCGCGCCGAGCACCGAGTGCCGCTCGATGACCGCCTCGCGACCGGGGCCGACGCCGACGATCGAGATCCGGGCACCGATCCGGGCCTCGACGAACTCGACGAAGTCCTGGGCCTCCTGCGGAAGGTCCTCGAACTTGCGGCAGCCGGAGATGTCCTTCTTCCAGCCGGGCAGGGTCTCGTAGATCGGGACCGCGTGGTGGAAGTCGGTCTGGTTGACCGGCATCTCGTCGTGCCGGACGCCGTTGACCTCGTAGGCCACGCAGACCGGGATCTCGTCGAGATCGTCGTAGTTGTCGAGCTTGGTCATCGCGAAGTCGGTGACCCCGTTGATCCGCTGCGCATAGCGGCCGATCACCAGGTCCAGCCAGCCGATACGGCGCGGGCGGCCGGTGGTGGTGCCGTACTCGTGACCGACCTCACGCAGGTAGTCGCCGAACTTGTCGTGCAGTTCGGTCGGGAACGGGCCCTCGCCGACCCGGGTGGTGAACGCCTTGAGCACGGCCACCACGCGGTCGATCCTGGTCGGCGGGATGCCGGCACCGGTGCAGGCGCCGCCGGACGTCGCGTTCGAGCTGGTCACGAACGGGTACGTGCCGTGGTCCACGTCGAGCAGGGTGGCCTGGCCGGCCTCGCAGAGTACGACCTTGCCGGCGTCGATGGCCTGGGACAGCTCCAGGGCGGTGTCCGCCACGTACGGCCGGAGCCGCTCGACGTACGACAGCAGCTCCTGGACGACGTCCTCGACCTTCGCCCCGGTCCGGTTGTAGATCTTCGACAGCACCTGGTTCTTGAAGCCCAGGGCGGCCGTGACCTTCTGCCGCAGGATCGACTCGTCGAAGAGGTCCTGCACCCGGATGCCGACCCGGTTCATCTTGTCCGCGTAGGTGGGGCCGATGCCGCGGCCGGTCGTGCCGATCCGGCGTGAGCCGAGGAACCGTTCGGTGACCTTGTCCAGAGTGCGGTTGTACGAGGCGATGACGTGCGCGTTCGCGCTGATCCGCAGGCGCGACGTGTCGATGCCGCGGGCCTCGAGTCCGTCGATCTCCTGGAACAGCACGTTGAGGTCGACGACTACGCCGTTGCCGATCACCGGTACGACCCCCGGGGAGAGGATCCCGCTCGGGAGGAGGTGGAGTGCGTACTTCTCGCCGTCGATGACGACGGTGTGGCCCGCGTTGTTGCCACCGTTGAACTTGACCACGTAGTCGAGCCGGTCACCCAGCAGATCCGTGGCCTTACCCTTGCCCTCGTCGCCCCACTGGGCGCCGACCAACACGATCACCGGCACTTTTAGATATGCCTTTCCCCAAGGTCGTACCTGGAGGAGCCCGGGTACTGCCGAAGTTTACGCGACGGCCACCTAGGTAGGATGGGCCGTCGTGCGCGTACTTCTGATCGGCTCCGGTGGGCGCGAGCACGCGCTCGCCGTCGGGCTGTCCAACGACCCGTCCGTCGACTTCCTGGCCGCCGCGCCGGGCAACCCGGGTATCGCCCAGGTCGCCGAGCTGCACGACGTCAAAGCCACCGATCCCGCCGCGGTCGCCGCGCTCGCCGTCGAGCTGAGCGCCGACCTCGTCGTGATCGGCCCAGAGGCACCGCTGGTGGCGGGTGTCGCCGACGCGGTACGCGCCAAGGGCATCGCCTGCTTCGGGCCGTCAGCCGCCGCTGCCCGGCTGGAGGGCTCCAAGGCGTTCGCCAACGAGGTGATGGCCGCCGCCGGCGTCCCGACCGCCCGCTCGTTCGACTGCTCCTCCGTCGCCGAGGCCAAGGCAGCCCTTGAGGAACTCGGCACGCCGTACGTGGTGAAGAACGACGGGCTGGCCGCCGGCAAGGGTGTGGTCGTGACCGACGACCTCGAGGAGGCCCTGATCCACGCCGAGGCGTGCGGCAAGGTCGTCATCGAGGAGTTCCTGCCCGGCCCCGAGGTCTCGCTCTTCGTGATCACCGACGGCACCGCGGTCGCCCCGCTGATGCCCGCGCAGGACTTCAAGCGCCTGCTCGACGGTGACGAGGGCCCCAACACCGGCGGGATGGGCGCCTACGCCCCGCTCGACTGGGCCCCGGCCGACCTGACCGAGCGGGTACTGCGGGAGACCGTCGAGCCGACGCTCGCCGAGATGCGCAAACGCGGCACCCCGTTCAGCGGTCTGCTCTACGTCGGCCTCGCGCTCACCCCGGACGGCCCGAAGGTGATCGAGTTCAACGCGCGCTTCGGCGACCCGGAGACCCAGGTGGTGCTCGCCCTGCTGGACACCCCGCTGGCCGGGCTGCTGAACGCCGCCGCCACCGGCACGCTCGCCGATCACGGGCCGCTGGCCTGGAAGTCCGGCGCGGCCATCACAGTCGTCGTGGCCAGCCACAACTACCCGGGTGTGCCCCGGACCGGCGACGTGATCGAGGGCGCCGAGCGGCCCGGCGTCATCCACGCCGGGACCGCCCGCAACGCTGACGGGGCGCTGGTCTCGGCCGGTGGCCGGGTGCTCAGCGTCACCGCGACGGGCGCCGACCTGGCCGGCGCCCGCGAAGCGGCCTACGCCCTGGTCGAGGGCGTCCGTCTGGACGGGGCCCAGTACCGCACCGACATCGCGCTGCGTGCCGTCGAGGGACGCATCACGCTGTGACGAGCGCCGGCCGCGTGGCGTCCCGCAGCAGCGTGACCGACAGCCACAGGACGCCCGCGGACCCGGCGACCAGCCCGCCCAGGTAGGCCCATTCCGGGACCGAGGTACGCAGCGCGGCCGTGCAGAGGCCGGCGACGTACAACGTGAGCGCGCCGCGTGGCAGCACGCCGGCGCGCCACGACGCGATGCCGAAGAGCAGCACGCCGACCATGAAGACGAGGGCCACCACCAGGAAGTACGGCCGTCCCGGCCCGGTGAGCACCGCCTCCCGGGCCGCCGGGTCCAGATACTGCAGGACCGCGTGGGTGAGGAACTCGATGGCGAAGAGCCCGCTCAGTCCCAGGTGGTTCAGCACGAACCCGGCCAGGCCGAGCCGTCCGGCCTCGCGCCGCTGACACAGGTAGAACGCGGTCAGGGTGAGCAGCAGCAGGGCGGTGGCCGGCGGAGCGAGGGCGTGGGTGAAGGCGTTCTCCGGAATCAGTCCGGCCCGGCGGGCGACGGCCACCAGGGTGAGACCGCCACCGGCGAACCCGGCCAGGGCGGCAAGACGATAGAGCAAGCGGTCGGACACGGTACGGCTCCTTCGTTCCAGCGGATGCCGGAAACGTTGGCGCGACCACCCCGGCCGAGGACAGTGCCGCGTGGCGCCTCTCTCCCCGCCGCGACGTCCGAACGGCACATGACCTGTGGCCAGACATCAGTCGCGGCGGTGGTCCGGCCGGGTGGCGGTCACCTAGCGTGGCGTCATGGCTGTGGATACTCCGCCGCTGCGCTGGATGGCCTCGCTTCTCTATGTCGCCGTCATGCTCACCGGCCTTTACTACGCCGGCGCGGGCCTGGCCCCGGACTGGTCCGGCGGCGAGCTCGCGCTCTTCGTCGGTGGCCTGGCCGCCCTGCTCGTGGTCGAACAGGTGGACTGGAGACGGCCACGGACCCGGCGCTGGTCGGTCGGGTTGCTGCTGGTCCGGATCGTGCTGCTGGAGGTCGTGAACGCGGCCGACGGTGCCGGGTTCTCCCGCGCCCTGTTCGTACTGGTGCCGTTCTTCGCGTACTTCTGGCTGGGCCGGTCCGCCGGGATCGGGTTCGCGGTGTTCTATCTGGTGATGGCGCTGACCCGGGCCAGTACGGTCACCGGCGGCCGGACCGATCCGCAGGTCGTCTCCGAGCTGTTCATGCTCTTCATCGGCCTGGTCCTGACCGTTGCCACCGCCGCGGTCGCCGTCGAGCAACGGCGTAGCCGATTGCAGGCGGAACGGCTGGTGGAGGAGCTGACGGCGACGCAGCAGCGGGTCGCCGAACTGAGCGCGGCGAGTGAGCGGAACCGGATGGCCCGCGACATCCACGACAGCGTCGGCCACCACCTGACCGCGATCGGCGTGCAGCTGGCGAAGGCCGAGGCGTTCCGGGAGCTGGACCCGGCGACGGCGGATCGTGCGGTCGCTGACGCGCGCCGGGCGGCGGCACGTGCCCTGCGGGAGGTCCGCGAGTCCGTCGGCGCCCTCCGAGCCGAGCCGTTCTCCCTGGCCACCGCTTTGTACGCGCTTGTCGAAGGGCTCGACGAACCGGATTTCCGGGTGGTCCTCGATCTCGGCGGCGCGGAGAACTTCGGCGGTCCGGAAAAGCTCAGCGGCGCGGAGAAGCTCGGCGAGGCGGAGAACTCTGGCGGCCCGGCGGGGCTCAGCAGCCCGGAAGGGCTCGGTGGCCGGGACGTGCTCAGGCGGGCCGGCTCGGAGGCGTTGTACCGGGTCGCTCAGGAGGCGCTCACCAACGCCCGCCGGCACGCGGACGCCGGTCTGGTCCGGGTGGCGGTCCGCAGCACCGGGGACCACGCGGTGCTCGAGGTCGAGGACGACGGGCGCGGCTTCGAGCCGGAGGCCACCTCGGGCGGCGGCCTGAGCGGGATGCGGGAGCGTCTCGCGGCGCTGGGCGGGAGCGTACGGGTGGAGTCGCGCCCCGGCCACGGCACGCGGATCACCGCGAGCGTCCCGGCAGCGGCCCGATGACCGACGAGCCGGTGCGCGTGCTGGTGGCCGACGACCAGGCGCTGATCCGGGAAGGCATCGCCTCGCTGCTGGGCATCGAGCCGGGCATCGAGGTGGTGGGCACCGCCGCGGACGGTCGCGCCGCGGTGGAGCTGGCCCTGGCGACCCACCCGGACGTGGTGCTGATGGACGTCCGGATGCCGGTTCTGGACGGCCTGCGGGCCGCGGAACTGCTGCGGGAGCGGCTGCCGGCCTGCCGGGTGCTGATGCTGACGACCTTCGACGACGAGGAGTACGTCGTCCGCGCGCTCCGGGCCGGCACCGGCGGCTACCTGCTGAAGGACCTGCCGCCGAAGGACCTGGCACGGGCGGTCCGGCTGGCCCGGGCCGGTGTCGACCAGCACGACAGCGCGGTGCTGCAGCGGCTCGTCACGGCGCTGGACCGCGGCTCGGTGCCGACGACGCCACGGACCGACCTGACCGAGCGGGAACAGGCCGTCCTGCGCCTGATCGCCCGGGGTGCCACGAACCGCGAGATCGCTACGCGACTGTTCGTAAGTGAGGGGACGGTCAAGAACCACGTCTCGAACATCCTGTCCCGGCTGGGGCTGCGGGACCGGACCCAGGCCGCCATCTACGCCCGCGACCACGGCCTGCTCTGACCCCGGGCCACCACACCCCCGGCCGGCTCTGACCGCTGTCTCAGCGCTGCTGAGACAGCGGTACCGCGCAGCCGGGGCTTTCAGCCCTTCGGGATGTTGAAGAGCTTCGGGATGGTGGTGGCGAGAGTGACGTCGCCCTTGGTCTTGATCTTCCCGGTCATGAACAGCATCACCGGGTTGCCGGTGCCGGAGACGATCTTGAGGAAGGTCAAGCCGTCCATGGTCATTGCGAGCTTCGGCTCCCGCACGGGGGTACTCGTCACGGTGCAGGTCGCGTTCTCGATCACCGTCTCGTAGGTGTCCGAGGCGCCCTGGGGGCCGCCGGTGATGATCCAGTGGATCACGGTGGCGGTGTCGCCGGCCCGGTCCGCGCGGAAGAGGGTGGGCATCCGGTTGAAGACCTCGTCGAGGATCTTCGTGCGCTTCTCCGAGGCCATCACCTCAGTGATCTTGGAGTCCGGCGTCGACTTGACGAGCTGAGTGAACTCCTTCGGGCCGATCGCGGAGAGCGCCTCGGGGCTGAAATCAGTCATCGCTAAGCCTTTCGAAATGCCGGTTTACTCGTCGGTAACTTCAGCGAGATTGCCGCGTGTCCGTGCAGTGTGCCACTCCCAAACAACCATTGGACAGTCGGGGCGGCGTATCCCTAAACTGCCCAACATGTCTTTGGGAGATGGCGAGACGGCTGCGCTCCGAGCGCTGGCCCATCCGGTCCGGCTGCAGATCATGTCGCTGCTGACCGGCGCCGAGATGACCGCGGCCGAGGTCGCCCGCGAGCTGGGGCTCACCCATGCCAACGCCAGTTACCACCTGCGCAACCTTCTCTCCGGCGGACTGATCGTGGTGGCCAGCGAGGAGAAGATCCGCGGTGGTGTGGCCAAGAGATACCGGTACGACGTACACAGCGAGCCCCGTACACCCTGGTCCGACGAGCAACGCCGCGCCGCGCTCGCCACGCTCGCCCACGAGTTGATCCGGCGCAGCTCGGACGCCCGCTTCGTCGAGGGCGCCGGCCAATACGCCGACGGTGACTTCTGGGTCGACCCCGACGTGTGGCTGGGCATCCGCGACCGGATCTCGGCGGCCGTCGAGGACCTGCACCGGGCCGCCCGGCCGCCACGCACCCCCGGCACCGTTCGCACCAGCACCACGGTGGCGATGTTCCAGCTGCGACAGGAGGAGGCGGAGTGAACGCGCTCGCCCCCCTGCGTCATGTCCCGTTCCGCTTCCTGCTCGCCGGCCGGACCGTCAATGCGCTCGGCAACGCGATCGCGCCGATCGCCCTGGCCTTCGCCGTCCTCGATCTGACCGGTTCGACCCGGGATCTGGGCCTCGTCGTCGGCGCCCGCAGCCTGGCGAACGTGCTGTTCCTGCTCTTCGGCGGGGTGCTGGCCGACCGGCTGCCACGCCACCTGCTGATGGTCGGGTCCAGCGTGGCCGCCGGGGCGGTGCAGGCCGTGGTCGCCGCCCTGGTGCTCACCGGCAACGCGACGATCCCGCTGCTGATCGCGCTGTCCGTGGTCAACGGCATGACCAGTGCACTCGCCCTGCCGGCCAGCGCGGCACTGCTGCCGCAGACCGTCGACGAGGCGGTGCGGCTGCCGGCCAACGCCCTGCACCGGATCGCCATCAACGGCGCCCTGGTCGGTGGCGCCTCGCTGGCCGGCGTGCTGGTCGCGACCACCAGCCCGGGCGTCGGCCTCGCCGTCGACGCGGCCACCTTCCTCGTCTCCGCGCTCTGCTTCGCCGGGGTGCGGGTGGCCGCGCCCGCGAAGCCGTCCGGCGAACGTCCGAACGTCTTCGCCGACCTGCGGATCGGCTGGTCGGAGTTCCGCTCCCGCACCTGGCTCTGGGTGGTGGTGGCCGGATTCGCGGTTCTCAACGGCGCCTGGAGCGGCGGGTTGTACGTGCTCGGGCCGGCCGTCGCCGACGAGACGATCGGCCGGCAGGCGTGGGGTCTGGTGCTCGCCGCCGAAACCGTCGGCATGATCGTCGGCGGCCTGCTGGCGATCCGGCTGCGGGTGCGCCGGTTGCTGCTGGTCGGCGTGGTGAGCTGCTTCGGCATGGCTCTCCAGTTGTTCGTGCTCGGTGTCTACCCACGTCTCTGGGCGCTGCTGGCCGTGTCCTTCGTGGCGGGGGTGATGCTGGAGCAGTTCGCGGTCGCCTGGGACACCACGATGCAGGAGCACGTGCCCGCGGATCGGTTGGCGCGCGTCTACTCGTACGACATGGTCGGCTCTTTCATCGCGATGCCCGTCGGTGAGGTGGCCGTCGGGCCGATCGCCCATGGGGTGGGGCTGGAAGCGACACTGGTCGGCGCCGGGGCGGTGGCCACGGTGGCCGTGGCCGGCATGCTCACCAGCCGTGATGTCCGCACCCTGCGTCACCGGCTGCCGGAGGACCGGCCCCAGGCCGTGACAGAATCGGTCCCGTGACCATCCCGAACGTGCTCGCCGCCCGGTACGCCTCCGCCGACCTCGTCACCCTCTGGTCCCCGGAGGAGAAGATCCGGATGGAGCGCAAGCTCTGGCTGGCGGTCCTCAAGGCCCAGCGTGATCTCGGTGTGGACGTGCCGGAAGGTGCCGTCGAGGCCTACGAGGCGGTGCTCGACCAGGTCGACCTGGCGTCGATCGCCGCACGCGAGCGGATCACCCGGCACGACGTGAAGGCCCGCATCGAGGAGTTCTCCGAGCTGGCCGGCTTCGAGCAGATCCACAAGGGAATGACCTCCCGCGACCTCACCGAGAACGTCGAGCAGCTGCAGATCCGGGCCTCGCTCGAACTGATCCGTGACCGCGTGGTGGCCGCGCTGGCCCGCCTGGCCGCGCTCGCGGTCGAGCATTCCGACCTGGTGATGACCGGCCGCTCGCACAACGTCGCGGCGCAGGCCACCACGCTCGGCAAGCGGTTCGCCTCGGCCGCCGAGGAGCTGCTCATCGCGTACGAGCGGCTCGACGACCTGATCGGCCGTTACCCGCTGCGTGGCATCAAGGGCCCGGTCGGTACCGCCGCCGACCAGCTCGACCTTTTCGACGGCTCCTTCGAGAAGGCCGCGGACCTGGAGAAGAAGGTCGCTGAGCACCTCGGCTTCGCCCGGGTGCTGTCCAGCGTCGGCCAGGTCTACCCGCGCTCGCTCGACTTCGACGTGGTCTCCGCGCTCGCTCAGATCGTTGCGGGCCCGTCGTCGCTGGCCACCACGATCCGTCTGATGGTCGGCCAGGAACTGGTCACCGAAGGCTTCAAGCCCGGCCAGGTCGGCTCCTCGGCGATGCCGCACAAGATGAACACCAGGTCGTCGGAGCGGGTCAACGGTCTTGCGGTGATCGTCCGCGGTTACCTGTCGATGGTCGGCGAGCTGGCCGGCGACCAGTGGAACGAGGGTGACGTCTCCTGCTCGGTGGTGCGCCGGGTGGCTCTGCCGGACGCGTTCTTCGCCGCCGACGGGCTGTTCCAGACGTTCCTCACCGTGCTCGACGAGTTCGGGGCGTACCCCGCGGTGATCGGCCGCGAGCTGGACCGCTTCCTGCCCTTCCTGGCGACCACGAAGGTGCTGGTCGCGGCGGTGCGCAAGGGCGTCGGCCGGGAGGTCGCGCACGAGGTGATCAAGGAGCACGCGGTCGGCGTGGCCCTGGCCATGCGGGAGAAGGGTGCGGCGGTCAACGACCTCTTCGACCGCCTCGCGGCGGACGAGCGGCTGCGGCTCTCCCGCGCGGAGATCGACTCGCTGGTGGCCGACCGGGCGGCGTTCGTCGGCGCGGCGCCGGCTCAGGTCCAGGCGGTTGCCGCGCGGATCGGCGAGATCGTGGCTCAGCATCCATCGGCCGCCGGGTACGCCCCCGCGCCGATCCTGTGAGTGCGTGCGGAGCCCGGGCGCGCTGTGCACCCGAACTCCGCACACCCCCGTCCGCTAGACGCCGGCCACCGAGGTGATCCACGCCCGGTTGTAGGCGACACTGCCGTAGTACTGGCGGCTCTGGCCGTCCGCGGTCGACGCGACGCCCACCTGGGCTCCGTTGTAGACCTGCGGGCCACCCGAGTCACCACGCCACGCGTTGCCGTTGATGCGGGTGCTACCGATCGCCCGGCCGCCGTACGCGTCGGTCTGGTTGGTCGAGGTGACCCGCACCGTGGCGGTCTTCAGCACGGTCGACGCCGAGCAGCCGGAGTAGCAGGTCATGCCCCAGCCGTAGATGCTGTTGGTCGAGCCGACCGGCGGGTACGCGCTGGACAGCGGCATGTAGGTGGTGCTGACCGAGCTGCTCAGACGCAGCAGGGCCAGGTCGTAACGGGTGGACGAGGACGCCACGGTCCGGGTGACGCCGCCCGAGGTGCGGTTGACGCTGCCGACGCGTACCGACATGGTTCCGCTGACGCAGTGCCGGGCGGTGAGCACGTAGTTCGCCGAGATGATGGTGCCGGAGCAGGTGAAGTTTCCGTTGCTCAGGACCGCGGCGGCCCACGGTGCGGAGGAGACGGTGCCGCCTCCGATGATGTACGGGGTAACGGGCTCGTCGGCGTGGGCTGCGGCGGGGGCGACCAGTGCGGTGACGGCGCCGGCTACGGCGGCGAGGAGTCGAATGCGCACGTCGAGATCTCCTTCTGGGGAAAGTTAATCGAGATCGACGAATGCAAACTAAGCCGGGTTCACCGCCGGCGGCAGAGTCCAATTGATACATATCACTGGGTGATGGGCCGGCAGCGTACGTGCATGCCCAGCTCAAATGACGCTCGGGTCGGGCTGCCGACACCGGCCCCCGGCTCGTGCGCGGGCCCCACCGGGTAGGCTTCGGGCTGCTTACACCTATCAGTCAGGAGTGCCCGTGGCTCGCGTCGTGGTCGACGTCATGCTCAAGCCGGAGATCCTGGACCCGCAGGGTCAAGCGGTGGCGAACGCGCTGCCCCGGCTCGGCGTCACCGATGTCTCTTCTGTCCGCATCGGCCGCCGGATCGAGATCGATTTCACCGGGGAACCCGACCTTGACCGGGCCCGTGAGATCGCTGACAAGCTCCTCGCCAACCCGGTGATCGAGGACTTCGAGATCCGTGTCGAAGGCGCTGCGGCGGAGGTCGCCTGACCATGCGGATCGGTGTGGTCACCTTCCCGGGTTCACTCGACGACGGGGACGCCGCCCGCGCCGCCCGGATCGCCGGCGCCGAGGCCGTCCGCCTCTGGCACGGCGACCCGGATCTGCACGGCGTCGACGCGGTCGTCCTTCCCGGCGGTTTCTCTTACGGCGACTATCTGCGCTGCGGCGCCATCGCCAGGTTCGCGCCGGTGATGGAGTCCATCATCGACGCCGCACGGGGCGGTCTGCCCGTGCTCGGCATCTGTAACGGTTTCCAGGTCCTGTGCGAGGCGCACCTGCTGCCCGGCGCCCTGACCCGGAACCAGCACCTGCACTTCCGCAACCGCGACCAGTGGCTCAAGGTCGAGGCCACCAACACCGCCTGGACCAACGGCTTCACCCCCGGTCAGGACATCCTGATCCCGGTGAAGAACGGTGAGGGCTGCTTCGTCGCGGACACCAGGACGCTCGACGCGCTCGAGGCCGAGGGCCGGGTCATCGCCCGCTACATCAACGGCAACCCGAACGGCTCCCAGCGCGACATCGCGGGCATCACCAACGAGGCCGGCAACGTCGTCGGCATCATGCCGCACCCGGAACACGCCGTGGAGGCGCTGACCGGCCCGTCGCTGGACGGCCTCGGCTTCTTCACCTCAGTCCTGCGCAGTCTGGCGAAGGACGGTCAGCTCGCAGGGGGACAACAGTGACGACGCAGCAGAGTGGCTTCGCTGCGACCGACGTGCTCGCCACCGGCTCCGACGAGCCCGACACCGTCGAGCGGGCGGAGAAGTCTCCGGACGAGTTGCAGCCCTTCGCCGATCTCGGCCTGAAGGACGACGAGTACGCCAAGATCCGCGAGATCCTCGGTCGCCGGCCGACCGCCTCCGAGCTGGCGATGTACTCGATCATGTGGAGTGAGCACTGCTCGTACAAGTCGAGCAAGGTGCACCTGAAGCAGTTCAGCGAGAAGGCCCCGCAGAGCGTACGGATGCTCGCCGGTATCGGTGAGAACGCCGGTGTGGTGCAGATCTCCGACAAGATCGCGGTCACCTTCAAGGTCGAGTCGCACAACCACCCCAGCTACGTCGAGCCCTACCAGGGTGCGGCGACCGGGGTCGGCGGCATCGTCCGCGACATCCTGGCCATGGGCGCGCGACCGATCGCCGTGATGGACCCGCTGCGCTTCGGCGCGGCCGACCACCCCGACACCGCCCGGGTGCTGCCCGGCGTCGTGGCCGGCATCGGCGGGTACGGCAACTGCCTCGGCCTGCCGAACATCGGTGGCGAGATCGTCTTCGACCCGTGCTACCAGGGCAACCCGCTCGTCAACGCGCTCAGCATCGGCGTCCTGCCGGTCGAGCGGCTGCAGAAGAAGGAAGCCACCGGCACCGGCAACATCGTCGTGCTGCTCGGTGCGCGGACCGGCCGGGACGGCATCGGTGGTGTCTCCGTGCTGGCGTCGGCCACCTTCGACGAGGAAGCCGAACAGCGCCGCCCGTCGGTGCAGGTCGGCGACCCGTTCATGGAGAAGCTGCTGATCGAGAGCTGCCTCGAGCTCTACGACGCCGGACTCGTCTCCGGCATTCAGGACCTCGGCGGCGCCGGCCTCACCTGCGCGCTGACCGAGACCGCCGCGGCGGCCGGCACCGGCATGCGGGTCTGGCTCGAGCGGGTTCCGCTGCGTGAGGCCTCGATGTCGCCGACCGAGATCCTGGCCAGCGAGTCGCAGGAGCGCATGCTCCTGATCGTCACGCCGGAGAACCTCGACGCCGTGCTGAAGGTCGCCGAGAAGTGGGGCGTCTGGGCCACCGCCATCGGCGAGGTCACCGCGGCCGCCGCGGACGGCACCCCGGGCCGCCTCCTGATCACCTGGAACGACCACGTCGTCGTCGACGTGCCGCCGGGCTCGCTCGCCGACGACGGCCCGGTCTACAACCGGCCGTTCCGGGAGCCGAACGACGTGATGCTGCTGCAGGCCGACCGGGCCGAGACGCTGCCGCGTCCCAGCACCGGCGACGAACTGCGGGCCACCCTGCTGCGCATGGCCGCGTCGCCGAACCTGTGCGACAAGACCTGGGTCACCGAGCAGTACGACCGGTACGTCCTCGGCAACACGATCATGGCCCAGCCGGAGGACTCCGGCGTGCTGCGGATCGACGAGGAGACCGGCCTCGGGGTGGCGCTGTCCGTCGACGGGAACGGGCGGTTCGCCCGCCTCGACCCGTACGAGGGTGCCAAGCTCGCGCTCGCCGAGGCGTACCGGAACGTCGCCGTCACCGGCGCCGAGCCGGTCGCGGTCACCGACTGCCTCAACTTCGGCTCGCCCGAGGACCCGCACGTGATGTGGCAGTTCGCCGAGGCCACCCGTGGTCTCGCCGACGGCTGCCTGCAGCTGGGCACCCCGGTGACCGGCGGCAACGTCAGCTTCTACAACCAGACCGGCGCCGCCGCGATTCACCCGACCCCGGTGGTCGGCGTGCTCGGCGTCTTCGACGACGTGGCCCGCCGCGTCCCGATGGGCTTCCCGCGGCCGGCCAAGGCCGGTGGCGACCTGCTCTTCCTGCTCGGCGAGACCCGCGTGGAGCTCTCCGGCTCGGAGTGGGCCTGGGTGACCCACGGGCACCTCGGCGGACGCCCGCCGAAGGCCGACCTCGCGGCGGAGCAGGCGCTCGGCAAGGTGATGATCCAGGCGTCGAAGTCCGGCCTGGTCAGCGCGGCGCACGACCTCTCCGACGGCGGCCTGGCCCAGGTGCTTGTGGAAAGCACGCTGCGCCACGGTGTCGGCGCGAAGGTGACCTTCCCGGAGGACGGCAACTCGCCGTTCGTCCACCTGTTCAGCGAGTCGGCCGGCCGTGCACTGGTGGCCGTGCCGCGCGGCCACGACAAGGCGTTCCTTGCCCTCGCGGCCGAGCACGGTGTTCCGGTCACCCCGCTCGGTGTCACCTCCGAGGAGGCGGCACTGCAGGTGGAAGGCCAGTTCACCATCCCGCTGGACGAGCTGCGTGAGGTTTGGTCGGCGACGCTGCGCAACCTGTTCGGCGGCACTGCCGAACTGGTGAACCGGCACGCCGGCGAGGAGGAGGCCGCTCCGGTAACGTCCGGCGAGGTCCGCTCGGTGACGCTGGAACTGAGCCCGCAGGCTCCGGGTGGGCCGATCGCCCCGCCTGCCGACGCCTGATCAGCAGATATGAAGAGGGCCCCGCGCGAATCGCGCGGGGCCCTCTTCATATGCCGTTACGTCAGTCGTCCGTCCAGTCCCGGTTCGGGCGCTGGGGGTTGTTGCCATAGGCGCCGCCACCCTGCTGCGGGTAACCGCCCGGCGGCGGCGGCTGCTGCTGCTCGTAGCCGCCACCGTAGTTACCGCCCTGCTGGGGGTAGCCAGCCTGCTGCTGGTCGTATCCGGCCTGGTCGTAGCCGCCGCCGTAGTTACCGCCCTGCGGGGGGTAGCCGCCCTGGTCGTAACCACCCTGCGGGCCGTAGCCGCCGGCGTCCTGACCGTTCCAGCCCTGGTCGTAGCCACCCTGCTGCTGGTCGTATCCGGCCTGGTCGTAGCCGCCGCCGTAGTTGGCGCCCTGCTCCGGCTGGTACATGCTGGTGTGCTCGTCGTAGCGCTGCGGCTGCGCGGGCTGCTGCGGCTGCTCGGGCTGGTACATGTTGGTGTGCTCGTCGTAGCGCTGCGGACCGGCCTGGGCGCCGTAGTTCCCGCCGCCCGGCTGCTGCCCGTACGTCTGCGTGGCCCCGTAGTTGCCACCGCCGCCGTAGTTGCCGCCACCCTGCTGCGGGTCCTCCCACTGGTTCCCGCCGCCGTAGCCACCGCCCGGGGGCAGCGGAGCGCCGTACGGGTCCGGGAACTCGTCCTCGACCGGCCGGTGGATCATCGTGGGAGCGTCGGCCAGACCGGCGGGGAGTCCGCCACCCATACCGGCGGCAGGAGCGATCATCGTGGCGTCACCACCGCGGCCGGCACCGACCGGAGCCACCACCCGGGTGGAGTCGAAGCCGCCGGCAGCCGCCGGGACCGCCGTGCCGAGACCGGTGTCCGAGCTCAGCTCCTCGGCCCGCTTGCGGCGCATCATGACCAGCACCATCGCGCCGATACCGGCCGCCACGAGCAGGCCGCCCATCGCGATTAGCAACCAGTTGGTGCCCTCGTCGTCGCTCGTGCTTGCGGCCTCGTCGGTGTCCGCACCCAGGTTGACGCCCTGAGTCTCCTCGTCGGCGGGCTCCTCCTCGTCGGCCGGCTCGGTGGCCGCGACGCTGGTGGAGGCACTGGCGGACGGCGTCGGCGAGGTCGCCGCAGCGGTCTTCTTGAGGGTGAGCGGGACGTTGACGGTCCGGCCGGCGGCGCCCTGCACGCTCACGTTCGCGGCCTCGTAGCCGTCCTTGGCCGCGGCGATCTGGATGCTGCCGGCCGCGATCGGCTGGGCGTCCGACGAGGCGAAGGTGTAGCCGCCGCCGCCGTCGGTGGTGGCGGAGTAGGAGTGACCCGCCGAGTCCTTCATCACGACCTTGACGCCGGAGACCCGGGCGCCGCTGTCGTCCTTGATCCGTCCGGTGACCAGCCGCACGGTCGTCGGAGCGGCCGGGCCCTCGACCGTCACGCGCTCGGTGTCCTCGGCGGAGTCACCGTTGGCCCGCTTGGCACTGACGGTGATCGTGACGTCCCGCTTCTGTCCGGCGGCCACGTTCGGGGCGGTGAGGGTCACGTCGAAGGTTCTGTTCCCGTCGATCCGCTCGCGCGAGTCGCAACCGCAGTTCATCCCGCTGACGGTGATGTCCAGCTGCGGTTCCCCGCCCCCTTCACCGGGCCCGGGGTCACTGACGGTAAACTTCATGGTTACAGTAGCGCCGGAGGCTACGGTCGTCGGCGACACCCGCTCGATGTTCACGGTCGGGTCGTCAGCCAGGGCTGGAGCTTGTACGCCGGTCAATACCCCGAGTACCAGTGCCAGGAACGCACCGGCCTGGGCCGTCCGGGCTCGTAGGTGCGTTGTCACGTCCACCGCCTTCCGGTCGCGCGGTCCCCGGTTCCTTCGATGTCCGGTGGATCCCACGACGTGTACACCGTCGGCAACTATGCCTTGTCGTATGTCACTTACGCGACCCAGGGCGGTGTGCCGTTCTCCTCAACTCGGGTCGTATCGTCCCGACATGTCTCCTGCGCACAGTAAATCTGAGTCGGTGGCCGAGGCGTTGGACGCGCTTGACCGGGGTGTCGAGCCCGACCGTGCGGTGCTGCGTGACGCCGTGCGAGCACTACTGACCGAGTTGTCCCGGCGAGCGCCTGGCCGTTCGGTGGAGGTACGAGTTCCACCTTTCGGTGCGATTCAGTGCGTCGCCGGACCGCGGCACACCCGCGGCACACCGCCCAATGTGGTCGAAACGGATCCGAAGACCTGGCTGCTCGTGGCCACCGGCCGGATCGGGTGGGACGACGCGATGCGTGACGGTCGTCTCCGGGCCAGTGGGATCCGGACGGACATCACCGAGTACCTGCCGCTCTCCGGCTGACGAGCCCGGGTGCCCTTCCGCCGGGCTCGCGTACACTGGTCGGTCGGACGGACCAGCGAGTTCGCGGTCCGTGCAGACCCCGACATGAGGGAGCGAGCAGGTGCCCCGAGGCGACGGCCGTTTGACCGACGATCTCGACCCCCAGGAGCGCGGCCCCCAGGATGCCTGCGGCGTCTTCGGCGTCTGGGCCCCCGAGGAAGAGGTCGCCAAACTCACCTACTTCGGCCTCTACGCACTGCAGCACCGCGGGCAGGAAGCCGCCGGGATCGCGGTGAGCGACGGGTCCGGCGTGGTGGTCTACAAGGACATCGGCCTGGTCTCGCAGGTGTTCGACGAGCCGACGCTCGCGAGCCTCCGCGGCCACCTGGCGATCGGCCACGCGCGGTACTCCACCACCGGTGGCTCCAACTGGGAGAACGCCCAGCCCACCATCCGCGCCACCCCGGCCGGTACGACCATCGCGCTGGCGCACAACGGCAACCTGGTCAACACCGCCGAGCTGGCGAAGGAGGTCGCCGACCGCGGCCTCGAGGTGGGTGACTCCACCTCCGACACCGCCCTGGTCACCACGCTGCTGGCCGGCCGCCCGGACCTCTCGGTCGAGGCTGCCGCGATGGAACTGCTGCCGACCCTGCGGGGTGCCTTCAGCTTCGTCTTCATGGACGAGCACACCCTCTACGCCGCCCGTGACGCCCAGGGTGTCCGCCCGCTCGTGCTGGGCCGGATGGAGCGTGGCTGGGTGGTCGCCAGCGAGACCGCCGCACTGGACATCACCGGTGCCAGCTTCGTCCGCGAGGTCGAGCCCGGCGAGATCATCGCGATCGACGAGCACGGCCTGCGGTCCAGCCGCTTCGCCGCACCCGAACCCAAGGGCTGCCTCTTCGAGTACGTCTACCTGGCCCGTCCGGACACCACGATCGCCGGCCGCAACGTCTACTCGGCGCGTGTCGAGGTGGGCCGCAAGCTGGCCAAGGAGCACCCGGTCGAGGCGGACCTGGTGATCGGTGTGCCGGAGTCGGGCATCCCGGCCGCGATCGGTTACGCCGAGGCGTCCGGTATTCCGTACAGCGCCGGCTTCATGAAGAACGCCTATGTCGGCCGCACCTTCATCCAGCCGTCGCAGACCATCCGTCAGCTCGGCATCCGGCTGAAGCTGAACCCGCTGCGCGAGGTGGTCCGCGGCAAGCGGATCGTCGTGATCGACGACTCGATCGTCCGCGGCAACACCCAGCGTGCCCAGATCCGCATGCTGCGCGAGGCCGGCGCGCTGGAGATCCATGTCCGGATCTCGTCACCGCCGGTGAAGTGGCCGTGCTTCTACGGCATCGACTTCGCGACCCGTGCCGAGCTGATCGCCAACGGCCTGGAGCTCGACGGGATCCGCCGCTCGATCGGCGCCGACAGTCTGGGTTATGTGTCGCTCGACAACCTGGTCCAGGCGACCGAGCAGCCGAAGTCCCGGCTCTGCATGGCCTGCTTCGACGGGGAGTACCCGATCGAGCTGCCGGCCGGTGACCTGATCGGCAAGCACGTCCTGGAGGGTGTCGGCCGGCGCGCGTCGATGCCCGGTGCCACCTCCGAGGCGGCCACTGCGGCCGTAGCCGACCTCGAGGCCGGCTACGAGGCCCGCGAGCACGCGACCGACGACCGTCCGGCAACGGAGCCGCTGGTCGCCAGCCCTGGCGGCGCGACCGCGCTGCACCACCCGTGACCTTGAGTTATACAGAACCGCTAAGGGGAGAACCGTGACCCACGTGTCCGAGCGCAACAGTGCCGGATCCAACGGCGCCGAGGGAGGCGACCGTCAGCCTTGGACGGCCGGCTCAGCACGCGGACCGCGCAAGCGCTCGGCCACGTATGCCGCCGCGGGTGTCTCCATCGAGGCCGGTGACCGGGCCGTCGAGCTGCTCAAGTCGAAGGTCCGGAAGACTACCCGGCCCGAGGTGATCGGTGACCTGGGTGGCTTCTCCGGCCTGTTCCGGCTGAACACCGCCAAGTACAAGAGCCCGATCCTCGCGTCGTCCACCGACGGCGTCGGCACCAAGCTGGTGATCGCGCAGCAGCTCGACATCCACGACACGATCGGCATCGACCTGGTCGCCATGGTCGTCGACGACCTGGTGGCGTGTGGTGCCGAGCCGCTGTTCCTGCTCGACTACATCGCCTGCGGTGAGGTCGTCCCGGACAAGGTGGCCGAAATCGGCGCCGGTATCGCCGACGGCTGCCGGTACGCCGGTTGCGCGCTGCTCGGTGGCGAGACCGCCGAACACCCAGGCGTTCTGCGTCCCGACGAGTACGACGTCTCCGCCACCGGTGTCGGTGTGGTGGAGGAGAGCGAGATCCTCGGCAAGGAGCGGGTCGAGCTGGGCGACGCGGTCATCGCGATGCGCTCGTCCGGCCTGCACTCCAACGGCTACTCGCTGGTCCGGCACGTGCTCCTCGGCGCCGGCCGGATGCGCCTGGACACCGTGGTCGACGACTTCGGCACCCAGCGCACTCTGGGCGAGGAACTGCTCACCCCCACCAAGATCTACGCCAAGGACTGCCTGGGCCTGATCGAGGAGACCGACGTCCGGGCGTTCTCGCACGTGACCGGCGGAGGTATCCCCGGCAACCTGAACCGGGTTCTCCCCACCACCATGGACGCCGTGGTGGACCGGTCGACCTGGCGCCCGCAGCCGATCTTCGACCTGATCCAGGCCAAGGGCCGGATCGAGGACTCGGAGATGGAGGCCACCTTCAACATGGGTGTCGGCATGTTCGCGGTCGTCTCGTCCGACGACGCGGACCGGGCGATGGCCTACCTGACCGGCCGTGGGGTCGAGGCCTGGCAGGTCGGTGAGGTCGTCGAGGGCTCCGGCGAGGTGCAGATGCTGGGGTCGTACACCCGGGGCTGACCGGAAAGTGATTCTGGTTCGCAATAGTCCGAACGTGAAATGATCCGCGTGTGTCGATGTCCGGCACATGCGGATCTTTCGCATGGACTGTGGATCGCGAGGCCTAGCCTGACCTGAGTCACGGGTGCCGACGGGAGTGTGCGGGGACATGGCGGTTGCGTGGAGCGGGATGCGGGGCATCTCGGCAGAACCCGGGTACGTCGTCATGCAGCCCACTACGCTGTGCAATCTTGCATGTGAGTACTGCTATCTGCCGTTCCGGCGGGAGAACCGGAAGATGCCGGTCGCGGTCGCCGAGGCCGTCGCCGCCGGGGTGGCGGGATTCACCCGTACCGGCCGATTCTCGGTGGTGTGGCACGGCGGTGAACCGCTCGCCGCCGGCCGGGACCACCTGGCCGCCTTGTTCGCCCCGTTCGGCACGGCCGTGGAGCACCACGTGCAGACCAACGCGACGCTGATCGACGACGAGTGGTGCAGGTTCTTCACCGAGCACGACGTCCGGGTCAGCATCAGCGTGGACGGTCCGCGCAGCCGGAACCACGACCGGGTGGACCGGGCCGGGAAGCCCGCCTACGACCTGATCCTCCGCGGTGTCGAGCGGCTGCGGGCGCACGGCATCCCGTTCTCCACCCTCTGCGTGGTCGGTGATCCGGGCCCGGGCGTCGCTACCGAGCTGTACGACTACTTCCTCGGGCTGGGCTGTGAGGTGCTCGGCATCAACCTCGAGGAACTCGAGGGCGTCAACACCCGGTTGAACAGCCATGATCCGGCCGTGGTGAGCGCCTTCTGGGCCGAGCTGGTGACCGCCTGGCGCCGGGACCCACGGATCCACCTGCGCGAGGTGGAGTGGACGCTGCGGTACGCGGCCGCCGTTCTGGACGGCAACGCCGACGAACTGCTGCCCCGGCGGCTGGATCCGATTCCGACGATCGCCCACGACGGCTCGGTCGTGCTGCTCTCGCCTGAACTGGCCGGCTTCCACGATCCCCGGTACGGCGATTTCGCAAGTGGCAACGTACTGACCACGCCACTGCCGGAGATCCTCGCCGGCGCGGACCGGACGCCCTGGATCCGCGAGTTCCTGGCCGGGATTGAGGCATGCCGTGACAGCTGCCCCTACTTCGGCTTCTGCGGTGGCGCGCACGCCGCCAACCGTTACTTCGAACACGGCAGGTTCGACGTGACCGAAACGAACCACTGCCGTAACAGCAAGATTCGCCTATTGGAGGGAGTGCTGGATCATGCCCGAGATCACGAAGCCACGGCTGTCTGACGGCGTGGAGACGGATCCGGTGACGGCACGGGTGCACGACACTCGCGCCGGGCTGGCCGCGCTCATCGCGGAGGCGGAAGCGGCCAGGCAACAACGCGCCGAGGAGTCACCGCAGGACGGCGGCTCGGCGGTGTGCGCCTGGAACCACTTCGAGAACATCCCTACCTTCTACAACTGGAACAATCGCCCCCGCTGAAGATGGTGTCGGTTGAAGCCCACGCGGAGCTAACCCGCGTGGGCTTCATCGTCAACCGTAGGAACCGTGACCACGTGACACACTGGAGCACGCGGTAAGCCCGCGTGCTCTGTACGAAACGGGGTCAGAGCCGCCTAGTGGGCGACCAGGAGTCCTGACCTTTCCAGGTGTCCTGGTCATCCTCAGCGTCGTCCTCGTCATCGTCGACGAACTCATCGTTGTCGTCGTCGAAGTGACGGTCGGACTTACCGGCACCCGCCAGTTCGCGCTGCAAGGCGGTGAGGTCGGTGTTCGGGGAGTGGTACTTCAACTCCCGGGCCACCTTCGTCTGCTTGGCCTTAGCACGGCCGCGCCCCATGGCTCGACCCCCTCGCACAGAATTCGGGGCAGCCCGAAGGCTGGGCCCCGATGACGTCAGGCATCTCTCGTGGGTCTTACGGTACATGGACGAGGGCGCGTTCGGCACCTCGGGTTGCGTGTGACACTGCCGCGCGTCGCGGATGAGCTTCTCCGACGGCGCGCGGCAGGCCTCGGACGACCTCAGGCGAGGTGGATCGAGCGCAACCGGCCGACCTCTGCCATACGCCGCTCGGCGAGCCGGTCGGCCGCCGTCGCGGGCGGCACACCCTCGTCCACGGCGAGCTGGAGCAGCCGCCGGGTGGTCTCGAAGATCCCGGTGGCCCGGAGCTTCGCCCGGTCGAAGTTGAAGCCGTGGATCTCGTCGGCCACCTGGATCACGCCGCCGGCGTTCACCACGTAGTCGGGGGTGTAGAGGATGCCGCGGTCCTCGAGAAGCTTGCTGATGCCGGAGTGAGCGAGCTGGTTGTTGGCGCCGCCGGTCACCACCTTGGCGCGCAGCACCGGCACCGTGTCGTCGTTCAGTGCGCCGCCGAGGGCGCACGGCGCGTACACGTCGATGTCGGAAGTGATCAGGGTGGTGGTGTCCGGAACCAGCCGGATCTCCGGGTGCGTGGCCCGCGCCCAGGCGAGGGCGGACTCACTCACGTCGGTGGCGACCACCGAGGCACCGTCCTCGATCAGGTGCGCGGCCAGGTATTTGCCGACCTTGCCCAGACCGGCGATGCCGACGGTGCGGCCGGCCAGCGACGGGGTGCCCCAGGTGTGCTCGGCGGCGGCGCGCATGCCCTGGAAGACGCCCCAGGCAGTGAGGACGGACGAGTCACCGGCGCCACCGTGTTCCATGCTGCGGCCCGTCGCGTACCGGGTCTCGCGCGCGACCACATCCATGTCCTGCACGTACGTGCCGACGTCGCAGGCGGTGTAGTAGCGGCCGCGCAACGACTCCACGAACCGGCCGTACGCCCGGAGAAGGGCTTCGCTCTTGAGTTTCACCGGGTCGCCCCAGATGACCGCCTTGCCGCCGCCCAGATCGAGACCGGCCATGGCGTTCTTGTAGGCCATGCCGCGGGACAGTTTCAGTACGTCGGCGAGGGCGGCTTCCTCGCTCGCGTAGGGGTAGAAACGGGTACCGCCGAGCGCGGGCCCGAGAGCCGTCGAGTAGATACCGATGATCGCCTTGAGGCCGGTGTCCCGGTCCTGGCAGAAGACGACCTGTTCGTGCCCGTCGGTGTCGAACACGTCCATCGTTGGTTCTCCTGATCTCTGCGTAGGCCTTCGTGGGGCCGTCATCCCGGCGGGGTGAGCCGGTACCGCCGAGCGTAGTCGTGCGAATGGCGCGCCGATTACGTCCGCGCGGGAAGTTCCACCCGGCCGGATTCGTGAAAGGATCGCGCCGTGCCGTCACTGTTCGCGTCGTACCTACGGGTTTACGAGCCACTGACCGCCTTCGACCGCGAGCGGCAGATCTTCTGGCGCGAGTACGCGCGTGAAGGCCGTGATCTGGGCTTGGTCGAGGGTCCCGTCCGGCAGCGCACCGCCGTGCTCGAGGCGCTCGGGGCCGGCTGGACCCGGCTGCCCGACCTGCCCGACGAGGCGTATGTGCTGGAGTGGGAGAACACGGTGCTGGTCTGCCCGTGGAACCTGCGCCTGCGGGTCGCCGAGGCGGCGCTGAGCGCGCGGGACGGTGTGCCCGCGGTGCTCGCCGACGCGTTCGTCCCGCCGGTGCTGGCCGGACAGGCGAAAGCGGTCGTGGAGGACTGGCGCAGCGGCGCGAAGGTGCTGGAGCAGGGTGTGCCGCGGGTGCACGAGCAGATCTCCACGTGGGGCGTGCCGCTGCGGTGGTTCGCCTTCGTCGATCTGGACGAGCGGGAGATCGCGCTGACCGGCCGGCGCCGGGTGCTGCGCTACCGGACGGAGATCTCCAAGGCGCGCCGGCGGGCGCACCGGGCCGTGTCGGTGCTGCGTAAGTCGCTTGGCGACGCGCCGATCACCGAGGCGGTCGAGGAGGGCACCCGTTGGCTGGAGGAGTTCCATCCACGTTCAGTGGTGGAGCTCGACTACGGCGGCCTCGTCAACCTCCTACCGGAGGACAACCTCAGCGAGGACGATTCCCCCGGATTGGTGGCAGCCGGACTTTCGGCACTTTCTCGCGGTGACGCTGAGTCAGCAAGTGAGGCTTACGAGAAGCTCGTGGCGCGATGGCGCGTCGTGCAGCTTCTCGAGCGATGCAATTGACCTGCGGAAATGGGACAGACACCCCTTTATCTCGGCCCGCGGGAGCGCTCCCGAGGTGAACACTCTTCGTAATCACGGGTCCTCTAAGCGTGATAATCGGGCCAAACGAGACACTATCTGGCGTATAAAACGCGCAAAAATCGGGCATGCTTCATCCATCTATCTGGGGACGTTCGTCCGTTCGGCCCATGTCGGACATCGGGGACTAGCCGGACCATGAGAGACGCACCGGCCGGCGGGACCCCGGCCGATGTTTTTTAGGCACCTGTGGAGGAGTGACCGATGGCATCGCGTACGCACGATCCTGAGCCGCTACTAACGCCGGCCGAGGTGGCGTCGATGTTCCGTGTCGACCCGAAGACCGTTACCCGGTGGGCGAAGGCGGGCAAGCTCAGCGCTATTCGCACGCTGGGTGGCCACCGTCGTTACCGGGAGTCGGAGGTCCGCGCCCTGCTGCAGGGGCAGATCCCCACGCAGCGCCAGGGCGACTGACCGCGAGACTTGCTCACGACGGTGAAAGATCGCCGTCTCCGACTTACTCGCAGTGAACACGCACGGTAAGTCGGGAACAAGTCTCGGTCGATCGAGACGTCGCAAGGGGCGAACGCTGGGGAAGGCGATCGCCCCTTCTTCGTATTCTGATCCGCTCACGAGACCAGGACGGCGACCGTTCCGTCGACGCCCCGGCGCAGCCGGCTGCCGAGCATGGTCAGCCGGCCGACCAGGCCGTACTTCTTCTTGATGCCGTCCCCGACGCGCAGCCGGTCGGTGTGATCGCCGATCCGCGCGGTGGCTTCGACCGCGTCGCCGGTGGGGTTGCCCCGGATGTCGCAGGGAGCGACCGTGACTCGCCCGCTGTTGCGGATCCGCTTCAGCTTGCCGCTGCCGGCCACCGTCCAGAACGCCAGGCCGGAGCCGTCGGGCACCACCCACAGCGGGGTCGGAACCGCTCGGCCGTCTCGGCGGAATGTGGTGAGAAGGACGTATTTCTCCGAGCCGAGTTGCTCCAGTGCGGTCATCACTCAAGAGTAGTGACCATGACTCATCCGGCTATCGGTGACGCCTTCGGAGAAATGATCCGCGACGCCTACGCGGTGCACCTGGGCGTCGGCCGGCGACCACTCGCCGGCGGACGGTACCCGCGGCCCGTGATCGAGGTGATCGAGCGGGACGACGGCCTGATCAACGGAGCCCTGGCCGGTCACTATCTGACCGAGCCCGACGAATGGCGTCCCTTCGACCACCGGGCGGTACGGCTGGCGCGCGGCCGGGTGCTCGACATCGGGGTGGGTGCCGGCCGGATCGCGATCGAGCTGCAGAACCGTGGCGTGGCGGTGACCGGCCTGGACACCTCGGCCGGAGCGATCGAGGTGTCCCGTGACCGGGGCCTGCGCGACACGGTGCTCAACACCGTCGACGAGTTCTCCCGGGCCAGCGTCCGGTACGACACGTTCCTGCTGCTCGGCAACAACCTCGGCCTGATCGAGGGTCCGGAGCGGGCACCGGAGTTCCTGGCGGCGCTGGCCCGCCTGGCGGCACCCGGCGCGCGGATCATCGCGCAGGGCACCGACCCGTACGGGACCACCGATCCGCTCCACGTGGCCTATCACGAGGGCAACCGGGCACGCGGGCGGCTGGGCGGCCAGCTGCGGCTGCGACTGCGGTACCGGGAACTCGCCACCGACTGGTTCGACTATCTCAACTGCTCCGTCGCCGAACTGAGAACCCTGCTGCAGGGCACGTCCTGGCAGCTGAAATCGATCGACGACCAGGACCACCCGTACTACGTTGCGGTCATGGAGTTGATTGAATGACCGTTCTCAGCCGGGACCAGGTTCGCCTCAGCAAGCGGATGTCCCTGGTCCTGCGACACCGGCCGGAGTCGGCCGGTCTGACCCTGGACGCGAACGGGTGGGTGCCGGTCACCGACCTGCTGACCGCGCTCGGCGTCACCCGGGCCGACCTCGACCTCGTGGTCGCGCACAACGACAAGTCCCGGTTCGCCGTGCAGACCGGCGCGGACGGCGTCGAACGCATCCGTGCCAGCCAGGGGCACTCCCGGCGGGTCGGCGTGGACCTGGCGCTCCCAGCCGCGGTTCCGCCCGCCGAGCTGTTCCACGGCACCCCGCGGGCGAATCTCGAGGCCATCCTGCGTGAGGGACTGCGCCCGCGGAGCCGGCATCACGTACACCTCTCGGCCGATCTGCCGACCGCGGTGACCGTGGGTCGCCGCCGCTCGCCGGACGTGGTGGTGTTCAGCGTCGCGGCGGGGGTGATGGCCGAGGCGGGACACGTCTTCCATCACAGTGACAACGGGGTATGGCTTACCTCTACCGTGCCGCCGCAGCATCTTTCGGTAAAACGGACAAATACGTAATCTCCCAGGTTGATCCGTCCTCCACATTGGCCGGTCCCCGGTTCTCCGGACAGCGACCCGCGACCGCCGTTAACTTGGACGGATGGGGAGGGTCACTCGGCGTCATCTCACCGACCTTCCCGGCACCCTCGGTCTGCCCGCCGCGCTCGCGGTGGCGTCGATGCTGGCCGCCCTGGCCCTCGGTCTGCCCGCACTGGACCGCGCCGTTCCGGCCGAGCGAGCCGCCGCGTCCGGCCGGCCCTACCTGGTGGGCGCCGGGGTCACCGTGGTGCCACCGGCCGGGGCCACGCTCGACGTCACCGGGACCCGTCCCGGCAACGACCGGGGAACCGCCCTGTTCCGGATCGACCGGGTGCGGTACGCGATCGAGGTCGAACCCTTCGACGGCGACCTGACCGCGGCCGCCGTGCGACTCCGGCAACGCATCACCGGCACCTCCGGTCACCACATCACCGGCACCCAGCTGGCCGTCTCCACAGCCGGAGGGCTCGCCGGGGTACAGGGCGGATACACCGCCGGCGACCGCGACGGACGGTACGCCGTCTTCGTCGCACACGGGCTCACCATCGAGGTGATGGTCAGCGGTGACGACACCGACCTCGGCCGGGCCCTGCCGGCGATCGACGCCAGCACCCGCACCCTGCGCTACGAGAACAGATGAGCGAGCCGGTCCGCCCCGGCGCGCACCGGTCGGCCGCGCTCGTCCGCCAGCCGGCCTTCTGGGTGGTGATCGTGCTGCTGGCCGTCGGCGCGGTCCGGATCTCCCAGATCATGGCGATCTTCCTAAAGTCGTACCCGATCGCCACTCTCACCGCGATCCTGCTCTTCGGGCTGCTCGCGGTGCCGTTCTGGCTGTTCCTCTCGGAACTCGACTTCATGGAACGGGAACCGCCCAGTCTGCGTGTGGTCGCCTTCGCCTGGGGCGGCCTGGTCGCCACCAGCGTCTCCATTCCGGGCAGCACGGCCCTGGACAACCTGATCGCCAAACTCGGCTCGCCCGACCTGGCCGCCGAATGGGGCGCCGCGCTGGCCGGGCCCACGGTCGAGGAGATCGCCAAGACCCTCGGGGTGGTGGCGATCGTGCTGATCGCCCGCTCCCAGATCAACAGTGTGCTCGACGGCATCGTCTACGGAGCGCTCGTCGGCCTCGGTTTCCAGATCGTCGAGGACGTGGTTTTCGCGATCGGCGCGGTCCGGTCCGCCGGGGAGGGCGACCAGGTGCAGCCGGTGATCACCACGTTCCTGGTACGCGGCTTCCTGGCCGGGGTGTGGAGTCACACCCTCTTCGGTGCGCTGGCCGGAGCCGGCATCGGTTACCTCGTGGTCAATCGCGAACGCGGCCGTCCGCGCCGGATCGCGGTTGCCGGCCTCGCCCTGTTCGGCGCCTGGGCGTCACACTCGCTGTGGAACTCGCCGCTCTTCCGGGAGAGCCTCGGTGACGGCGCGGTGGCTCTGCTCGCGGTCCTGCTCTTCAAGGGACTGCCGCCGCTGCTGCTGGTCCTCTACCTGGTGCGGCGTGCGCACGATCGGGAGGCGGCCTACTACGTGGGCATTCTGGCCACGGTCCGCGAGCGGGACCTGATCACCGAAGAGGAGCTGCGGGTCCTCGGTTCGGGCTCCCGGCGGGGTGCGGCCCGCCGGCACGCCGCGGCGAGAGCAGGGCGAAAAGCCCGGGCGGCGGTACGGAGACTGCAGCGGGCCCAGGCCGGCCTGGCCGTCGAACTGAGCCGTGCCGAAGCCGGCATCCCGGACGAGGCGACCCCGGCCCGCGCGGCGGAGGTACGCGAGCACCGCGCCACCCTCGCCGCCCTGGGACATCCCGAGGCGGTCGAGGGCACACGGTCCTGGCGGCACACGGCCTCCACCCTGGGGACCGTGGCCGTCGCGATCGCGGTCGTCTGGGTGGCGCTGTCCGCGCTGGGTGGTGCCTGACTCAGACGGTGCCGGACGGCGGCAGGCCACCGTCGCCGTCGACGATCAGGTCCGGCGTACCGTCCTCGTCGAGATCGACCATGGTCACGTCGACCTTGCCGTCGCCGTCGGTGTCGAACTGGTACAGGTCGGGCTTGCCGTCGCCGTCGGTGTCGGAGACCCACACGTCCGTACGGCCGTCGCCGTTGGCGTCGCTCTTGAGCAGGTCCACGCGATCCTCACCACGGGTCTCGATGACTTCCTGCGGCTCGCTCATGGTGCTCCTCTCGTCGGCCGGTGGGCCCGGCGGTGTGCCCGTCAGTACCCAGCGGTTCAGTCGAACAGTCCCCGCCCTGTGACGGTTGTCGCTGGTCCGGCCCCGGATCGGGCGTAACGTACGCCCGTGGATATCGCGGAGGACGGTAAGCAACACCTGTTCACCAGCGGCGGCGGCGGTGCACTCGCGGAACGTATGGGCATCGAGATCACCGAAGCCACCGCGGAACGGGTTGTAGGAATCATGCCGGTCGAAGGCAACACCCAGCCGTACGGGTTGTTGCACGGAGGCGCTTCCTGCGTGCTCGCCGAGACACTCGGTTCGGTCGGCGCGGTCCTGCACGGGCAGACCGTGGACCGTCCCTTCGCGGTCGGGGTCGACATCAACGCGACCCACCACAAGGCCGCCCGCTCCGGACTGGTCACCGGTGTCGCGGTGCCGGTGCACCGGGGCCGCGCGGTGGCCACGTACGAGGTGGTGCTCACCGACGAGGCCGGCGACCGGGTCTGCACAGCCAGAATCACCTGCCTGCTCCGTGGTGCCTGAATTCCCACGTCCGAGTGCGTTCCTTGACCGCCCGACGTACCTTTTCCAACGTGACCGACGTACCACAGCATGCATTCGACGACGCCGCGCAGGTTCTGCAGTGTGCGCTCAGCGGCGACTCCGCGGCTGTGGCGGACACGTTTGACGCGGTCGTCGACCGGGACGGCGTGGTCGGTGCGTGGGACGTCGCCTGGTGCCTCGCCGCCACCATGGTCGGGCACGTTCCGCCCGGCGGCGCCTGGACGCTCGAGTTCCCCGGGATCGACGACGCGCGGTATGACAAGCGCTGGGTCGCGCGGTTCGTCAGCGCTTACGTCAACGGTGACTTCCCGACCGGTGAGGCGCTGTTCGGTGCGGCGATCGCCGACGGGACCCTGCCGGACTGTCTGCTCGCCCTCGCCGGTTCCACGGTCGCGACGCTGCGGCACCGGGCGGCCTGACCAGGCTCACTTGCCCCGCAGGTAAAGGGCCTTCGCGTACTGCGCGGCGGCGGCGTTGTTGTACATCGTCGCCTGCGCCATGAAGAAGCTGTTCTCCGAGATCGCCCGGGTGGCCTGTACCGTCCCGGCCCATCTGATGTCGGCCTCCGCCTCGGAGAGCCCCCGGGACTTGAACTGCCGCCGCATCGCGATCCGCCCGGAGCGGAACGCCTCGGATGCCTCCTCCGCGTGCTTCATGCAGGACATGGCCTTCTCGAGGAGCGCCTCGGCCAGGTTGTAGGCGGCATGCTCCGAGTCGTTCGAGAAGCCGTTCACGACGAGGCCTCCTTGCGTTCCGAGGTTGACCGATCCCGACAACACTCTGTAGCACTCAGCGACCGCCATCAAGGCCCTCCGTGACGGTGTGGACAACCACGGCATGGTGCGACTGTTATAGCTTTGCGGATCATGACCGATCCACAGCCGACACACGACCCGTTCGACGTCGAGTCGTGGACGGAAAAAGCGGACAAGCCCCGGCCGGCGAGCCGGCGGTGGCTGCATCTGCTCGGCACGGCCGCGGGCGCTCTGGTTCTCGGAGCGGTCGCGTCCACCACGGTAATGCTCGTCGCCGGGTGGCGGTATGTTCCGGAGCGCGAGTTCACCGTCGCGGTATCGATGGAACCGGACGCGGACCTCCGGCAACGCGACGCGGTGGAGCAGGCGCTCGGTGCATTGCCGGCACGGGACGGGATCCGGCTGGAGACGCGCGAGCAGGCGTACCAGAAGCTCCGGGAGCGTGCCGGCAACGACCCTGTCCAGCTCGAGGGCGTCACCGCGGAGTCGATGCCGGAGTCGCTGTCTCTGACCACTGTGGGCCGTGACTTCGAATGCGGGCCGCTGCCGGCGGTACGGAAGATGGCCGGGGTCGACCGCGTCCGGGTGGTGATGCGGCCCGGTGCTGGCCGTCCGGGCGCCGAACTGGTCTGCTGATCAACTATCAACTATCAACTCTCAACGGGGGTTTCTCATGAACCTGAAGTACCGCAGGACTCTGGTCGCGTTCGGTGCCACCGCCGCGGCGCTCGCTGCCACGACACTCTTCGGGTCGCCGGCGCAGGCGGCGTCGGCCGGTCTCGCGGCCGCAGGGAAGAGCACGGTCAGTTTCCGGGCGCTGATGGAGCGCACCAACAAGGTGTCGGTCACGATCTCGGGTCGTACCGTCACCCTCACCGACCGGGTCGCGATCAAGGCCGGCAAGGGCTGCAAGCAGGTCACTCGTTACCAGGTGCGGTGCACGACCACCCAGGCCACCAAGCTCGTCAAGGTGGCGCTCGGTGACCGTAACGACTACGTGCGCAACTACACCGGCGTCTTCATGCTGGCCGGCGGCAGCACCGGCAACGACACCCTGATCGGCGGCCCCGGCGGCGACCAGTTGCAGGGTGGCCCCGGCAACGACAAGCTCTACGGCGGCAACGGCAAGGGCGAGCTCTTCGGCGACTCCGGCGCCGACCGCATCGTGGGTGGCAGCGGCTACGACTACGTCGCGGCGGGTACCGGCAACGACACCGTCTACGGCGGGGCAGGCAACGACCAGCTGCACGGCGAGGCCGGCAACGACACCGTCTACGCCGGGACCGGCAGGGACGTCGTCCGCGGCTGGGGCGGCAACGACAAGGTGTGGGGCAGCGACGGCGACGACTTCCTGATCGGCGACGCCGGCAACGACGCCATCGCCGGTGAAGCGGGCGACGACGTACTGGTCGGCGAGGTCTACAAGGCCGTCGGCGGCCGGGGTGTGTCGTCCGGCTCGCCCACCGCGGTGGACCGGCTCTACGCCGGTGCCAACACCTCGGTCGGCGACATCTGCCTCGAGTCCTCCAGCAAGACCACGACGTCCGGGTGTGAGTGGTACACCGGTGTGGCGTCCGCCTCCGCGGCCCAGGCGCCGAGCGTGACCCGGGTGTCGCCGACCGCTATCGACTGAGCACTGTCGACTGTCCTGAAGTGATGGAGGTCACTTCGAGTGGGGGGCGACGTCGCTACGGTATCGTCCTACGCTGATCGCTGACGGGGGCGGATCTTCGTACCGTCCCGTCTGCTTTGAAACGGGGATCTTTCATCATGGCAATCATCAATCGCCGGACCCTGTCCGCGGTCGGTGCCGCCGCAGTCGCGGTGGCCGCCTCCTCCTTCTTCCTCTCGACCCCGGCGCAGGCGGCCAGCGCCGGCCTGGCCAAGGTCGTCGGCACCAACACGGTGCAGTTCCAGGCCCTGATCGGCCGGGCGAACTCGTTGACCGTCACCATCTCGGGCCGCACCGTGACGCTGACCGACCGGGTCGCGCTCCAGGCCGGCAAGGGCTGCAAGAAGGTCACCAAGTACAAGGTGCGCTGCACCACCAAGGCGAAGACGACGCGGATCACCGCGGCGCTCGGCGACAAGAACGACGTGGTGAACAACAAGACCTCCGTCTACCTGCTCGCCGGCGGGGGCACCGGCAACGACACCCTGATCGGTGGCTCCGGCGGCGACCAGCTCCAGGGCGGCTCCGGTAACGACAAGCTGTACGGCAACAACGGCAACGACAAGCTGTTCGGTGAGTCCGGTGTCGACCACATCCGCTCCGGGAACGGCAACGACAGCGTCTGGTCGGGCACCGGGAACGACAAGGTGTGGGGCGACGCAGGCAACGACGACATCTGGGGTTCCACCGGTAACGACGCTCTCGCCGGTGGCCCGGGCAACGACTACGTCGACGGCGAAGGCAACGACGACTGGATCTACGGCGACGCCGGCGACGACGAGCTGTTCGGTGGTGATGGCAACGACACCATCTCCGGCGCCAACGACGTCGACTACATCGACGGTGAGAACGGCAACGACCGGATCTACTCCGGCGCCGGTGAGCGCATCTCCGGCGACAACCTTCTCGCCGACGTGGCCTGGGGTGGGAACGGCAACGACACCATCCACGGCGAGAACGACCTGGACTACATCTTCGGCGGGGCCGGCTCCGACAAGCTCTCCGGCGGAGGCGACTTCGACTGGATCGAGGGCGACGCCGCCAACGACCTGATCTGGGGCAACGACCACGACGACGTCCTCATCGGCGAGTCCGTGGATGCCGGGAACAACCCGGTCGGCAGCCCCACCGCGGCCGACGCCATCGACGGTGGCGCCCACGGCATCGAAGGCGACACCTGCATCGTCATGGGCACCTCGACGGTCATGAACTGCGAGATCCCCCCGGCTGAGGCGCAGGGCGCCCGCAAGCAGTCGGCAATCCCGGCGGAGGCGGCCGAGCAGGCGGCCCGTGTCAAGGAGGCGCGGGCTTCCCGCCGCTGATCTCCACTGCTTCATCGACGGCCCGGCTGCCCAGGCAGCCGGGCCGTTCGCTGTTCGGAAGCGGGCTGTGCACGGCACCACCCCGGCGGCCGGGCGTTCCTCGTCACCGGCCCGCCAGGCCGTTCGTCACTGGCCCGCCAGGCCGATCGTCACCGGCCCGCCAGGTAAGGGCGCAGGCGGACACAGAGCTCGGCGATCGCCGGAGCCGTGCTGCGAGGAACACCGGGCCACTGATCGCCGGCCATCCAGCCGTACTCCGCGGGTGTGCCGCGATGGCGTACGAACAGATGTTGATGGAAATGCGCATGGCTCATACCCGCGACAGCGGAGAACACGAACTCGGCATCCACCTCGGCCCGGAGAGCCTCCGCGGCACGCCGCACCACACGACCGATGGCGGCGGCCTCCACGTCGGTGAGATCGGCGAGGTAGGGGACATGCCGGCGGCTCTCCACGAACAGATAGCCGGGCATCGTGGTACCCGACGCGTCGACCGGGCGGTGAAAGACCAGACTGTGCTCGTCCTCCCACACCCGGATGCCGCCCAGCGATCCCTCACCCCGGTGTTTGGCGCAGATCAGGCACTCCTCCATGGCCATGATCTTTGCGTGCCCGGCATCCTGAGAACCACCTCCACCGAGGCCGTATCGCGGCTGATGTCGGAAGTGACGTGCGCGGGGAAGAACCATGAGGTCGAGCATCGAGTCCGTTGCTGCCTTCGTGCGCGGCATCGCCAGCCAGCCAGCCAGCCGGGCCGTCCGCCCGCGGCGAAGGGGATTTTGAAGATGTGCGATCCGCCGCACGAAGGAGGTGCAGGGCGGTGAGCCTCCAGCGAAGGAAGTAAGTGCGCCTGGCCGACTTGATCGGTCCTGGCAATCATCAACACACGCTTTAGAGCGATCGGGCGCGTCGGCGCGAATCCGCTCTTCCATGCCGTTTTGAATCGAGCGGCTGCCAAGAATCCGTACTCAATCGGCGGAACCAACATCGGCGAAACGGCTCGTTGCAACCTCCGGACCTTACTGTGAAGCGGAGTGCGGTTTAGTTCTGGACTGGGCTTGGCCGCGCAAATCTACTCTTTGCCGGTCCGTGGAGCCTAAAGTGACCTATCAGCCGCCACCCGATCAGAACCAGCCGGAAGGTGGGCCGCCGTCCTACGGGCCGCCGTCCGGTCCGCCACCGTATGGAGCGCAACCCGGCCAGCCGTCCGGTCCGCCACCGTATGGAGCGCAACCCGGCCAGCCTTCCGGCCCGCCACCTGGCCAGCCTTCCGGCCCGCCACCGTACGGCCCGCCGCCGCACGCCCAGCAGCACAGCTACCCACCGCCGATCCAACAGCCACAGAAGAAGCGCAAGAAGTGGCCGTTCATTGTCGGTGGCATCGTCCTGGCAATGATCCTCGGCTGCGTAGGGATCTTCGTGCTGTTCGTAGGCGGCGCGAGCAAGGTGGATGACAATCAGAGCGGTAAGAACGCTGTAGCGGGCGAGATGAACAAGCCGGCAACGGATGGAAAGTTCCAGTTCACCGTAACTGGCATGAAGTGCGGTGTGGCCCAGGTCGGCGGCCAGTATGCGAACGAAAAGGCTCAAGGCGAGTTCTGCCTGATCGATGTGACCATCAAGAACGTAGGTACTTCCGCGGAGACTTTCTACGATGGTTCTCAGAAGGCTTACGACGGCGCCAATACGGAGTACTCGGTCGACTCAGGCGCCGCGATCTATGCCAACGAGGACTCCTCGACGTTCCTGGAGCAGATCAATCCAGGAAACTCCGTCGAAGGAAAACTGGTGTTCGACGTTCCGAAGGGAACCAAGCTGGCCTCAGTGGTGTTGCACGAATCGGCATTCACGGCCGGGGTGAAGGTTCCCCTCAAGTGAACGGGTACAGAGGCGGCCGCGTCCATCTCCGCGACGCGGCCGTCCTGCCCGGAAGTGCCAACGCTCCCTGAGTCGTGCCGCCAACAGGCTCGTAAGAGTCTTTGGCTGGCTCGCTCACGCAACTGCCATGCCGGACCGGCCGTCAGGCATGCTCGATGCCGAGTTCGCGGGTCAGGATCGACAGGGCCCCCGGATCGGCGAAGATGAACCCGAGCTCATCGTCGGCGTCGTCAAGTGCGACAAAGACCCGCGGGTCCGTGTCGTCGCGCGGCGTCAGCCGGTCGGTAATCTCGAAGACCATCAGCGTATCGATGTACCGGTCCGTTTGATGCTCCAGGTGCCAGACGAGTTCTTCGCCGTTGACCAGCATCCGGATACGCTCACCGTCGGCTTCTTCGAAGAGCTCGACGTCGGTGATGACCACTGTGCCTCCGCTGCTGGCAGTGAAACGGTCGAACAGATCCCGGTAGCCCTCCAGGAGGTTGTCCACCTTTGGGTGTATCCGCACGCCGGCGCCCCACTCCTCCATCATGTCGATGAGCGCGCCGGCGGGGTCCTCGCCGTAGTAGGACAGCGGCTGGTCGCGCAGGTCGTCCCCGTCCTGCCCGACCACTACCGCGATACCGAGTTCCAGTGCCCGGTCCGCCACCTGCCCCAGTGTCGTCAACACCGCCACACCGCCATCCTGTATCCCTCAGTTCCGGAGGAGGATAGTGGCCGGCCGCACCGAGGCCTCTGTTCGAATGTCAGAGGTGTCACGGTCTTCCCTGTGGGCTGAGCCGGTTGTCCTGCCCGGTCGGGCGAGGTGGTCCTCGTAGAAAGAGGTATGGCGATCTCGACCTCGATGCCTGTGGATCGACCGCCAGGGTGGGCGTGGCGCGGGGCCGTGATGATCGCCTTTAGCCGAGCGCTGTCGTGGCTCCGGTGATCGCTGCCGTGTCGCTTGGCGGCCGCCTCCGAAAGAGTGGGTGGTCGGCCCTCAAAAGTAGATGTGATGCAGGCGGTTGCCAGAGGTTGACCTCGAGGGCAGTGCGAGCGGGCCGTGAGCAGCGAACGTGCATCGCCGGTCCGCCGTGCATCATGCCGCGACGAGATCGACCGCGTCGGCCGTTGGCAGCGGAGGTCGGTTCGCTGGCGCGACTTGTGCAGGGCCAGGCAGTCGGGAAGTGCGGCGACCGGACGTCGAGACTTCCGCAGCTCGCCGCGAACTTCGAGACTTCCGGCTGTGTCAGTCATCCACCCAGGCGGTCATGTCGTAGACGGTGGCGCAGTAGTCATCCTCGATACCGGTCTGCGGCTGGCGGACCAGTGTTCCGTTACGGATAACCGAGGCCAGTTCTTGCGGGAAGGATCCGCCCATGCCTGGAACAACGTCGCCACTGGAGGACGTCAGCGGAAGTTCGATTCCACAGATCTTGCCGGTGCTGGTCACCTTTACATAAATACGCAACCGCCGCGAATCGATGATCAGGAATCCCGCGCATGTATACACATCTTCGAACCACGGGAAGCCGCCGCCGTGGGAGTGTCAAGAAAACGGTGTAACTCGATGTTGTTGAAGGTCAGTTACGGGCTGCGGTGAGTCGTCCTTCGAAGGCGAGATCGAAGGCGTTGAG